>DATELP010000248.1:0-34630 GCA_035276425.1 Pyrinomonadaceae bacterium
CGCTCGCGGACCTGCGCGAGATCGCCCAAGGCTCCGAGCACGAAGCCGTTCAGGGCTACACGCAGATGAACAAGGAGCACCTCGTCGGCGCGCTCGCGAAAGCTCTCGGCATTCAGCACACGCACCACGACGTCGTCGGCATCGACAAGAGCACGATCAAAGCGCGTATTCGCGAGTTGAAGACGCAACGCGCGGCGGCAATCGAAGCGCACGATAGCGCGCAATTGAAAGCCGTCAGGCGAAACATTCACCGTTTGAAACGGCAAATTCACAAAGCGACCGTATAAGGATCAAGCCCATGACAAAAGCTATCAACCTGAGCGTGAATGGTGTCGCTCGCGAAGACGAAGTCGAGCCACGCATGCTTCTCGTTCATTACCTGCGCGACGTTCTCGAACTGACCGGCACGCACGTCGGTTGCGAAACATCGCTCTGCGGCGCGTGTACAGTCTCGCTCGATGGACAGGCAGTGAAGTCGTGTACGATGTTTGCCGTGCAAGCTGACGGCGCGTCGATCACGACTGTTGAGGGTCTTGCGACGAATGGCGAACTGCATCCGGTGCAGGAAGGTTTCTGGGAACGTCACGGATTGCAGTGCGGCTACTGCACGCCGGGCATGATCATGACCGCGGCGCAGTTACTCGACCGCAACGCGAATCCGACGCGCGAGGAGATCTGTCACGGTCTCGAAGGCAATCTGTGCCGCTGCACTGGTTATCAGCACATCATCGAAGCCGTCGAATACGCTGCTAAAAAGGCCACAGATTCACACTGAAACCACGGACAGAACCAAATCCGTGTAAGTCCGTGTAAATCCGTGGCTAAAGTTCGGAGAACGAATATGCCTGAAAATTATGTCGGTCAAAGAGTCAGACGTACGGAAGATCCAAGGCTGATCAAGGGCTTGGCCCACTACGTCGACGACATCAGCCTGCCGGGTACGCTTCATGTCGCGTTCGTGCGCTCGGTTTATGCACACGCAAAGATCACTAACATCGACACCTCGGCAGCGCTCGCGACGCCGGGTGTCGTCGCTGTTTACACCGGACAGGACGTCGCGAAGGTTGGACCAGTTCCCTGCGCGGGCGCGTTGCCGGGGTTGAAAGTCCCCGATCATCGCGTGCTCGCCGGCGAGAAGGTTTACTTCGTGGGCCATCCGATTGCCGCAGTCGTCGCTACCGATCGTTACGCCGCACGCGACGCCGTGGATCTCGTCGTCGTCGATTACGACGACTTGCCGGTCGTGACGGACGTCGAAGCGGCCGCTGCCGGCGGCACTGTCATCCACGAGTCGTTCGGCGACAACATCGCCTACAAAATGACCGCCGGCGAAGGCGACATCGAAGCCGCTTTCGCGTCCGCCGATCGCACGGTCAAACAACGCGTACTGCACCGCCGCCTCGCGCCGATCGCGATGGAACCGCGCGGCGTACTCGCACGCTACTTCCCCGGTGAAGAAGAACTGACGCTCTGGTCGTCAACGCAGATTCCGCACCTGATGCGCACGCAAGTCGCGTTGATGATCGGCATGCCGGAAAACAAGCTGCGCGTGATCACGCCGGAAGTCGGCGGCGGCTTCGGTTCGAAGCTCAACGTCTACGCGGAAGAAGCGTTACTCGGCTGGATCTCGATGCAACTCAACAAGCCAGTGAAGTGGATCGAGACGCGCCGCGAGAATATTCAGTCGACGATTCACGGACGCGGACAGGTCGGCGACATCGAAGTCGCATTCAAGAACGACGGTACTCTGCTTGGTCTGCGTTACAACGTCTTCGCCGATCTCGGCGCGTATCATCAACTGTTAACGCCGGCGATTCCGACCCTCACCGGCCTGATGCTTTCCGGCGCTTACAGAATTCCGGCGATCCAGATCAACATCACCGGCTGCTTCACAAACAAGATGGCCACGGACGCGTATCGCGGCGCGGGCCGTCCGGAAGCGACCTACATCGTCGAGCGCGCGCTGGATCTGGTCGCCGCCGATCTGGGAGTCGATCCGGCTGAAGTCAGACGAAAGAATTTCCCGGGTAAGGATGAGTTTCCGTTTCACACTGCGACCGGTCTCGATTACGACAGTGGTGATTACGAAGCCGCGCTCGACAAGGCGCAACAGATCGCCGGTTACGCGCAGCTACGCGAAGATCAAAAGAAAGCCCGCGCGGAAGGCCGTTTGATCGGCATTGGTATTTCGACTTACGTCGAGATTTGCGCGCTTGGACCATCGCAGGCGATGCCCGCCGGCGGTTGGGAAAGCGCAACGGTGCGAATTGAACCGACCGGAAAGGTCACGGTGTTGACTGGCGCGTCGCCACACGGCCAGGGCCAGGAAACTTCGTTCGCACAGATCGTCGCTGATGAACTCGGCGTGAGCATCAACGACGTGACTGTGATTCACGGCGACACCGGTATCGTGCAGTACGGCATCGGCACGTTCGGCAGCCGCGCGACGGCCGTCGGCGGAACAGCGGTCTACATCGCGGTGCAGAAACTGAAAGAGAAAGCCGAGAAGATCGCGACGCACATGCTGCAAGCAGGTTCGTCGAAAGTCTCGTTTGAAGGCGGCAAGTATTCGGTCGAGAAAGCAGCAGCGGCGGGTGCGGCGGGATCTTCCGATCCGGTTTATCCGGTCGGCGAAGGACCTGCCGGCGCGTTACCGGAGCCGCAGACCGAAGGGCGTTCGAGTCTGACGATCGCGGAGATCGCGCTCGCTGCGCACCTCGCGAAAGAACTGCCGCCCGACACCGAACCCGGTCTTTCCGCAACTTACTTTTTCGAACCAAAGAACTTCACGTTCCCGTTCGGCACGCACATCGCCGTGGTCGAAGTCGATCGCGAAACCGGCGACATCAAGTGGCTGCGTTACGTCGCCGTCGACGACTGCGGCAAAGTGATCAATCCGATGCTGGTCGACGGGCAGGTTCATGGAGGCATCGTGCAGTCGATCGGCCAGGCGATGTATGAAGAGGTGGTCTACGACGAGCAGGGACAGTTGATTAGCGGCACGTTGATGGACTACGCAGTGCCTCGTGCTAAGCACATTCCAACCTTCGAACTAGATCGTACGGAAACGCCGTCGCCGGTGAACCCGCTTGGCGTCAAGGGCGTCGGTGAGGCTGGAACGATCGGTGCGACGCCCGCGGTTGTCGGTGCGATCGTAGATGCACTCGCGCCGTTCGGCGTGAAGCATCTCGACATGCCGATCAAGCCTGAAACTGTTTGGAAGATTATTAGCCACGGATGAACACGGACAGACACGAACCAGAAGGAGTGAATGAATGATTCCAGCACCTTTTGATTATCAAGTGGCGGCGACGTTGGAAGAGGCGGTGTCGTTGATCGCGGCTGATCCGGACGGCGCGAAGATTCTTGCCGGTGGTCACAGTCTGATACCCGCCATGAAATTGCGTCTGGCGCAGCCGCAACTGCTCGTCGACATCGCGCGCATCAAGTCGCTCAGTTACATCCGCGAAGAAGGCAATCAAATTCTGATCGGCGCAACTACCACGCACTATCAGATCGAATCGTCGGACCTGTTGCAGCAGATCTGCCCGCTGCTGCCCGCGTGCGCAAAGAGTATTGGTGACGTGCAGGTGCGCAACAAAGGAACGATCGGCGGCAGCATCGCGCACTCCGATCCAGCGGCGGATTGGCCGGCGGCGGTGTTGGCGCTGAATGCCGATCTGGTGCTGGTTGGACCAGGCGGCGAGCGCGTTGTGAAAGCGACGGATTTCTTCGTCGATCTCTTCACCACGGCTCTTCAGCCCGGCGAGATTTTAAGAGAGATCCGGATCGAAAAGCCGTCCGGCCGTTTTGGTCAGGCTTATCAAAAAGTGCCGCATCCCGCGTCGGGATTTGCGGTCGTCGGCATCGCTGTGAATCTCGTGTTGAATGACGACGGTTCGTGCAAAGCGGCACAGATCGGCGTGACCGGCGTCGGGCTCAAAGCTTATCGAGCACAGGCTACGGAAGCTGCGCTGGCGGGTTCGAGTCTCGACGAACAAGCGATTTCTTCAGCGGCAGCGCAGGTGTGCGACGGAGTCGATCCGAACTCGGATCTTTATGCCTCGGGCGACTATCGTCGTCATCTCGCGCAAGTACACACACGGCGCGGGATTCAAGCGGCAAAAGCATCAGTCAAGTGAAGCTCGAAGGCACGCACGAACTCGAAGCTACTCGCGAACGCGTCTATCAGTCGCTCGTCAATCCGGAAGTGTTGCTGCGTTGCATTCCCGGTTGCGAACGTCTCGAACGAACTGGCGACAACACGTTTGCGGCAACGATCCGCGCGGGCGTCGGTTCGATCAAGGGCGTGTTCAATGGCAACGTGCGGCTCGAGGATCTGCGCGAACCCGAACACTTCCGCATGGTCGTCGACGGCAAGGGCGCACCGGGTTTTTTGAAAGGCTCGGGCGATCTCGATCTGGTTCAGGAAGGCGCGATTACCAAAGTGAAGTATGCGGGTGATGTCCAGGTTGGCGGAACGATCGCCAGCGTGGGCCAGCGCATGATTCAGGGCACGGCGAAGACGATGGCCGCGCAGTTCTTTACTTGTTTAGGCGCGGAAGCTCAAAAGCAGTAGATCCATCCACAGATTACGCAGGTTACTGCTTAAAAACTCTGCGTAATCTGTGGATTGCTTTCTTTACTCAGACTGGCGCCGCGCTTTCGCGATGAAGTCTTCGATCTCGCTCAGCTTGCGCGGCAACGCTTCAGTCATCCACTTCACGCCGTCAGGTGTAATCAGCAGGTCATCCTCGATCCGGACGCCAATCCCTTTGTATTTTTCAAACGCCGGTCGAACTGCGGCTTTGAATTTATCCCAGTCTTCCTGTTTCCAACCCGGAGGCATCTGGTCCAACGCGTCCGGCCGCACGTAGATTCCCGGCTCGTTCGTGAACACCACACCGGGCACGATCTTCGCTGGTCCACCAACGTCGTGTACGTTCATTCCCAGCCAGTGCGACGTTCCGTGCATGAACCACAAACGATGCTGCGCCATCGAAGTCTTATCCGTGATCAGTCCGACTTTCAAAAGACCGTCTTTGATGACTTCAGTGCCGGCGCGGCTCACGTCTGACAACGTTGCGCCCGGCTTCGAAGCGTTCGCCACTGCTTCCTGCGCGTCGTAAACGATCTGATAAAGCTCGGCCTGATGCGGACTAAACTTCCCGTTCACTGGAAACGTGCGCGTGACGTCCGCGGTGTAGTGATCGTATTCCGCGCCCACGTCCATCAACAGCAGTTCACCCTGTTTCACCGGACTCTGCGACTCGATGTAATGCAGCGTCGTCGCGTTTGGACCACAACCGACGATGTCCGGGTAGCCCCAGTTGTCGGCATTCCGCAGCTTGAACGTGTAGGCCATGATCGCGTCGACTTCGTATTCCCACTTCGCTTCGCCCGCGATGGCCCATGCGCGTTGATGCGCCTCGATGCTGATGTCGATCGCGTGTTGCAGGATGCGCTGTTCCATCGGCGACTTCACCAAACGCATCTCCGAGAAAATCGGCCACGCGTTTTTCACGCTGAAACCGGAAGCGGTCTGCGCCCAGTCGGCGGCGAAACGTTGCTCCTGTTTGTACTCGCGGCTCTCGCCGGAACCCGGCACGAGCAGATACATTCCCGCTTCGTTTTTGGCGGCCGCGTCGAACAACGCCGTGTAGCCGTTGTCGTTCGTCATCGGCATGTCTTTCGGCAGATCAGACATAAAGATGTTTTCGGGCTTCGGGCGATAGGGCTGACGGTTGCGCAGCGATTTGATGAACGAATCGAACTCGCTCGCCTGCCAGATTTCGCGAACGCCCGAGAGTTGATTTGCTTCTTCCGGACTGTACATGTGCCCGGTCCATGTTTCGGCAAGCGCATTGCGGCGCGGCAGGAAAAGAATCTCGCGAATCTTTGTGTTACCCGGGAGCAGGACGAGTGTGGCGCCTTTTTGCTTCAGGTTGGTGAGGTAGTAAAGATTGTTCTCCTGACGATACGGATAATCGACGTCGTTGGTGTAGACGCGTGGTTCAGTGCTGAACAGAACCATGAACGATTGCGGGCCGATCTTTTGGGCCACGCGCTCGCGCCGCTGCATCAGCTCCGCGACGCGTTCCTTGTCAGTGAAGGCCGGCGCCGGTGGAGTCAAGCGGATGTTCGCGGGAACGGGAGGCTCGCTCTTCGCGCGCACCGCGACGCCCGTGGGGCTCAGCAACACGAGCAACGCACAGACGGCAAGCAAAGCAAAAACGACACGAGTAGTTTTAGTATTTTTCATTAGTTTGTCCTCTTAGCCACAAAGAAGCACAAAAGATTTGGGCGCAATACTTTTGGTCTTTTGTGCTTCTTTGTGGCTCACGGAGATGGAGTTGGAGTTGGCGCGGGGGTACGACGGTTCGGGCGATCGCGCGGGGGGACCACCGTTCGCTTGCCATCCGGCGCTACGTAGACACGCGTGCCGTCGCGCATCTGGATTATTTGCGAACCATCCGGCAAAACCCGCATCACCACACCACCCGGCAACACTCTTGTCTGCGGCCGCCGCGGACGGTTCGGACCGCCCTGCGCACTGTTTGGCGGCACCGGAACGTCGGGCGGATCTTCGTCGTCGTCATGTGTCTGTACTTCAACCCGCACGCGTGGTTCGTCGGGACGCAGATCCGACCTCGGCTCGTCGTTGCGCGAAGCACGCTCCTGTTTTTTCGGCGTTGGTTTGGGAGCGGTAGTGGCGGTCTCTTCCTCGTCCTGATCCGTGTCTTTAGTCTCTGACGGTTCCGGAGTTGGTTCAACTGACGCTGGACTCGCAGCCGGCGACGGCGTCGCGGTCGTAATATTCGTCACCTGCACAGCGCCGCGATCATCTCTCTTCTGCCACATGTAAAACCCAAACACACCGCACGCCAACACCACCAGCGCCACCGCCGACAACGCGATCGGCAACATTCGTCTTCCCTGCCCAGCGTTGACCGGCCGCACGACTGTCGTCTCGCCCGTCTTAACCGTGTTCTGCCCGACAACTGTTTGCGTGGGCACTGGCGCGGCGGTCCTCGCAGGCGGCGGAAACAGCACTGTTTGCGCTTCACCGCGATTCACCACAGTCGTCGCCTGATCGGTCTCGTGCAACGCCTTGCGCATGTCAGCCGCAGTCGCGTAACGCTGTTCGCGATTCTGAGCCATGGACTTCGCCAACACCGCATCGACGTCTGGCGCCACTGCCGGATTCGCCTCGCTTGCCGGAGTCAACGGATCCGGTTGGCCGTTGACCAACGCAGCCGCGCGCGTTAAGGCGTCAGGCGGTTTGACGCCGGTCATCAAGTGGTAGAGCGTCGCGCCGAGCGAGTAGAGATCGCTGCGGGAGTCAGTGCCGAGACCTTGAATCTGTTCGAGTGGCGCGTAGTTTGGCGTGTAACCGAAGATGCTCGCATTAGTTGTAACCCGCGAGATGTCGCCGGCCTGCCCTTTGGCGAGACCGAAGTCGAGCAGAATGATCTGTCCGCGCGAAGTGAGTTTCAGGTTCTGCGGCTTGATGTCGCGATGAACGATCTGCGGGTCCTGTGTGTGCAGGTAGTCGAGCGCATCGAGCAGTTGATCCGCCCACGTCAACACCTGATCCGGTGGGAACGGGCCGCGCTTGCGATTCATCATCTCCGACAGATCGTCGCCGGGGATGAACTGCATCACGAGAAACTGGCCGTCGCCTTCCGAAAAATGGTCGCTGACGCGCGGCAGCGCCGGATGGTGCAAACGCGCCAACAGCCGCGCTTCGCGCTCAAACTGTTTGCGTAAACGCTCGTCCGTGAACAACGTCTCCTTCAGCGCGACGGTCGTGTCGAGACGTTGATCGATCGCCTCATAGACGGCGCCCATGCCACCCTGACCAAGCTGGCGAACGACGCGATAACGTCCCTGAAGAATCGTTTCCGGAGAAAGCATCAGTAGGTAAACACCGCGAAGGCTGCAAACCGAGCGATTATACACGTTAACCGCAAAATCATCCGATGGTGCTGCATTACGGAGCACGGGCGGCTCGCCCGCAAAGTGTATGCGCTGCGCGGCCTCAAGCTGCGGGCGAGCCGCCCGCTCTCCCCAATACCATCCGAAAAAGTTCATTGCCCATACTGAACTACGGTGATAGTATCGCCGCCCCCGCAGCTTACAGGTCGAACGGAGTACCCAACCGATGACCGATAACAACCGAGCCTCACGATGAGCTTCACGAAACTAAAAGACCGTTTACAACAAAACAAAGTGCCGCTGATTCTGGCGGGTCCAATGGTTCGACGCGTCGAGCCCACGGCTGTTTCGGTCTGGGTGGCGCTACGCGAGGCGTGCAACATTCGTTTGAAGGTCTTCAAGCCACTCAGCCAAGCCATCGACTTTGAAAGCGATCCAACACCCACGTTCGCGATCGGCAAGTTTCTTCACATGGCCGTCGTAACGGTCCGGCCGCCACAGCCTCTGCCCGACGGAGACGTCCGAAACTACACGCTCTCATTCGAACTACAAGGCAGCGGGACCACACAGGATTTGTTTGCGGAGAATGTGCTAGCCGCAACGGCGAGTGCGGCTCAGGAGTTCCTTGTCTACCCAAGTGACAACACAGGCCGGCCGAGTTTCATGGTGCCGCCGGCGTCACTCGACCAGATGCGGATCTTTCACACGTCGTGCCGAAAGATCGATGGCGACGGGACGGACGCTTTCCCGGCAATCGATCACGCGTTCGACGAAGCCTTGCGACATTCGCAGGATCACCTGCGGCCGACCATGCTCTTCCTCACGGGAGATCAAATCTACGCGGACGGTCCTACAGAAGATCTGCTCCACATACTCACCGACGTCGGCGGCACGCTGCTGGGTCAGGACGAAGTACTGCCCGTCGTCGATGAACGTCCCGAGGATTTGCCGCGCTATCGAACATTCGTTGCCGTCGGTGAAGCAGGTCTGAAAAACCCGCGCTTGTTCCCTGCCCTTGGCCTGGGCGAGTTCATTGCGCTCTACCTGCTTACGTTTTCGGATGTGCTTTGGCCGCCGGACCACGACGGCCACAAAGACTTCAGGCGTGGACTGCTCGCGACGCGCCGGATCTTTGCGAATCTCGCCACGTACATGATCTTCGACGACCACGAGCTGTCCGATAGTTGGTACTTGACGAAGGCGTGGGCCATGCCGTTGTTCAAAAGCGAACTCGGCCGCCGCGTGTTACAGAACTCAATGTCGGCGTACGCGCTCTGTCAGGCTTGGGGTAACACGCCCGACCAGTTTGCGCCGCCCCAAAACCCGCCGGGCCACGTGTTTCTCAACGCTCTCGTAAAGTGGAGAACCGAGAAGTACCAGGCGAATTCACCGGCGCAGATCGAGCTTGCGCGAGTGCTCGGCATTCCTGACGCGCCTACGTTTGAGAGTAAGAAATCCGATCTCTCTGACAGTGTGTTTCACAGTCCGCAGACCGTTTCGTGGCATTACAGCATTCCGTGCAAAGCGCTCTCGATTAACGTCCTCGACGTCTACACCTGGCGCAAATTCAATCACGACAAAGAGTACGAACCGGCGGACCATCTGCCGGAACAAGCGCTTCAGGCGCAGGTAACGAAGATCGGCACACAGCCTGTCGCACTTTACGTCGCGTCCAACGTCGTGATCCATCGACACCCGCGAACTGGCGGCGATCCTGACAGCGTGCTTCCGTTCACTAAGGAAGCCGCCGGCCGGGCAGTGGGAATTATTGGCGTGGCGGCGGTTGCGTACTTCACAGCGGGCGGCGTGTTCGGTGCGTTGGTGTCGTGGTACGTCCTCGCCGTCTTACTCGGTATCGCTCTCGTGGGCACAGTTGTTTCAAAGATTCTGTTTGGTCAGTTTATTCCGCCGGTGGGCGCATTACTTCGCGGGGTACGCCAGGTTCACTATGACGAGATCGGAACAGAGTTCGAATGGCACAGCGCGGTATTCGAACGCCTGTTAGACAGGCTCGCAAAAGACTCCGCACAAACGATCAATAACCAACAGTTCGCTCGCGTGCTGATCCTCTCCGGCGACGTACACCACAGCTTCGCTATGCGGCTGTCTTATTTTTCCGGTTTCAATCAGGCGACGCCTGCACTCACCGCCAGCTTCGCTCAGCTCGTCAGTAGTCCTGCGCATTACCTGAACGAGAGTGCTGGCTCTTATGACAATCTCAGTTCTGGTGAATTCGCGGGCTGGAAAAGAACGCCAAACAACCAAACAGTTGAGCCGCCGGTCAAGCCGGGCGGCAAGAAGGTCGACTGGCTTGGAAAAGGAGAGTTTTGGGTAACGAAAATCAAACCCGAACTTCCCGAGTTTACTGAGAAAGAAAATCATCGCTACAAGATCGAACCGATCAAACCCAACCCCGAGCCGCTCAAATTCTCAGCGCTCGCGCCTCACGCCCCGCGCACCTTCGACGATCTTTTGTCCGATCTGGAAACGCACCAACGGGCCGTGCTGCTCAAGGCTCGCTTCTCCGAGGTCGTGCGGGCCAACAATATATCGGACGTGACTTTCGAAGTGTCCGGAGACAAAACCAAAGTGCGCCAGGATGTGTGGTGGTGGTTCAGCGGACTCGCGGCAGAACCGGCCGGCTGGTTTATTCGCACGTTTGAAGTGGACATGAACCCGATCAATCCGCCCTCGATGCCCGGAGCAACTTCATGAGCTCACCTCCTCCTCCTCAACCTTCATCGCCGACGTTGCTCGATCGACTGCTGCTCATTCTCGCTCCGTTGCGCATGGCGGCAGAGAGCGAGATGTACTTGCGCGATGCAACTCGCAGTATGGGTTGGGATCTCGAGGCGGGTGGCGTCGAACTACCGGCGACAGTGGCGAACCTGCGCGAACTCGCTTCCGAGATCGACACGCTAATGCAGTTTCGCGCAAACCCGCCGCAAGAACTCGAAGACTATCTCAAGCTCCTTGATACGTCTGCGAAAGTTTTCGAGCACGTGCGAGATCTTGGCGGAGTGTTCGATAGCGCCGGCGATATCGACTTCAGCGAGTTCGGCCGCGATCTGCTCGACAATCTTGTGATCGGTTCGTGGTACCGGTACGCCCCAATTTCTTTTGCCGTCGCAAACTTGTTGACGTTGGTCCAGGAGGCGCCCGAAGCAACGGAGATCGTTGCAAATGGAAGCATCGTTCGTCACCAGCGACCGAGAGCACGCGTACGATTCGATCGTGTTGGACCACTGCTCCGCGATCCCGCTCGCTTGTTGCGTGAAGAGTATTTCAGTGTAAACGGGCTCACTGATCGGGAGACAGCCTTTAAAGCGGCTGACCGGTTGTTTCCGCGCCTCGCATTTCTTGCCCGGCAACTCGGCCTCGGCGCGCACTACGGGTTGCCACGCGAAACTCCGATCGAAGGAGACACCGGCATCCGCGACTCACTCGATCACATGCTCACGATTTTTGGAGCACCTGATGATGGTCCGATGTTCGGCGCAACCCTGATGCTCTCAAGCGAACCCGGCGCGCGTGGTTTGATCGTGAGTCCGTTTGGCCAGATCACGTTTCAGCGTGACTTTGAGTCGCTGATCTTTTCGTTGGAAACGTCGGCCACGGTTAAGGGCTTGCTCTTCGGCGATGGTATCGAGTTGCGTGACGGCGGAGCGCTGAAGCTTCGCTGCCGCGCTGAATCTGCGGAGACGGAGGAACAGCCGACCACTTTGGGCGGCGACTCAGGCTCGGGTCTTCAGATCGGAGCGGCGCGCTTTGAAGGCGAGTTGGAGATTACCGGCGACAGCGTCGACGCAGCACTCGGATTAACGTTCGATCACGTTCGTTTGCAGATCGCGCCGAGCGACGGCGACAGTTTTCTTTCCAGCGTGTTACCGCGTGAAGGCGTGAACACGGAACTGTCGCTGGGGCTCAGTTGGTCCACTAAGCACGGATTTCACTTCAGCGGGAGTGCGGCACTCGACCTTACGTTGCCGGTGCAGGCCAGCTTCGGACCAGTGCGGCTCGATTCCGTTAACCTCGCAATCGCCACGCAAGGAAGCGCCATCCGCGCACACGTCGCGGTTACCGGCGGTCTGGTGCTTGGACCATTCGCTGTGCAGGTCGATCGTCTTGGTTTGACGGCGCTGATTGAATTTCCCGAGAACGGCGGCAATCTCGGCTTTGCGAATCTCGACCTCGACTTCAAGCCACCGAATGGATTGGGATTTTCCATCAACGCTCCGACTGTCACGGGCGGCGGTTTCATCGGTTTCGATCCGGACAAGGGCGAGTACAGCGGCGTGCTGGAACTGGAGATCGCCGAGAAGATTGCGGTCAAAGGCATTGCCTTGCTGACTACCAGGCTGCCCGGCGGTGGTAAAGGCTACTCACTCGTCATCATCATCTTTGTCGAAGGCTTCACGCCGATTCAACTCGGCTTTGGTTTCGCTTTGATCGGCATTGGCGGAATGCTGGCCATCAATCGCAGCTTCGACGAAGAAGCATTGCGCGCCGGGCTCAAGTCGCACGCGCTCGACAGCGTGATGTTTCCCGTCGATCCCGTGCGGAACGCGCCGCAGATCATCAGTAATCTCAATCGCCTCTTTCCACCGGCCAGCGGTCATCATCTGTTCGGCCCCATGGTCCAACTCGCGTGGGGCACGCCGCCATTGATTACTGCCGACATCGCGCTCGTGCTGGAGTTTGGTACGCGCCGCCGTTTGCTCATCCTGGCCCAGGTGCTTTCCGTGCTGCCCAAGCCGGATCACGAACTGGTGCGTTTGCAGATGGATGCGGTCGGCGTACTCGACTTCGATCAGAGCACTGCGGCGCTCGACGCTACGCTGCATGACTCACGGCTGCTGAATAAGTTTGCGCTCACTGGCGACATGGCCATGCGTTTGAGTTGGGGCTCGTCACCGAACTTCGCGCTCGCGGTCGGCGGGTTGCACCCGGCGTTCAATCCGCCGCCGAACTTTCCGAAACTGGCGCGTATCTCGATCAATCTCTCCAGCGGCGACAATCCGCGGCTGCGTTGTGAGTCTTACTTTGCACTCACTTCGAATACGGTGCAGTTTGGCGCGCGTGCGGAACTCTTCGCTTCCGCGGCCGGTTTCAGCGTGCATGGTGAGATTGGTTATGACGTGCTGATTCAGTTTGATCCGTTTGCGTTCATCGCCGACTTTCATGCGCAACTGCAACTCAAACGCGGTTCGACCAATCTCTTCAAAGTAGAACTCAAAGGCTCGCTCGCTGGTCCACGGCCGCTGCACATCAAAGGCAAAGCTACGTTCTCGATTCTCTGGTGGGATGTCTCGGTGCGTATCGACAAGGTGCTCGTCGGCGGTGAGAAGCCACCGCTGCCGGAACCGATCGACGTGTTGCCGCGCTTGAAAGAAGCGCTTAACAATGCTGCGAACTGGACGACTAAACTACCGGTTTCGCGTCCGTTGGTGCAGTTACGCGCGGATGCGACGGCGACAGCCGATGTGCTGTTACATCCGCTCGGCACGTTGACGATCAAACAAGGCGTCGTGCCGCTCAACACCACCATCTCACGCTTTGGCCAGGCCGCGCCGGCAGGCACGAATCGTTTCCAGATCACGACTGTGAGTCTGGGCAACGACAACCAAACACTTGCGCCCGTCACGGACTTCTTTGCTCCCGCGCAGTTCATTGAGATGAGCGACGACCAGAAGCTCTCGCGGCCTTCGTTTGAGTCGATGGAAGCGGGTGTTGCGTTTGGTTCGGAGGAGATTGACTTCAGCGACGACGCGGCGGACTGGCTGGAAGTGAAGACGATCGAGTTTGAGACGTGGTTGATTGACGACGATCCGAAAGTGCCGCATCGCAGTCCGGCGGAGTTGCCGAAGCCGGCGCAACCGAAAGTTTTCTATCAACTGAGTCGTGACTTGTTAATGAAGCAGGCGCTGTTTGGCGCGGCGGGTGGCAGTGCACTGCGGCGCAGTGGCGCTGCCAGGTACCGCGTGAGCACCGTTGGCAAATATCAGGTCAGTAAAGAAGGCTGGAGCATCGTGGCGACAGATGATCTTTCCACAGTGCGCGACGCCGCCAACTACTCCGACGCCGAACAGGCACTGGAAGAAATCAAACGCGCGACTCCCGATCAAGCCGTGCGCTTCCAGATCTTGCGTTTGTCAGAGTTGAAGTCCGCGTTTTGAGTTCAGCCTTTAGGCTGCGGCTTTAATACGCAAGCTAAAGCTTGAACTCAAAACGCGGGTTCAAAACGCGGAACTTAAAACGAGGGTGAGGAGCATAGAGAAGCAGTCGAGACAGTGAGGAACACTCGATATGGCCCAACCCGCAAATTACGTCTTCCTACCCTGGGTGCGACAGGGCGCTGCCGCGGATATCCAAACCACCGACATGACCCCGAACCAGGACCCGTTCGTGTCGGTCACCGTCAAACTCGGCATCAATAGCGCGGCCCCCGACGTCCAACGCCAGATCCGCCTCTACGGCCCCGGCGATGTCATCGGCATCGATCCGCAGCAAGTCGTACGCACCGAACCGCGATCTCTATCCACTGACTTCGAACCGAACTACTTCCCCGCGATCGAATTCGATCGTCCTGATTTTCCGTGGCTTTTCACGCCCGCGAAAGCAGACGACGCAGGAAAACTGCGACCGTGGCTCTGCCTGATTGTCGTGCGAAAACAGGAAGGCGTCACCATCCGTGTCGATCGCAACCTGCCGCTCCCGATCCTCGAAATCAAAGCGCCCGCCCGGCCCGATCGCGAGTTACCAAACCTGAGTGAATCGTGGGCCTGGGCTCACGCGCAGGTAGCCGGCACACAGCCGCAGGAGTCCGCACTCAAATCATCACTCGGCGGCGATCCGTCGCTCACCGTTTCGCGTTTGTTGTGTCCGCGCCGTCTGGATCCACTCACAGACTACGTTGCGTGCGTCGTGCCCGCTTTCGAACAAGGACGCCGCGCGGGCTTGGGCCAGCCGGTCCAACGCGCTGACGAACAACCACCAATCGGACTGTCGCCCGCGTGGGTCATCAGCGAAGGCTCTCCCGCGGAAGTCACCTTGCCGATCTATTTTCAGTGGGAGTTTCGCACGGGCACTGGCGGCGACTTCGAATCTTTGGTAGCACAACTCAAGGCGCGCGAAATCCCTGCAACCGTCGGCAAGCGTCCGATCGACATCAGCGATCCCGGCTTCTCAATCGAACCACCGCCTCCCGCCGGCACAACGCTCGGACTCGAAGGCGCGCTGCGAGTCGTCGGCAGTAAACCAGACGTGTGGCCCGACGAAGTGCGCCGTCCATTTCAAACCGCGCTGCAAACGATCTTCGCGCGCGCGTGGGACACAGCAACGAAAGAAGACGAAAACCACGATCCGATCGTTGGACCACCAGTTTACGGCTGCTGGCACGCGGCGCGACATGTCGTGAACGTCACCGCGCCACCGCCGCTCAACTGGCTTGACGAGTTGAATCTCGATCCGCGTCACCGCGCGACCGCTGCCTTCGGTACGCAGGTGGTCCAGGCCGAGCAGGAAGAGTTGATGGCCTCAGCGTGGGAGCAACTCGGCGAGATTCAGCGAGTCAATCAAATGAAGCGTCAGGCTCAACTGGGCCGCGCGGTCGGCGTCGTTTACCACACCAGACACTTGAGCCAATTCTCCGAAGACACGTTGCTCAAGGTGCTGGCTCCGGCGCAGTCGCGGCTCGTGGTCGAGGCGACCACCGCCACCGACAAGCGCGCGCTGTTGTCACAAAAAATCTCGCAGTCGGCACTCCCGAACACAGCCGTCTCCGCGCCGTTGCGGCGTATGACCAGCACCCGAGGCGTTGTCAGCGCTCGCTTTACGGCACGCGCCGCTGCGCCGGTCGCGTTCACCGCAAGGCCAACTACCGTGGGCACCGTGGCTACTTTCGCCACCTTTAGCACTTTGAGCACTCTTGCGACTTTCGCTACAGCCACATTCGTTACTCAGCAACCAACCGGGCTCGCGAACATCAATCGCGTGTCAGAAATTCTGCCAACAACCGCTGCCGCGATCAAAGACACCGTACGTGCCGAACGAATCACAACTTCAATCGACACAACGCCTCAACTCAGCAATTTCAACGTCGTGCCTGAGGGCTCAAAACGAACGCTATTGAATTTCGCTGCCGGCGCGGACAGTCCCGATGCGGCGATGTTTCGCAAAGTGGCGAAAGCCCATCACGAGCACCTGGGAGAACTTTTTCCGACTGTTGCGACAGCGCTGGCGCCACAGTTCAACTTGTTCGGCGTAAATGTGAAGGCGCGGCTGTTACAAAGCGTCGATCCGGAAAAGACGATCACCACTCGTGTGCTCGCTTCCCTGACCTCAGCGCACGACACCAATCAACCAAAAGATCCGCTCGATCCGATCATGGATGCGCCGAGCTTCCCGCAACCAATGTACGAAGCGTTGCGCGATCTGTCGCAGGACTTCTTACTTCCCAGTCTCGAAGACGTGCCGGCCAATACAGTGGCGCTACTCGAAACCAACCCGCAGTTCGTTGAGTCGTTCATGGTCGGTTTGAACGCCGAGATGAGCAGCGAACTTCTCTGGCGCGACTTCCCTACCGATCAACGTGGCACTTACTTCCGTCAGTTCTGGGACACGTCCGTGGGTCAGGCGGAAGTCGACCTCGAACCGATCACAAACTGGGGTAACAATCATCTTGGCGCCAACACGCCGCACACTAGCGGCAAACTCGTCCTGCTCATTCGCGGCGAGTTGCTGCGCCGTTATCCGAACTCAGTCATTTACGCAGTGCGCGCCGTGAAAACTGGTGGACCATTGGACGTGTCGCGCAAACCCGAGGACGAAAAGCATCCGGTGTTTCGGGGCACACTCAAGCCCGACATCACCTTCGTCGGCTTCGATCTTTCAGAAAACGAAGCGTTGGGTAAAGCGCCAAACGATCCCAACGGATGGTTCTTCGTAATTCAACAACAACCAACCGAACCGCGCTTCGGCTTGGACATCGCAGACTTCACCACACCGCAGCCGCCGCCACTGACAACGTGGGACGATCTGAATTGGCGACACTTCGCTAACACTGAAGACGAGTTCAAAGCTCTCTCGCACGTGCCGGCCAGTAAAACGTTCCCGGAGATCGATCGCGTGAAGTGGGGCAAGAATTCGGTACACCAGGCTTTCATCACCTTGCAACGACCGGTGCGCATCGCGATTCACGCCCGACAGATGATCGGGAAAAGCACCTCATGAAAACCGCGAATCCTGACATTCCAAACATTCCGCAGACGACGCCCGACGTCGCGGCGCAACTCTCCGTCGGGCCGGCACAGCCACTCGTGTTGTTTCCCGTTCGACTCGAGACGCGATTCTTTGCGCAGCCAGACGGAAGTTCGGAGTTGCGTGTGCGTGTGTATCCCGACAAGGTTCACGTCGACACTCACGAACCGGCGTTGACTGATGAGGAAGTGACTTGGGGAAAACACTTCTGGGAGCAGACTTCGCTCGCGGCTAACGATGAAGAGCGCGCGAAGGCTGCGTGGCGCCAGTTGGCCGATCGTTTCGATCCGCCGCGGGCCGCGTGGATCGCGCTCGCACTGAAGCCGGGCAATCCCACTCCGGCTACTCAAGCCGAACCGTGGCTGCGCGCGCCGATCGCGCGGGTGTTGCCAAACTTCTGGGTGTTGCTTGGTTACAAAAACGGACAGTTAGTGGTGAACGTCAAGGGTCGTGCGATCCGAGAGTCGCTTGCGGCTGGTCCCGATCCTTCGCCGTCCGCAGTGGTGGACCAGTTTGGCATCGACGCGGGCATGAAATGGATGGTGGATTTCCAGGCGGCTGAAGAAGCCGGGATGGGAATCCGCGCGAAGCTGACAAAAGACGCGGCAGCAGCGGGATTGGATTTCGTGTTGGTAATGGGCGTCAAAGACACAAAGGGCGCCGCCACTGAGCTCACGCAGATATTCAACGCGCATCACTACACTGAAGGCACGAGTTTCGTACCGCCGGGCACGCCATCCAACAACACCGCCGGCGCACCATCGGGTTTCAGTTCGGAAGATCCCGGTCACGAAGCAAGCTATCGCGCGGAACGCATCGACTCAACTGTTCGAGCGGGAGATCGATCGAATGCTGACGTGCTGACCACGGCGTTGGGACTGACGCCGGATATCTTCGCGAGTCTTTCGCACGCAGCGGAAACCGATCAACCGAACGCGCAGAGTATGAACATCGCGCTGTGGCAAGCAACGTGGGGTTACTTCCTGTTGCAGATGCTCGGCGTTGGTCAGCCGGGTGAAAGCCCGTTGACGGATGACGACATCGCCTGGGCGCGCAATCATTTCATTCAGTACGTCCGCGCGACTGGACCACTACCGTCGATTCGGGTCGGCAAACAGCCTTACGGATTCTTGCCAGTTACTTCACTTGACGCATGGAAACCTCCAACTGGACAGGACAGTCGCGACTCGGCGTTGCGTGATTTTCTGATTCGCTTGCGCCAGATCTGGCGCGGCAATTTTCCCGAGACTCCGCGACTCGGACGCAGTGACGACACGCCGCAGCAGTCGGGCATCGATCAGGATCTGAAAGAAGTCCTGAGCATGGATGCGCTGTCGTCACACTACTCGATGCGCAACCTCCTCGGCCGCCAGTATCTCGAGCACCTCTGGATATTTCTCAGCGCCGACTCGTATTTGGACGCGTGGAACCTGCCGGAGATCGAGCCGTTTATTGAAGAGGAACTACCGGAGATCGAGCCACCGGATCCGGAGTTGAAAGGTAGAGCACTGGCCGACTTCTTGCGGCGACAACGAGCCGAGCGCGACAGAATCGTCAGGGCGCAGGCAGCGAGAAAAGCCGCTTTTGAGCGCGCACAAGCAACCAGGCGCGCGCTACTGCAAGCCAAACGCGATCTTGCAGGTGCGTGGTGGACCGCACAGGAACGAATCACTACCGCGGTGTTGCAAACACTCGGTCAAGCATGGCGTCCGCGCCTCGCGCACGGCACGTTTACCGGACCGGTCGGAACGTTGAACGGACCGTTGGTCCAAGCCGATGGCAGCACAGTTCTCTCGCCTAACTACATCGAAATACTTCTCAATGCGCGCGATCTCACAAAGGAGGTTCGCTTCCGTAACCTGTCTGTCGAACAACCGCCGCCGCACACATTGCTGCACCTGTTGCTGCGTCATTCAATGTTGCTGGAATACACCAACGCCGCGACACGTTTATTGATCAAACGTGGCTTGCTGCAACCGGCAGTGCGGCGTGAACTGGAGTTGGTCGACATGCCGGTCGGACAGTTGATGCAAACCGTCTGGCGGCAGATGGCGATGAAGATCAACGTCGCGGGCGAAGCGCAGCCAATCGAACTCTCGAAATACCTGTTGGGCTTCATTCCCACAGGCGAACCGGACACGGCCAGAGAACCCGATCTGAAACAGTTGAGTGAGTTTCGCGCAAGCCTGGACCAGCTAAAAGCATTGAGCGTCGAGAAACTCGAAACGCTGCTGACCGGCACGCTCGATCTCTGCTCGCATCGGCTCGACGCATGGATCACTTCATTCGCGACCAAGCGGCTGGCGGACATGCGCGCGGCGAATCAGACCGGCGTTCTCTGCGGCGGCTATGGTTGGGTAATGAATCTCAAACCGGCAGATCCGCAACTTGAGATCGCGCCGCCGGGTGAACAGAAACCCGTCTTTCAAGCAACCAACAATCCCGGGTTTGTTCATGCACCTTCGCTAGCACAAGCCTCGACAGTCGCGATCTTGCGCAGCGGGCACTTGGCCCATGCCGGGGCCGACAAACAGAAGCCGAACGATCTGATGGCGATCGACTTGTCGTCGGAACGCGTGCGCCTGGCGACGTGGTTGCTCGACGGCGTGCGACAGGGACAACCGCTCGGAGCGTTATTGGGTTACCGGTTCGAGCGTCGATTGCAGGAAGCGCACGTGCCGGAGTTCATCGCGACTTTTCGCGAGCTCGCGCCGCTCGTCGCGCGAAAGTTGGACCAGCCCGGTGCGGGCGTGGCTGTGGAAGCGATTGCGGCGAACAACGTCGTCGATGGCCTCGCGCTGTTGCGAAGATGGCAGAAAGGTCAAAGCACGCCGCCACCTGCGCAGCAGTGGACCGAGCAAACGATTCCGTTCGGCAGCGCGGTGGGCCAACAGAAGGTCAAACTACCGCCGTTCGATCCCGACGATCTGAAATTCAAAGCGGTTCGCGCCGAGCTCATCTTACTGGAGCAGACTGTAGACGCCGTCAGCGATGCGTTAATGGCCGAGAGCGTTTATCAGGTCGTGCGCGGCAACCCGTTGCGCGCGGCAAATACGATTGAGTCGATCGCCGGTGGCGAGACGCCGCCGCCCGAACTCGAGGTAGTGCAAACACCGCGTACGGGTCTGGCCGTCACACATCGTTTGATTTCGCTTTTCAGCGGTGCACCCGCGCTGCCGCAAGGATGGGCAACGCCGGCACATCCGTTTCGCGCGGATGCCGAGCCGCACCTGAACGCGTGGGCCGCACGACTGTTGGGTAGTCCGAACCGCGTGCGTTGTTTGGTTGAACGACTTGAACCTGAGACTGGAAAAGTTCTGGACGCGAAAGAGCTCGTGTTGGACCAACTGGGTCTCGCGCCACTCGATTTCATCTATGCCGTCGAAGGCGGTCAGGGCGGACAAGAGGCAGAGATCGAGCAACGAATTCTTTATCAGGCGGTACGGATGGACGGCGGCTTCGCGGCAGGTTTGTTGCTGCGGATAAGTCCCGACCGCAAACCGGAATGGAAGCCGAGTGAGTTGGGTTATGGTGAGTTCAGGGAGTTAGTGCGAACGGCTCGCAAACTCTTCAGTTCCCTAAGAGCGATTGATGATGGCGACCTAAACCCACCTGAACGCAGCACGGATTTCAGCATCGATCTTAACGAACTCGAGTCACGCGCCGCTGTGGCAATCGCATCGTTCGCCGAAACCAGCACGACTTTCGACGATCAACTCGCGCGCCCCGAGCAAGCAAAGCTCGAGACATTGCGCGAATTGATCTTGCGCGCCGCGGCTTTCGGCGTGGCCGGAGCCGTGCCGCTAATCGCTACCGGTGATGCTCCCGCCGATCGCGAGGTTCTGCTGATTCAAGCAGGATCCATTCGCAAGGAGTTAGCGAAACGGGAAGCAGAGCTCGCGAATCTCGGCGCCGCACCGGCGAGCGGTGAAGCGAGGCGCGATCGCGCGTTGGCCCAACTGCGAATCGTCTTCGGCAAAGCGTTCACAGTGTTGCCGCGTTTCAAAGCGAGCAATGCTGCGGAACTTCAACAGGCGTTCGGCGACAGCACCAAAGTGCAGGATGGCGATCCACTCGCTGCCACGACCTGGTTCGAACGAATGGCGCGTGTGCGCGAGGGCGTCGCCAAACTCAACGCTGCGCTCAGTTATTCGGAAGCGCTCAACACTGGCGAACGGCTCAAGCTGACCGTCGCGCAGCTTCCGTTCACAGCAAACGATCGCTGGCTCGCCCTGCCGTTCAAGACCGGACAGATTCCATCCCGCAGCAAGGTCTCGATCGCAGTGCAGTCTGTTTCGTCCGTTGACGCCGCTCAACCACTCGCCGGCGTTCTGATCGACGAGTGGGTCGAAGTCATACCGAGCCCGACAGAGATCACCGGAGTCGCGCTTCAATACGATCAGCCGAATGCCGCGCCGCCGCAAACGATCCTGATCGCGGTGCCGCCGGAGATCGGCCAGCCGTGGACCGTGTGGTCCTTACAACAAGTGCTGCTGGAAACACTCGACCTCGCGCGCATTCGCGCCGTCGATTCCGAAGCGCTCGACGAAGTTGGCCATTACTTGCCCGCACTGTACTTCGCGGTCAACACGTTGGGCGACACGGTTTCAACCGACTTCACTACGATCAAGTAGAGGGAGCTTATGCCGTCAGTCACCAGTTGGTTACGACTCGAGCCACGCAGCCGCGATGCGGAGATGAATACGAGTCTGCAAGCGCGCATCTACGATCCTCTTTGGCTGCTGGCGCGGCAGTGGCAGTTCGGCGAGTTTGAAGGCGAAGACAACGGCTCGCCGGTGGGTGCGCGCTGGCGCGGTGAGTCGGCGCCGCTGACGCGATATCACTCCGGAGCGATTGGGCCAAAGGATCAAATCACGGCGTCGAAGTACGATAACGCTCGGATGCCGCTGGAAACGCTCGTCGAGCGCGAAACAGTTCGTCCGATTGATGAGCAGTTATCGCAACCGAAGAAACTCCGGTTAGCGGTCGAGGCAGGACAACACTTCCTGCGTTTGTTGGACCAGCAACCGCTCCCGGCTGAGACGCGCGCCCGCTATCGCGATGCGTTCATTCGCGAGTTTGCGTTGCAGCCGTTGAGCGCCGCGCAACACGAGGATCTCGATCGCGACAGTTTGGCGTTTGTAGATCTGATGACCGGCCGGGTTCCCGATGGCCGGCGACTCGCCGCGGCCTTACAGCCAACAACTGCGGGCGAGATACCACTCGCACCGGAGTTGGAAATCGACGACGGCGACGTCGCGGAAGTCGAGAAAGCCGCGCGGCTTTGGTTGCAGTGGTCCAACACGCTTTTCAGTGAGCCTCAACCAAGCGACGATTCGGCGTGGCTGCCGGAGCGAATGGAATACGCGTTCTCGGTTGGCGCGCGTTTCAGCAATGGCGAACGCGTCTTGACTGCGCCTGAATACTACGAAGGCCAGCTCGACTGGTACGCGTTCGATGCGAACTCCGGAGTGACGTTGGGAGCAGCCGCTGATAACGCGCTCAAAGAAGTCACACAGACGGCGATTCCCGCGCCCGCGAGTTTTCGCGGCATGCCCGCGGCGCGGTTCTGGGAGTTTGAAGACGCGCAAGTGAACTTCGGCTCGGTGGACGCTGGTCCAACCGACATGCTGCGTCTGTTGCTGGTTGAGTTTGCGCTCTCTTACGGCAACGACTGGTTTGTCATTCCCGTTGAACTGAACGTTGGCTCGCTCTATCGCACCAACTCGTTGGTGATTACGGACTCGTTTGGCGTCCGCACAGCGCTGCAACCTTCAGGCGAACTGCCCGAGCCGTTTTCGACGTGGCACATGTTTGAGCACGCGCCATTGCGCGGCAGCGCATCCGGGAAGCCCTCGGCAAATCTGTTTTTCCTGCCGCCGTCGCTGGTGAAGAGTCTCGAGAGCCGGCCCATCGAAGAGGTTCTGTTCCTGCGTGACGAGATGGCCAACATGGCCTGGGGCGTCGAACGCATTATCGAAAGCGCGAGCGAGCAACAGTTGAATCGGTTCGAGCAACGGCGCAATGGGGCGGAAATACAACCGCCTTCGTTGACCGCAAAAACGTTTTATAAGCTCGCGACGGAGGTCCCTGATTACTGGGTTCCTTTGGTTCCGGTGAAACGATCCACCGGTCTGCGTTTGGAACGCGGCAAGCTGTTGAAGCTCAATGGCCGGGAGGAGTTTGTCGAAGCGCAAGGCGCGATTCTCGAGGGCGGTGAAACGAATCGTCTCGACATCTTCGAAGAAGAACTGCCGCGTGAAGGTGTTCGCGTTACCCGTAGTTACCAATTCGCGCGTTGGCATGATGGCTCTGCGCACCTGTGGATCGGACGACGGAAACGTGTCGGCAGCGGCGAGGGATCCAGTGGTTTGAGATTCGATTCGCTGTTCACTCGTTGAGCCGAACGCTTCATTCCGCGTATGCTAGGCGGCGTGAGTGCGAAAGCGCGCAACCCGAAGGTGATCGACGTTACCCCTCGCCGGCGCCGGCTATGGGTCTGGGTTCTGCTTGCCGCGCTGGTCCTGTTCTTCTCGTTCTCACGAATACTCTCAATCTATCTCTCGGCCCTCTGGTTCGGCTCGCTCGGTTACTCGTCAGTCTACTGGTACATCTTCAAAACGAAAGTCCTGCTCTTCGTCGGTTCCGCGGTGCTGACCGCGCTGCTACTTAGCGCCACGTTCTGGTTATTTCAACGACTCTTCGGCGCGTACGCTTTCGAAAAACGCACGATCGTTCTCAACAACCAGCCGTTTCAGTTTTCACCCGCAAGATTCATCCGGCCGCTGGGTTGGGTGGTCTCCGGTATTTTCGGACTGATCTACGGCTTCAAACTAAAAGAACAGTGGCGACAGTTTGCGCTCTACTTCAATCAGCCGCAGACCGCAACGCACGATCCGATCTTCGGCAAGTCGCTCGGGTTCTACCTGTTTTCGCTGCCGTTTTACGATCTGATTAGCTCGTGGTTGTTTGGCGTAGCAATCATCATCCTGCTTGCGGCGCTCGCGTATTCGCTGCTCGGTCTGCCGCAAACAGTGCTGAAGCCGAGTGTGCGTTGGTCCTCAGGCGCTGCGTTTCGCGCAGTGTGTTGCGCGCTCGCGCTCGTGTTGCTCGTGCTGAGCTGGCGCACTTATCTCTCGCGCTTCCCTTACCTCTGGCAGGACCATCCGATCTTTTCGGGCGTCACTTACACCGAAGCACACTACACGCTTCCGGCGCTGCTCTTCGTTGCGGTCGCGCTGATCGCCGGCGCGATCATCTCGCTCGTGAATGCGTTTAGCGTCAGGCGTTTTAGTCTGCTGGTGATCGCGTTGGCGCTTCCGGTCGCGGTTTACATCCTCGGCGTCGTGCTCGTGCCAGCGTACATTCAGGGTTTCATCGTCAAACCAAACGAGCTCGATCGCGAAACGCCCTACATCAGTCACAACCTCGAATGGACGCGCCGCGCCTTCGGCCTCGAACACATCGAACTACGCGACTACGACGCGGAAACGTCCATCGCCGGGCTCGACCTGCAAAACAATCGCGCCAGCGTCGACAACATTCGCCTTTGGGACTGGCAGGCGCTCCAGGACACGTTGCGCCAGATTCAGGCCATTCGCACTTACTACGACTTCCCCGACGTCGACGTCGATCGCTACGTCGTCTCGGGCCAAACGCGCCAGATGATGATCGCGCCGCGCGAGATCAACGACGCGAAACTGCCGCAGTCAGGGCTGAACTGGATCAATCAGCGGCTGATCTACACGCACGGTTACGGCGTGACGATGAACAGCGCGAACGGTTTCACACCCGAAGGTCTGCCGCAGTTTGTGCTTTCAAACATGCCGGTCGAAGCGGGCGCGCCGGAGATCAAAGTCACGCGCCCGGAGATTTATTATGGCGAGCAGACGGACCGTTACGTCTACGTAAACACGAACCAGCAAGAGTTTGATTATCCCCAGGGCGACACGAACACCTACACGACTTACCAGGGCACGGGCGGGATCAGGATCGGTAATCGTTTGCGGCGCATGTTGCTGGCGTGGAGTCTCGGCGATCTTTCGAAATTGCCGTTCTCGAATGACGTGCGAAGCGACAGCCGCGTGCTGATCAATCGCAACATCCGCGAGATCGTCAATGGCGTCGCGCCTTTCTTAACTTACGACAAGGATTCTTACATCGTCGTCAGTAATGAAGGGCGGCTGTTTTGGATGATCGACGCGTTTACCGAGTCGGCTTACTTTCCTTACTCGACTCATCACGACGTCGCGGGCAATTCCGTCAATTACGTTCGCAACAGTGTGAAGGTCGTGATCGATGCTTACAACGGTTCGGTGAATTTTTATGTGTTTGATAAGCAGGATCCGCTGATCGCGGCGTATAGCCGCGTGTTTCCGGGGCTGTTTCGCGATGCGAGCGAGATGCCGGCGGACTTGCGGGCGCACGTGCGTTATCCGGAAACGCTGCTGCGTGCGCAGGGCGAGGTTTACAACCTCTATCACACGCAAAACCCGAAAATCTTTTTTCAGCGCGAGGACGTTTGGAACATCGCGAATCGCATCACGCTCGATAAAGAAGCCAAGAAACAGACAACGCCGATCGATCCTTACTACGTGTTGATGCAGTTGCCGGGCGAGCCGCAGTCGATGGAGTTTGTGCTGATCCTGCCGTTCACGCCGGTTAATCGGAATAACTTGATTGGCTGGATTGCGGGGCGCAGTGATGGTGAGAATTACGGGAAGTTACTCGCGTACAACTTCCCGAAGTCGCGGCTGATTGATGGACCGCTTCAGATCGACGCGCGTATCGATCAGAACGCGCAGCTTTCGGGGCAGTTTACGTTGTGGAATCAACAAGGCTCGCGCGTGATACGCGGGCATTTGTTGGTGATACCGCTCGGGCGTTCGCTGTTGTTTGTTGAGCCGATCTACTTGCAAGCGGAGCACAGTCCGATGCCCGAGCTGCGGATCGTGGTGCTAGCGACGCATGAGAAGCTCGCGTACGGGCAAACGTTCAGTGAGGCGATGACGAATCTCTTCGGTGAAGCCGCTGCGCAAGCGGGACAAACGAGTCAAACTGGTTCTCAACCGCCTGGTCCACCGCCGTCGCCATCATCAACACCTTCACAAAACCTACAGCAGCTAGTGAACCGCGCAATCCAGGAGTTCGACGACTACCAACGCCTGACCGCCGAAGGCAAACTCGGCGAAGCCGGCCAGAAACTCGAACAGCACCGCCGCACCCTCGAAGAGATCCGCCACCTAACCCGACCTTAGCCACAAAGAGGCACAAAAAGCACAAAAGGCACAAGAAATACCAGGAAGAGAAAAGTAGTCCGCCACTTTTTCTACCTTTCTGTCTTGTGCCTTTTGTGCTTTTTGTGCCTCTTTGTGGCTAACGAAGCTTCTCTAAAAGCTTCTGTGCTTTCGCCACCGCGTCTTTGTGCTCCGCGGTGTATTTGGGATCGGGGGTCGAGGCCAAAATGGTTTCGATCTGTTTCTTTGCTTCAGCGCCGCGATTGTTTGCTTCGAAGGCTTCAGCGAGATGCAGGCGCATCACAGTGTTGTTGGGATTCAACTTCAAGCCCTTTTCCAGATACTCGATCGCTTTGGCTGAATCGCCACCCATCACCCGTGGCGCTTGCAGATAAAGCCGCCCGAGACCGAGATAAGCACTGTAGCCCTGATAACTCTCGTCGATCTTCAACACGGTTTCCATCTCACCCGTAATATCCTGAAAACTCGAGAGGTTCCCGAGCGTGCTATGGGCTGCGATACCGCCATAGTTCGCCCCCAACCAGAAATGACCGTCCGGTTTGTTTGGCTGAAGCGTGACCGCCGCCTTCCCGGCCTCAACGCCTTCGCGAAACATATCATCCCGTTCGGAGTCGCTCTCCGTGTGGTCCCCGACGTAAAAAGCCGCGCGCGATAGTTTCCACGCCGCGTCGTAGTTATCGTAGTCGGCGGTCCGGGCTTGTCTGAGCGCCGCCACCGCGACTCGCGCCTTGTTGATGTCTTCGCGCCCATCGTAAAGCGCATCGGCTTCAGTGATCCGGTCGGCCGCGACCTTCGCGTCGCCCGTGTCAATCGCCATCCGGTCCGCCGTGGGCGCCTGCTGACACGAAATACCCGCAAAAACCAGCGTCGCCGCCGCCGAAACCATCACTACCAAACGCACCTTTTCACCACTTTTCCTAAGCTTTCCCATCAAACGACCTCCGATTGTCTAGCACTGACATACAGTTTGTAATACTTTTGTTTCGCGTTATCGAAACAGCACTTAATACGGTATAGTGACTGTCATTTCGGCGCTAACAAGCAGTACATCACGCCGGGTTTACTGGAGGAGAGCTTGGCAGGGGCAGCATTTTACGATCTTGAAGGAACTCTGGTGAGCACCAACCTGGTGCATACGCTCTCGTTTTATGCCGGCCGCCAGACAAACCTGCTGACCAGTTTCAAGAAGAGCGCGGCCACCTATCTGAGCCTGCCTTTGTTCGCAGTGACGGACCAGTATAGCCGAAAAGTCTTTAACGACCTCTATTTCAAGCGCTACAAGGGGCAGTCCGAGGACCGCCTGCGCTACTTCGCGCAGGAACTGTTTGAAGACGTAATCAAGCCCGCGGTCTTTCCCGGCACGTACGAACTCATCGAGAAATCAAGAAAACTGGGCCTGCGGCAGGTGGTGATCACGGGCGCGCTGGATCTTTCGGTCGAGCCTTTGATGAAGCACCTGGGAATCACGGAGTTCGTCACGAACCGGCTCGAGTTTGTAAACAATCTCGCAACGGGCCGGCTGCTGCCGCCGGTAATGGCCGCCGCGACAAAGGCTTCGTGGATCAGGACCTACACCGAGCGCGAAGGCATCAGTTTGAGCGACTCGTACGCCTATACCGACAGCATGAGCGATCTGCCGATGCTCTCGATCGTGGGCCACCCGGCGGTCATTAATCCGGACATGCGCCTGCGGCAAACGGCGCTGCACCACGACTGGCCGATATTGAACTTAAAATGAGCCACAAAAAGGCACAAGAAATACGTTAATGGCACTCCAACTCAGACGTAAAACACACGAATCCGTCGTCTACATCGACCGCGACAGCGCGCCGCGCATCATTCCTTCCGGCGAAGACTTCATTCTCGAAGACCTGCCGATCGGCACGCGCGTGCTCTATCCCAATCCGTCGATCAAGGGTCTGCCAAATCGTGAAGCGGCAATCCGTTACGCGCTGAATCATCCGCACGACTGCGATCCGCTGTTTGCCCAACTCGAACCGGGAATGAAGGTCACGATCGCCGTCGACGACATCAGTCTGCCGTTGCCGCCAATGGCGACTCCCGATATTCGACAAACGATCCTCGAGATCGTCTGCGACATGCTCGCTGGTCACGGCGTCGACGACGTACACATCATCATCGCCAATTCCCTGCACCGAAAGATGACGGAGTGGGAAATGAAACGCATGGTAGGGCCGCGAATCTTCGCCGACTACTATCCCGACCGTTATTACAACCACGATGCCGAGTGGTCCGATGGCCTTATTAAAATCGGCGAAACGAAACACAAAGATCCGTTGGTCCTGAACCGACGCGCCGCCGAAAGCGATCTGATCATCTACGTCAACATCAATCTCGTGCCGATGGACGGCGGTCACAAATCAGTCGCCGTCGGACTCTGCGACTACCAGTCGCTGCGGATGCATCACGATCCGCAGACCATTCGCGACTCAGACAGTTACATGGATCCCGCCGCATCCGCGTTGAATCACAAAGTCGTGCAGCTCGGAAAGATCGTTGACCGCGAACTGAACGTTTTTCACATCGAGACGGCCATCAACAACCGCATGTACGGCGCGGACATGGATTTTTTGCTCCGCAACGAAGACGACTTCACTGCTTTAGACCGTATGAAGTTTGAAGCGATGCGTTTCGCGATGAACAAGCTGCCGCGTGCGGCGCGCCGGAAGCTTTTGCACTCGCGGCCGGCAGCATACGAGATGATTGCCGTTCACGCCGGCAAAACCGAACCGGTACACGAGCGGATCGTCGCGAAGGGTTTCGAGCAGTACGCGATTCCGATCCGCGGCCAGGCTGACATTCTGATCACCGGCATTCCCGACATCTCGCCGTACAACGTCTATTCGATCCTGAACCCGTTGCTGGTCCAGGTGATGGCGCTTGGTTATCACTTCAACTTTTATCGCAACAAGCCGTTGCTGAAAAAAGGCGGCGTAATGATCCTGCACCACCCGTGTTACGACGACTTCGATCACCAGTTTCACCCGAGCTACATCGAGTTTTTCCATCGCCTGCTGCCGGAAACGCGCGATGCGTTCACGTTGCGTGAGAAATACGAGCAGGAGTTTGCGAACAATCCGAGCTACATCGAAATGTACCGGCGCGGCAACGCGTATCACGGCGCGCATCCGTTTTTCATGTGGTACTGGGGCGAGAATGGCCGGCAACACGTGGGACGCGTGATCGCCGCTGGCGCTGAGAACGCGCACGTGCCGGGGATTTTGGGTTGGGAACGCGCGGACAATCTGACGGAAGCGATTGCGATGGCTCGTAGTTACATGGGCAGCTCCGCCGAGATCACGATGCTGCACCAGCCAATCATTGGCATAGCCGACATGGAGTAAAACCATCCACAGATTACACAGAACCTGCGTAATCCGTGGCTGGCTTGTTTGGTGAAGTTATGAAGCTATCTCCGACTGAAATCTACAACGACCGACGCATCTTCCTAATCGGCAGTACGGGCTTTCTCGGCAAGGTGACGCTGAGCATGTTGCTCCATCGCTTTCCGAACGTTGGCAAGATCTACCTCACCGTGCGCGCGCGCTCGCAGGAGGAGTCGGAGACGCGCTTCTGGAACAACATCATCACGGCGCCGCCGTTCGATCCGCTGCGCGAACGTTACGGTTCCGCGCTGGAAGGTTTCATCAGCGACAAAGTCGTGGTCAAAGGCGGCGACATCGCCGACACTAACTTTGGTTACAGCGAAGAAGAAGCGCAGGCGATCGCCGACGACATCGACATCATCATCAACTCCGCCGGCAACGTCACGTTCAATCCCACACTCGAAAGCGGTCTGCGCACGAACGTCGTCGGCACGCAAAACGTGATCGCGTTTGCGAAGCGAATGAAACGTCCGGCGCTGGTCCATGTGTCGACCTGCTTCGTGGCGGGTAATCGTTCCGGTGCGGTTTGGGAAAGCGATGACGTGCTCGGTTATTTTCCGCGGCGTCACGAGATGCCGGGCGTCGAGTTTTCCGTCGACAAGGAAATCGCCGACTGCGCGAAGCTTGCCGATCGCGTTCGCGACGAAGCGCGCGACGCGATGATGGCCGCGAAGTTTCGCGAACTCGCCCGCAAGCGATTGAGTGAAGAAGGACGTGACGTAGACGATCCCGACGCGCTCGGGCTTGCTGTCGCGCGCGAGCGAAAAGTCTGGACGCGCACACGTTTGACCGATCTCGGCGTTGAACGCGCGGCTTACTGGGGTTGGCCCAACATTTACACCTACACGAAGTCGCTTGGCGAACAACTCGTCGCTGCCGAGCACGGCATTGTTAAAAGCATCGTCCGCCCGAGTATTGTCGAATCGGCGATGTCGTATCCGTTTCCGGGTTGGAATGAAGGCTTCACGACAACGGCGCCGATCATCTTTTTGATTCGCAAAGGCCAGACACAGATTCCAGCGGACCCGAAACTGATTCTCGACATCACGCCGGTGGACCAGGTCGCGTCGGTGATGCTCGCGGTTTCGGCGCAAGCGTGCGTCGAAGAACCGCGGCTCGTGTTTCAGGCGGCGACCGGTGATGCAAACGCGAACAACATGGAACGGATCGTCGGTCTGTGCGGGCTCGACAAGCGCAAGTATTTCGAAGAGAAAGACACTGGCGTCAAGATTCTGAACCGCATCCAGGCGCGCATGGAGCCGCGCGTGGTCACCACGTCGAAGTTCGATAACACGTCCGTGCCGATGTTCAATGCGACCGCGAAGAAAGCGTCGTCGCTGTTGGACCGCATGCGGCCGCGTTGGGGCGGTGGACGCGTGGGCGAAGTGATCGATCTCGTAAAGGACAAGGTCGAGCGGGTTGAAGAACTCACACGCGAGACGACCGAAGCGTTTGACATGTTTCGTCCGTTCACGGTCGAGAACGCTTACGTGTTTCGTTCGGAGAACGTGCGCACGCTGTTCGATCGGATTAGTGAAGACGAGCGTTCGCTGCTGACGTGGAATCCCGAGAAGTTTGATTGGTATGACTACTGGCTCAACATTCACCTGCCGGGCCTGACCAAGTGGGTGTTTCCAACGCTCGAAGACGAGATGCGCGCGCAACCGAAACGTGTTTACACGTATCGCGACTTGCTCGAGTTGTTTGAGACTTCGACGAAGCGTCACGCTACGCGCGTGGCGATGCGTATCGAACGCGACGGACGCAAAGAGCAGTACACGTATGCCGATCTGCGTGAGTTGGCGACGCGTGTCGCGGGCTTTCTGGCGAGCAACGGAATCAAGCAGGGCGATCGGGTGATGCTGGTCAGTGCGAACGCGCCCGAGTGGGGCATGACTTACTTCGGCGTGCTGAAAGCCGGCGCCACGTGCATTCCGTGCGATCCGGAGAGTTCGACAAACGAGATTCTCAACTTCGCGCGGGCAGGAAACGCCGCGGGAATTATTGTTAGCGAAGCTGTACTTGATGAACGTCCTGACCTGCGTGAACGGCTGCAACAGGAAAGCACGGCGCGGCTGTGGACCTACACCGAAGTCTTCGAGATGCCCGACGAGCAGACGGAAGACGAGCGCATCGCGTTGTTGCCGCAACGCGTCACGGCGCAGAGTGTTGCGTCTTTGATCTTTACGTCTGGAACAACGGGACAACCAAAAGGCGTGATGCTGTCGCATCGCAACCTGACCAGCATGGTTTCGATGTTGTCGTCAGTGTTTGATATGTCGACGAGCGACGGCGTGTTGTCTGTCTTGCCGCTGCATCACACGTTTGAATTCTCGACCGGATTTCTGACGCCGCTCAGCCGCGGCGCGCAAATTACTTACATGCCGGAGTTGACCAGTGACGCGCTCGCGAAGGCGATCAAGAACGGTCACGTCACGGGAATGGTCGGTGTGCCGGCGTTGTGGGAACTGCTGCACCGTCGCATCAAGAACCGTCTCTACGAACAGAGCGACTGGATCGGCAAAGCGGCGGAGAATTTAATCTGGGCCAACGCAAGGCTGCGTGACAAGACTTCGATCAACCTGGGCCAAGTCCTCTTCTATCCGATTCACGAAGGACTCGGCGGTCGCATTCGTTACTTCATCAGCGGCGGTTCGGCGTTGAGTGAAAAGATTCAGCGCGACTTCCACGGTCTCGGCTTTACGATTCTCGAAGGTTATGGTTTGACTGAGGCGTCACCGGTGTTGACCGTGACGCGACCCGAGAATCGAATGCTTACGGGAACAGTCGGCAAGCCGCTGCCCGGTGTTGAAGTACGTATTTCCGATCCCGATGCAAGTGGTGTCGGTGAAGTGCTTGCTCGTGGTCCAAACGTGATGCTTGGTTACTACGAGAACGAAGCCGCCACGCGCGCGACGCTCGTCGACCGCTGGCTGCACACAGGCGATCTCGGGCGCGTTGATGAAGATGGCAATCTGTATCTCGTCGGGCGCTCGAAAGAGATCATCGTCGACACGAACGGTAAGAACGTCTATCCCGACGAACTTGAAGAAGCTTACGAGAACTCGGTGTATGTGAAGGAGTTGAGCATTGTCGGTTTGCCGGATGGACCGGGCGAGAAGGTCGCGTGTCTCGTCGTGCCTGACGACGAATACGACATTTCGCTTTCGCGCGCTGAGTTGCACCGGCTCGTCGAAGAGCACTTCCGCGAAGTGTCTGCTTCCCTGCCTTACTTCAAGCGCGTGAAGGTGCTGCATTTCACGGACGACGAACTGCCGCGCACGGCGACGCGCAAAGTGAAACGGCGCGAAGTGGTGCAGATCATGGAGGCACTCGAAGAGAAACAGCGGTCCGGCCGGCAATCGCTGGCGCAGGACAGCGCTGATGCTGATTCGGTGTGGCTGATGGGAATCGTCGCGACGGTCGCGAATCGTCCGCGTTCGGAAGTTTCCATCGAGACGCGTTTGAGCGATCTTGGTTTTGACAGTCTGATGTTTGTCGAACTCGCGACGGCAATCGAGAACGCAGGCGGGTCGATCTCTGCGCCCGAACGGTTCAATGAGATCCAGGATCTGCGCGAGTTGCTGAGCGTGGTGAACCGCCGTCCGGGCGCTTCGGCAAAGCGTGAGCTGCGGCCCGAAGAACGTAAGAAAGACGACGAGATTCACATTCCGTCGTTCGTCAGAACAGCAGGAACGAAGGCCGGCGACTTTTTGCAACGGTTCCTTTACGAACAGTTTCTGAAGACGCATTACGAAGGACGTTCGAACATACCGCCGCACACCAATTTCATCGTGGCCGCGAATCACTGTTCGCACCTCGACATGGGTCTGACGAAGATGGCGCTGGGAGAGTATGGAACTGATATGGTTGCGCTCGCGGCGGCTGATTACTTCTTCGACACGAAGTACAAGCGCGCGGTGATGGAAAACTTTACGAACCTCGTGCCGATGGAACGGACGGGTTCCTTGCGGCAGTCGCTGCGGCACGCGAAGTCGTTTTTGGATCGTGGTTACAACGCGCTCATCTTTCCGGAAGGCACGCGCTCGATGACCGGTGTGCTGGCCGACTTCAAACCGGTGGTTGGTTACCTGGCGCTGCACGCGCGTGTCGGGATTCTGCCGATGTATCTCGACGGCACGTATGAAGCGATGCCAAAGGGCACGACGATCATCAAGAATCGCGACGTCGGCGCGCGTATTGGGCACTTTCTCTCGCACGAAGAGCTGGAGGAGATGACCCGCGGTATGGCGCGCGCGGAAGCGTACCGGCTGATTGCCGCGCGTGTCAGGCATGAAGTGGTGAACCTGCGCGACCGCACGCGTGCGCCGTTTGATGGGAAGGCGCTGCGGAAACAGTGGCGCAGCGAGCGCAAGATGCAGTTGATCGAAGAAGCGGAGGAGACCGTCGCGGTATAGGTCTTATAGGTCCTATACGACCTATCATAGATCCTATAGGACCGATAGGACCTATTGATCGCAAAACGCAATGCCCAGCAAAACTCCCGCCAAGCGAACAGCCCGCATGACGACCGTCGCGTCAGGCACAAAGCGCCGCGCGGCGATCGAAAAGCGTCAGCGCGCGACGACGCTCATCACCGGCGGCACGGGTTTTCTCGGTGCGCACCTTGTCCGCCAACTCATCGACGACGGCGCGAGAGATATTCGTGTCATGGCGACCTCAATTCCCGATTGGCTCGTCGACCTCGGCGTGGAAACGTTTGAAGGCTCGATTACCAACGGCGACGCCAACAAACGCGCGGTTGAAGGC
>DATELP010000249.1:0-49227 GCA_035276425.1 Pyrinomonadaceae bacterium
TGAGAACAGCCGCAGCGGCCATCGCGATGATTACGGGTCTGGTCCACACATGGCCTGGTTTGCGCAGGGCCGTGGGCGCGATCGTCTGAGTAGCGTCTGTCAGCGTGTTGCCAAAACTCGAATCGCCTTCGAGTTCGCGTAACACGTCCTGCAGATCGGTGCGCATGTCTTCGATGCGTTGATAACGATCGTCCGGCTCTTTCGCGAGCGACTTGTCGATTATCTGTTGAATGCGCTGGATCGGCGGCGAATCTTCGCCGCGCGCTTCCGCGATCGGTTTGGGCCGGTGGTAGACGACTGCGTAACGCACGTCGAGCGCAGTCTTGCCGCGAAACGGCCACGTGCCCGCGAGCATTTCGTAAAGCAACACGCCCGTTGAGAAGATGTCGCCGCGATGGTCCACCGGCAGACCTTGCGCCTGTTCGGGTGCGGCGTAGGTCGAAGTTCCGTAAGGCACGCCGACTTCGGTGAGTTGCGGATCGCTTGAGCGCGTGTGTGGTGGTTCGATCAGTTTCGCGAGTCCGAAATCGAGCACCTTCACGGTGCCGTTGCGCGCCACCATCACGTTGCGTGCTTTGATGTCGCGATGAACGATGCCCTGTGCGTGCGCGGCGGCGAGTGCGTTGGTTACCTGAATCGCGATCGAGAGCGCCTGGCGCAGATCGAGTGGACGCCCGTTGACGAGCTCGCGCACGTTGCGGCCCTCGACAAACTGCATCGCGATGAAGTGCAGGCCGTCGACTTTGTGCAGTCCGAAGATCGTGCAGATGTTCGGGTGATCGAGCGACGACGCCAGCTTGGCTTCGCGTTCGAAACGGACCAGGTTCGAGGCGCTGTCGGTCAATTCCGGCGGCAAAACCTTGACGACAGCGGGCCGATCGAGTGTAGTGTCCACCGCACGGTAAACAGTCCCTTGTCCACCTTCACCGATTTTTTCGACGATGCGATACTGGAGGAGGACTTGCCCGATCATGGTGTGTGTGTGACTGTCGAAGCGGGCGCATTATATCCAACTTAACTCCTGGAGGGCAGAAAGATGATCTTGCGCTTTTCCTTACTGGCGGCGATCCTTGCGTCGCTCACGTTTTCGCTGGCCGCTACCAATAAACCTCTCGCCTCCCCCGACGTTGCGGAGAGCGCTCCCGACAGTTTGGCGAGCACCTCGAGTTTCTACAGTTTTCGGCGTGATTTGCGGCGTTGTGCGTCACCGCGCTGTGGTGGTTTTTTTGTAAAACTAGTGAACCAGTCGCGCACACGCTGCGCCGATGGCCGCTCGCAGAAGGAGTGTTATGTGGCGGAGATCGACTGGCGTGGACAAGCGGAACCGGACAGCGATCGCGGGTTGTTGCGCGGAACGATTCGGCGGAAAGGACAGTTTGGCGAGTTTCGCGCGACGGAGGTTTGGCAGGCGGCGAGTGCAAACCAGCCGGCGGACAAGTTCTTTCGCGTGCGCGATCGCGGTCTGCGGTGCATCGCCGCGCCGTGCCCGACGCATCACGAAGCGACACTCAATTCAACGGCGAGCCGCAACATCGCGGGCGTCGATCTCTCGGGCGCAGGCGCGCCTGAAAGCGTGCTGAGTGATGCAACGCAAGCGATGACGTCGCCCGATGGAATTCTCGTCAGCGGCAATCATTCACCGGTTACAGGACCAGCCGGACGAATGCAGATGCTCAAAGCGACGCAGTTTTATGTGCGCGCGGGTGGAAGTGGTAGTGGAAGTGGAAGTGGCGGTGGCAGTGAGAGTGGAAGCGGGAACGTTTCGCTCAAGCCGTGCAAGAAGACTGGTTGCTCCGGTCAGGTTTGCTCTGATGAAGATGTGATGACGACGTGTGAGTGGAGCCCGATTTATGAATGCTATAAGAAGGCAACTTGCGAACGTCAGAAAAACGGACAATGCGGATTCACGCAGACGCCTGAACTACTCAGGTGCTTGAGCCGCGCCAAACAATAAATCACGGACAAAACGGATGAACATAATAAGCCTAATGATAGTGGTCGTGTATGCGCTGGTGGCGCCACGTTGGACGGTGCAAACGAGTGGGGTTACGGCTCGCTTGCGCGGCGTTAGCGCGGTTAGTGAACGCGTCGCGTGGGCCAGCGGATCGGGCGCGACGGTGCTGCGTACAATCAACGGCGGCGCGACGTGGCGGAAGCTGAACGTAACGAAGGACGCGCTCGACTTTCGCGACATAGACGCGATCGATGCGCGCACCGCTTACCTTCTCAGTATCGGCAGTGGTCCAGTGTCGCGGATTTACAAAACGACCAACGCGGGCGCGACGTGGACCTTGCAATTCCAGAACAAGGATCCAAAAGCGTTTCTCGATGCGATGTCGTTCTGGGACGCGAATAACGGCATCGTTTTCGGCGATTCGATCAACGGGCAGTTCTACATTCTGCGGACTGACAATGGCGGCGAAACGTGGTCGCGTTTGCCTACGTCACGTTTGCCGCCGGCGCTGGAAGGCGAAGGCGCGTTTGCGGCGAGTGGAACCAACATCGCGGTCTTCGGGAAAACACACGCGTGGATCGGAACCGGCGGGGGCGCGAGAGCGCGAGTCTTGCGCAGCACGGATCGCGGCCAGTCGTGGGAAGTCGTGGACACGCCGCTCGCTGCGGGACAGTCTACCGGAATCTTTTCGATCGCTTTTCGCGATGAGAAACACGGCGTGGTGGTCGGGGGCGACTACAGTAAAGAATCAGAAGCAGTCGATAACCTTGCGGTAACAGACGACGGCGGCGTGACGTGGAAGCTCGTCAAAGGTCTGTCAGGCTTTCGTTCCGTGGTCGCTTACGTGCCGGGCGCGAAAACCCCGGCGCTCGTCGCGCTTGGTCCATCAGGCGGCGACTATTCGCTCGATGACGGACAAACCTGGCAACCAATCGAAGGCCCGGGTTTCGACACGTTTAGTTTCATCCCGCGCAAAGCCACTGGCTGGGGCGCCGGCGCGAAGGGAGGAATCGGCAAACTCTTGTTCTGATCCGTGTATTCCGTGTAAATCCGTGGCCAAACAACTCAACCTCAAAGGAGACCTTACATGCGAAACTTTCCCCGACCGTTTGTCGCCATCGCGCTGGTGGCGTCACTGCTCTTTTCGGCTGTCAGCGTCGCGGCTCAAGGCCAGTTAAACGACTGGTCCAAAGTCGCTGCGTTGTCGTCCGGCACTAAGCTCTCCGTCAAACTAAAAAACGGCAAGACCATCAACGGCACGCTCAGTTCCGTTTCCGACAGCACGCTCTCGCTGACCGCGAAGAACGCGGTCGACATTAAACGCGAGGACGTGCGCACGGTTCACGAGGTTGTTAAAAAAGGCGCCGCCACCAAGGCGGCGTTGATCGGCACGGGAGTGGGAGCAGGCGCGGGAGCGGCTGTGGGTGCCATCAGTGATTCCAATCACGACGACGGGTTTGAAAAACTCGACAGCGCAGCGACCGCGGGATTAGCTGTAGTTGGCGCTGGCGTAGGAGCACTCGTCGGCTACTTCGTCGGGAGAAGTGGTAGCAAACGAGTGCTCGTCTACGAGGCGAAGTAATCGCCTTCGGGGAGAGAAATGCTACTCGGTCGTTTTCGTCTTCAAAGCGGCTAATTCTTTTTCGAGTTTGTCTATCTGGCTCTGCATGCCCGCTTTGATACCGGGCTCCGTCACCTTGGGCAACGCTTTCTTCAGCGCCATTAACTGCGCTGTCAAAAGCGCCTGATCCGCGGGCACGTCAACGTCCGGGGTCACGCCCGTACCTTCCCAATTCGTCTTCGTGATCGGACTGATCGCACGTCCGGTCGGCACAAACATGCCGAAGTGTTCCGTGATGCGGAAGCCGCCGCCGGGATGTGCGCCGCCGCCGGTTGTCTCGCCGATGATCGTGGCGCGTTTAAGGTTCTTGAGGTTGTAAGTAAATTCTTCCGCACCGGAGAACGTGCGTTTGCTCGTCAAGACGTAAACGTCTTTGTTCACGTAGCGCTTGCCCGCCACTTCCTTCTTCGTCCAGAACTCATCCGTGCGGTTGCCCTCACGCCAGTAAAGATCGTTGAGGTGTACCGGCTCAGGACCAAACAGGTACGAACAAACGAGCGCGACCATCGCGGGATCGCCGCCGCCGTTACCGCGCATGTCGAAGATCAATGCATCGGTGCCATTGATGAAGTTCATCGCGGAGGCCACTGTGTCGGCGCCGAGATCCGGATCGAGGAAGTTTGTAAATTCGATGTAGCCGATGTTTCCCGGCAGCCGTTCGACTTTCTTGAAGCCGTGATTCATCCACGTGAGTTCGCGCTTCTCCTGTTCGCGTTCTTCCGCGGTCGGTTCGCGACGTGGGCCACGTTCGGGAATCGCGTTGTTCGAATAACGCACGCGCAGATGTTTGTCCTTGCTGACGGCTTGCAGATCTTCCGTCAGTTTCATGGCGAACGCCTTCGAACTAGTGATCTGATCGTATTCCTTATTACTCACCCGCTCGCGAATTGACGTTTCCATCTTCTTCGCGACTTCGGGGAACACATACGAATCGTTAAGCCGCTTCAGGATTCCATCGATCACTTTTGTGCGTGTGGCGGCGTCGATCGTGAGATCGGGTTGCTCCGGCATTTGTGCGAGAGCGGCGCTGGCGGTAAGAGCGAGAGCGGCAACGATGATGAAGACTCTCGACAACACGGATTTGAGCATTAGTTCTCTCCTTAAGTAATGATTCTGCTTTTTTGTTTGTGCCTTTTTGTGGCTCTAGTTGCGACTGAGCAAACCGCGAACGAGCAGGTCGGCGATGGCTGACGCGCGCCGCTCAACTTCTTCGCGTTCGCCGAGTTCAGTGGTACTCAGACTGTAAGGCAACAGGCCGTTGGTCGCTTCCAACAACGCCCGCGCCGTAGCCAAACCGTCTTCTATTTCAAACTCACCGGACGCGCGTCCGTCGGCGAGCACTTCGGTGAAGATCTGCGCTTCTTCCTCGAAATATCGAGCCCGCCGCGCTAGCAAGCCCGGTCGCAGCGCGGCGAGCAGATCGTTGAGGCTTTGCGTGTAGTGCTGAATGCTGTCGAAGCGGAACAGCACACGTGCCAGCAGCATCTGGCGAATGCGCTCGAGAGCGGTGTGTTTTGAGCGCGCGATCACCGTCAGATGCTGCTGTTTCAAACGATCGACGATGCGATCGACGTGCGACAGGACGACCTCTTCCTTGCTACTGAAATGCAGGTAGATGGTGCCCTTGCCGATTCCGGCTTCGGCGGCAATGTCCTCAACGGTCATTTTGCGGTAGCCAAATCTGGCGAGAAGGCGGTCAGTGGCGTCCAGAATCGACTCCCTGACAGCCTCTTTCGGTGCAATTGCGGCCATTTTTACTGTTTGACTCGTGACCAGATTCGAATTCCAGTCACTTAGACGATCTCAGGCGGGAAAAGTTTCAAAAGAATTTAGCCACGAAGAGGCACAAGAAGCACAAAAGGCACAAGAAGAGGAAGGTTAGACATGTGGCGGGCTACCTTTCTATTTCTATTTTTGTGCCTTTTGTGCTTTTTGTGCCTTTTCGTGGCTAGTTTCTAAATTCCTGGGAGACCATCAGGCCGCGCATGCCGCCGTCCATGATGCCGATGCCGACGCGCCCGAATTGGGGACGGAGGATGTTGGCACGGTGGCCGGGAGAGTTCATCAGCCCCGTGTGGGCGACTGACAGCGTCGGCGCGAGCGCGAGGTTCTCGCCGGCGGTCAGGAATTGGACGTTCGCCTGGTGCATACGATCAAACGGCGACAGTCCTTCCGGCGTGTCGTGCGCGAAGTAACCGCGCGCGAACATGTCCGCCGAATGACGCCGCGCGACTTCAGTCAACTCCGGATCCGCAGCTAACGGACGCAACCCATTCGCGGCGCGTTCCTGGTTCACGAGGTCGAGCATTTGTTTCTCAAGGTCAGGCCGCGGACGCGTGGTCGCGACCTTGAACGGCAACTCAACCCGTTCATCCGAGTCAGGACGAATCGTCAGCAGGTTGAACGTGCGGCCAATCGCCTCACCAAACACCGGCCGAAGCTGACCTTCAAGCCGCTCCGCATAAACGGCAAGACGATTCGCGATGAAACTGTCGCGCGTGCTCTCACTCAAACGTTCGCTGAGCGGCAACGCCAACAGCAGCGCAGACAGAATCGCCGCCACGATCAGTCCGTTAACAAACCCTGGCAACAAACCGAGCGCTTGATTAACCGGTCGCTCCTGAATGTCTCTTGGCAGGCGCGTGAGTAGCGCGTGTCCAACGAGATGAACAGCAATCGAAACTAACAGACCGATCAGTATGAACGCGATCGGCTGATCCCAAACTTCCGACCATAGATCGAAGTGCGAACCAAGCCAGCGCGCAACGGGTTGGTAGTAACGCAATCCCGCAAGCAGACTCAACACCCAACCCGCAAGATCCAGCACGCCGTGTACAAATCCACGACGATAGCCGTTGATCAAACTAAGAATGATGACTGCTACGAGCAGTAGATCAATCGCACTGAAGCCCACGAAAACCCACCTTACTAAATGCTGAACAAATCATTCAATCTTTCGCAGTTCAAAAACCTCAATGCTTACTGAGTTTTTGGACTGGTTAGTTGGATGTAACGCGCACTCGTTCTTTGTTGTTCGCAAATTTCTAAAGAGAAATACTCTTTTACAAACTGGAACACTATCTGCATCCACCTAAACACATCTGCGTCTGCTGAAAAACAAAACAAGTCGTCTCCCCTTGAATGTGTAGGTGAACCAAAACAACGGAGAACCCTATGAGCTACACCAACACTATTCGTGTCTCATCTCTAGCTTCGTTTCTTGTTTTGCTACTCATGACCGGCACGAGCTACGCTCAATCCGGTGGCTCAACTATTCGCGGCACCATTAAAGACACGAATGATGCCGCAGTCGCCGGGGCAACGGTTACCATCACGGATCCGGAAAAAAACTTCACCCGGACCCAAACCACGAACCAGGACGGCGGCTACGTCTTCACTGCCGTCCCACCGGGCACATACCGGCTCGAGGTCGCGGCCACTGGCTTTAAGACCGCCACGGCCTCCGGTCTGGTCGCGCTCGTAGATACGTCGACTGAGAAAAACGTGAAACTCGAAGTCGGCGCTGTTTCGGAAACGGTTGACGTTACCGCCGGCGCGGAAGCCGCAATCAACACCAGTGACGCCAGTCTCGGAAATTCTTTCGAACGCAAACGCATCACTGAATTGCCGCTAAACGCGAACAACGTCGTTGGCCTGTTGTCGCTGCAACCCGGCGTGACCCGCAGTGGTTTCGTCAACGGCGGCCGCGCCGACCAGTCGAACATCACGCTCGACGGCGTTGACGTAAACGAACAGCAGGACGGTCTCGACGTCGTCACTGACGAAGCGTTTGCGAGCGTACTGCGCGTGACGCGCGATTCGCTTCAGGAGTTTCGTGTTACGACGACGAATCCAAACGCGGAACAGGGACGTTCGTCAGGTGCACAGGTTTCACTCGTCACACGTTCCGGCTCGAACCAATGGCACGGTTCGTTGTTTGAAATTCATCGCAACACCGTCACCACTGCCAACGACTTCTTCAATAACGCCGCGGGTGTCGAACGCCCGCAGTTGCTCAGAAACATCTTCGGCGGCTCAGTCGGTGGTCCAATCAAACGCGACCGTGCGTTCTTCTTCTTTACTTACGAAGGTTTTCGCGAAGCGACCGCGACGTCGGTCGTGCGTGAAGTGCCGCTGCCGACGTTAGGCCAGGGCCTCGTTCGTTATCGGACTGAAAGCGGTGCGAGCGATCCCGGTTGTCCGGCGGGAACACCAAGCGGCGTGAACTGTCTGACGCCGCAGGAAATCATCGACACTTACGCCAGCGTCGGCGCCAACCCCGGCCTCAACCCCGCTGCACTTGCGGTGCTCGCCGGTGCGGCTCAACGTTATCCCGCAAACGACAACACTGTGGGCGATGGTCTCAACACGGGCGGTTTCCGTTTCAACGCACGCACGCCGACCGAGTTGAATACTTACATCGCGCGCTTCGACCTTAACCTGACTAGCCAGCAAACACTTTTCGTGCGCGGCAACTATCAGAACGACCTCGTCACGCGCGCGGTCTATTTCAGTTCTGATTGCAGCACGCCGGGCGACAACATTCAGTGTTTCCCGGACACGCCGCCGTTGACCACCTGGAACCATCCGAAAGGTATAGCGGTGGGCCACGTTTGGACCATCTCAAACTCGCTCGTCAACCGTTTCAACTACGGCTTGACGCGCGCTTCGTTCACTCAGAACGGCGACTCGACCGAGAACCGCGTCAACTTCCGGTTCATCTTCTCGCCCGCCGCGTTTCAACGAACGCTGCAACGCACGACGCCGGTTCACAACTTCGTTGACGATCTTTCCTGGGTTCGCGGCGCGCACACGTACGGATTCGGCGGCAACGTTCGCCTGATCACTAACAACCGCGTCTCGTTTGGTCCATCGTTTGACGAGGCGCTCATCAACCCGTCGTTCTACAACGAGTCCGGCGACGTTCTGTTGCAGGGTTTCGAAGACATCCAGAGCGGGAACGATCTGCGTGACGCACTCGCTTCGGTGATTGGCCGCTACTCGCAGTACAGCGCCAATCTCGTTTACGACGCCAGCGGTCAACTCCAACCCGTCGGCACGCCGAGCAATCGCGCATTCGCTACGCAAGAGTACGAATTCTACTTCCAGGATTCGTGGCGCATGCGTCCGAACTTCACGTTGAACTACGGTATTCGTTGGTCCACCTCGACACCCGTTTACGAAAAGAACGGTTTGCAGGTGGTGCCGAACGTAAACCTGACTGACTACTTCAATCAACGCGTCGCGAGTTCGAACGCGGGCGTTCCCTTCACCGATCCGATCACGTTTGTGCTCGGCGGCAAAGCCAACAACGGCCCCGGCTATTACAAACAGGATTGGAACAACTGGGCGCCGTCAGTATCGTTCGCCTGGTCACCTGATTTCGGCGACAACTTCGCCAGCAGGGTTTTCGGACGCAACGGCAAAAGCGTTGTGCGCGGCGGTTTCCGCGTGACTTACGACCGCATCGGCAGCGCGCTGGCGGTGAACTTCGATCTCAACAACCTCGCGGGTTTCACGTCGGCTCGCAACATCAACGCAAACACGTTTGACGTGATCGATCCGGATCTCGGGCCGCTCTTCAACGGTTTCAACCCGGACGTTCGCACGTTGCCCTTCCCGGGTTCGAGTAGTCCGATTCCGCCGAGCCTTCAGTTCCCATTGACGGTGGCTTCGGATGAGGACCAACGCATCGAGACGTCGTTGGACCAGGGCATCACGACGCCATACAACTACAGTTTCAACTTCTCGTATGGCCGTGAACTTGGCAAAGGACTGGCGTTCGAAGCGAGTTACGTCGGGCGCTTTGCGCACAAGATACTCGCCTCGCGCGACATCATGCAGTTGAACAACATCCGCGATCCGCAGTCGGGCTGGACCTACTACCAGGCGATCAACTATCTCCTTGATGCGGCTTATCAGGGTAAGGCGATCACCGATGTGGGCGAAGTCGCTTTCTTCAACAATCTCTTCCCGAACATGCCCGAATGGTGGGGCGACACGACGTTGACCCCGACTCAGGCGGCCTACGCGTTCGTCGCGCCCGCGTCTGTCGGTGGCGACGAAAACAGGGATTACACGTTCCTGCAATTGCTTTGGGACGATGCTCCCGGCTGCACGACGTGTCCATTCGGCGGTGGACCAGCGCGGTTCAACAACATGTTCTATCAACCGCAGTTTGGCGCGCTGTCGGCGTTCTCGACGATCGGCCGCTCAAACTACAACTCGTTACAACTCAGCTTGCGCGAGCGGCTGCGTGATGACGTGACCTTTGACTTCAACTACACCTACGGCCATTCGTTCGATAGCGTGTCCGGTCTGCAAAATGCGACCAGCTACGGCACGGGATTCATCGTTAACGCGCTCGATCCCGATGCGAACTACGCTGACTCGGATTTTGATGCCCGGCACATTATCAACGCGAACTGGGTCGTAGGACTGCCAATCGGACGAGGCAAGAAGTTCCTGACTAAGAGCAGCAGTGTGGTGGACCAGGTGCTGGGCGGCTGGCAAACAACGGGTATTTTCCGTTGGAACAGCGGCCTGCCGATCGTGACGCCAACTGATTGCTGTGTGTGGGCCACGAACTGGAACGTGCAATCGGCCGGCGTTCGTGTTCGTCCGGTTCAATCTTCGCCGACGGCGAACGGCGCTAACGGCACGCCGAACATCTTCAGCGATCCGACCGCCGTTTATCGCAGCTTCAGACCGGCGCGTCCGGGTGAGGTCGGCGATCGAAACGTGTTGCGCGCGCCGGGTTACATCGCGCTCGACATGGGACTCTACAAGTCGTTCCGGCTGCCGTGGGAAGGTCACGCGCTGCAATTCCGTTGGGAAGTTTTCAACGTCACCAACACGCAGCGGTTTGACGGACTCACGATTTCGGACCTGACTTTAGGGAGCGATCCGTTCCTCGGAGGCAATCCCAACTCAGACTTCGGACGCTTCACCTCCACGCAGGCCCCGCTCAACGAAACCAAAGCGGGACGTGTAATGCAGTTCGCGCTGCGCTACACGTTCTAAAGCGGAAAGCAATCCGCAGATTACGCAGAGGTGGTAAAAGGCAACGCCGCTTCGTTAACTCAAAACGAGGCGGCGTTGTTCTAAGCTCTTCCTGCCAAAGTTAAGTAACAAGCCAGTGTGGTAACCGGTAACCTTCAAGTAGTTTATTACCTGAGATTCTTCAAGCTGGCTGAGTTGGCCCAATGCCTTCAGCTCAACGACTACCGCTTCAAAACAAATGAAATCAGGTCGATATTGGCAATTCAACTGGCGGCCTTTGTAGAGGACGGTGTACTTCCATCGCAGCTCCAATGATCGCATAGGTTCTTGGATCGCGTTGCGTGAGGTCACTCATAACAAACTCCTAAGGTGAAGTTAGGGCGTTCGCACTTGATTCTCTCACAAATCTGCGTAATCTGTGGATTGCCAAATGCTACAACTCCTCAGCATTTCCAACATTGCGCTGATCGATGATCTGCGGGTGGAGTTTGACGGTGCGTTGAACTTGCTCACGGGTGAGACCGGATCGGGAAAGTCGATCATTGTCGATGCGCTTGGCGTACTGATTGGTGGCCGGTTTACGAGTGAGCTACTGAAGTCAGGCGCGGAACGCGGATCGATCGAGGGGTTGTTTTCTTTAACGCTGAATCCGCAACTCGAAACCCTGTTGGAAAATTCAGGACTGCAAAACGGCGACGAACTCAGCGAACTCATCGTGCGCCGCGAACTCTCGGCCACGGGACGCAACAAGATCTTCATCAACAATCAACTCGCAACACAGACGCTGTTGCGCGACCTGCGGCCGTTTCTGGTCGACATTCACGGGCAAGGCGATCAGCAGACGCTTTTCGATCCGGACACGCATCTGGAACTGCTCGACAGTTTTGCCGGTCATTCGTCGTTGCGGCTTGAGGTCGCCGAGGCTTATGAGAGATTGCGCGGTTTGCAGCAGGAGCTCGCGATGTTGCGCAAAGATTCGGCGGAGAAGTTTCAGCTTGTGGATACGTTGCAGTTTCAAATTGCCGAGCTTGAACGCGCGCAACTCTCGCTTGGTGAAGATGAACAACTTGAAGAAGAGCGGCGGCGATTGGCGAACGTGGAAAAACTGACGACGCTTTGTCAGTCGAGTTATACGCGGATTTATGAAGATGACGATGCGGCGCTCGCGCGGCTGCGGTTAACGCTGAAGGAAGTCGAAGAGTTGAGCGAGTTTGACTCGGGTTTTCGCGAGTATTTGGAAGGGCTCGAATCGGCGCGTGCAGTGCTCGAGGATCTTTCGTTTGCGTTGCGCGACTTTGCTGACAAGCTGGAGTTCTCGCCGGCGCGGCTCGCGACGATTGAGGATCGTCTCGCTGAGCTTTCACGGCTCAAACGAAAGTACGGCGGTTCGATTGAGATGGCGCTGGAACATCTAGCACAGGCCGAGGACCGTTTGCGGCAAATTGAGACATCCGACGAACGCGAGCAAGAGCTAAGTGCTGAAGTCGCCGTTGCGGAAAAGCGCTATTTCGAGCGCGCACGGAAACTGCACAAGGAACGTGTGCGCGCGGCGAAGTCGCTTGAGAAAGCGGTCGAGGAAGGGATCGCCGAAGTTGCAATGGAGAACGCCCGGTTTCAAGTTCAGATTTCTGCCACGGATGACACGGACTCAACACAGATAGGTCCTACCGGAATCGATCGAGTTGAGTTTTACTTCTCTGCAAACATCGGCGAGGACGTGAAGCCACTCGCGCGTGTTGCTTCCGGCGGTGAAGCGTCGCGCTTGATGCTGGTACTAAAAACTGTCTCGAACGCTTCCGAGTTTCCACGCACGATCGTGTTTGACGAGATCGACACCGGAATCGGTGGGCGCGTCAGCGAAGCGGTCGGCATCAAGCTCAAGAAGCTCTCGCAAACGAATCAGGTGTTGTGTGTGACGCACCAACCGCAGATCGCGCGCTTCGCCGACAACCATCTCGTCGTGCAAAAAGAAGCACTCGGCGGCCGCACTTCGGTAAGCGTCAACAAACTCGATCGCGCCGGACGCGTCGAAGAAATCGCGCGCATGCTCACCGGCGCCGAAATCACCGACAGCGCCCGCCGCCACGCACGTGAACTGCTTAAGAACTAATCTGCCACAGACAAACACAGACTGACACACAGACAGCTTTCAATCATCCGTGTCGTCAGTGTTAGTCCGTGGCCTTTAACTGCTTACAAAACCGGGGTAAATTTAGAGGAATGAGTACCGAACCAAACAAAATCATTTATTCGATGATCGGCGTCAGTAAGTTTTACGACAAGAAGCCGGTCCTTAAAGATATCTATCTGTCCTACTTCTACGGCGCGAAGATCGGCGTCATCGGTTTGAACGGATCGGGCAAGTCGTCGCTGCTGCGCATTCTCGCCGGCGTTGATAAAGACTTCAACGGCGAGACAGTGATCTCGCCCGGCTACACCGTCGGCTATCTCGAACAGGAACCGTTGCTCGACGACGCGCGCACGGTGCGCGAAGTCGTGCAGGAAGCGGTAAAGGAAACTGTCGATCTGCTGAAAGAGTTTGACGAGATCAACGCGAAGTTTGGCGAAGAGATGAGCGACGAGGAGATGTCAGCATTGCTCGAGCGCCAAGGCGAAGTACAGGAAAAACTCGACGCGCAGGACGCATGGGATCTCGACTCGCGACTCGAAATGGCCATGGACGCGTTGCGTTGTCCACCACCTGACACACCGGTGAAAGTTTTATCCGGCGGTGAACGGCGCCGCGTCGCACTCTGCCGTTTGCTGTTGCAAAAGCCCGACATCCTGCTGCTCGACGAACCAACGAACCATCTCGACGCGGAATCAGTCGCGTGGCTCGAACATCATTTGCAGAATTACACCGGCACGATCATCGCGGTCACGCACGATCGTTACTTCCTCGACAACGTTGCCGGTTGGATTCTCGAACTCGATCGTGGCCAGGGCATTCCGTGGAAAGGAAACTACACGTCGTGGCTCGAACAGAAACAGGAACGTCTGCGGCGTGAAGAAAAATCTGAAAGCGAGCGGCAGAAGACGCTTCAGCGCGAACTCGAATGGATTCGTATGTCGCCGAAGGCCCGTCACGCGAAAGGCAAAGCGAGGATCAATTCATACGAAGACCTGCTGCGACAGGAGACCGAGAAGCGTCGCGAAGATCTCGAGATACATATTCCCGCTGGGCCACGGCTCGGGAATGTCGTGATCGAAGCGAATCAGATAAGCAAAGGTTACGGTGAGAACCTTCTGGTTGAAGATATGACGTTTGCACTGCCGCCGGGTGGCATTGTCGGCGTGATTGGACCAAACGGCGCCGGCAAGACGACATTGTTTCGCATGATCACCGGCCAAGAGGAACCGGACAAAGGCACGATTCGCATCGGCGAAACCGTGGCGCTGGCGTACGTCGATCAGAGCCGCACGCTCGATCCGGAGAAATCGATCTGGGAAGAGATCAGTGGTGGTGAAGACATGTTGAAGCTCGGCACGCGCGAGGTCAATTCGCGTGCTTACGTCGCGCGGTTCAACTTCGCGGGTTCAGACCAACAGAAGAAAGTTGGCATGTTGTCCGGCGGCGAACGCAACCGCGTACATCTCGCGAAGATGTTGAAAGAAGGCGCGAACGTCATTTTGCTCGACGAGCCGACGAACGATCTCGATGTCAACACGTTGCGTGCGCTTGAAGAGGCACTCGAAAACTTCGCCGGTTGCGCCGTGGTGATCTCGCACGATCGCTGGTTTCTCGATCGCATTGCAACGCACATGCTCGCGTTCGAAGGCGACAGCAAAGTGACGTGGTTCGAAGGGAACTATTCCGAATACGAAGCCGATCGCAAAGCACGTCTCGGCGCGGCAGCAGAGACGCCACATCGCATCAAGTACCGCCAACTGACCAGGTGAAAACCAAACACGCGCTTTTACCATCGCGACTTCTAGCCGAAGAGAACCGCGGGCTGTTGCTCGACATAGTCGTGTTCGTTCTCAATCTGTTTTTGATGCAACGGCTGACCGGCTACGCGATGGAGCTGTTTGGCTTTGCTAGCGACGGCGATCCGATCGCGCAGTTGGTCCTGCTGCTCTTGTGTGTGGCGATGTACGTTTTGCCCGCCGCGGGAGCAGTGCTGAAGCGCTGGCACTTTCATCAGCGGCTGAAAGCTACTCAGCAAACTGTCGATTTGGATTCACACCTGGGTTGTCTTTTCAACCCGATCTTCTACTTCTGCCTGAACCTCGTGCTGATGTCAGCGATTGTCACCGGCGCCGGCCAGTTCTTGTTTGGCCGGCGCTTGCTGGAGAACGGTGCGATTTTTATCCCGCTGATTTTCGGCGGCCTAATCTGCACGATCATCCAGACGTATCTGATTTATCGTTACTTCTCTCCGCCACAGAAACCGCCGAAGCACGAGTTTTTGGTGCAACATCAAAGCGAGTTGCTCGGCGACGTCTGCATCTTCGTGAACATGATTCTCTTCCAGGTTGTGTGGAACTTGCTGAATTTCGCGGGCCTCGGTGGACCATCCAGCGCAATCGAGTTTTTCGGACGGCTTTTCTTTCTCTGTTTCCTCGCGCTGCTGATCTATTTTCCGCCGCGGATGTTCTACCTCGCCGAAGACATCGACCGCGGACGCACCTGGCTGATGATGCTGTTGGCAAATTCGCCGGTGATCGTGCGGGTGCTGATCGGTACGAAAGAGTGGCAGTAAAACGTTGGTGTTGTCGTAATATATCGCGCATGAAAATCTCCTACCTGCTCTTCGCTGTCTTAGTCTTCATGTTGCCGGTTGCTGCTCAACAGGAGTCGCCGCCGATCAGAAACTTCCTGCGCGTGAACAAAGACTTCTGCACGGGCGGTCAGCCACGCCTCGAGCATTTCGAGCAACTAAAAGCCGAGGGCGTGAAGGCGGTGATCAATCTGCGCCAGCCCAGCGAACATCGCGCGGCCGAAGAAGAAGCAAAGGTGAAGGAGTTGGGCCTGCGCTACTTCAATATCCCGTTCTCGGTTAGCGATCCGAAAGACGAACCTGTAAACGAGTTTCTGAAGGTCACTGACGATCCGGAAAACCGGCCGGCGTTTATTCATTGCACCGCTGCCATTCGCGTCGGCGCTTTTTGGATGATCAGGCGCGTGCTCCGCGACGGTTGGAAGATTGAAGACGCTGAAAAAGAGGCCGAGAAGGTCGGGCTGCGCGACAATCCACACTTGAACGAGTTTGCGCGGCAGTACATTGCCAAACATCAGAAACAGGGAGCGTTGCCTGCGAATCCGATGTCGTTCGGCGTTTTTACTGCGCGTTTCGAACCCGCCGGCACCTTTACGGTCGAAGGCGATCGTTGGCCCAAACTCAGCGGCAACTGGAAAAGTCAGGGTTCGGAGTTTGAACTTGCGGTTGGCGGATTAGCCAATGCGCCGGGCGGTTGTGATGGACCAGGTAAGTATCATGCGACGACTGACGGCAAGCACGTGACCGTGGGTGTCGTTACTGACGAGTGCAAGATACGGATGATGATTCTTGATGGCAGCACGTGGCTGCCGGCCGGAGAAGCAGTTGCTAAGCCCGTGCGAAACTTCGTCAGAACTGCGAGCGCACGTCCGTCGTCATCGCGTCCGAATGCACGAGCAGCGAACGGAAGCTGGCCGTCGTTTCGTGGTCCAAATGCGTCGGGTGTTGCTGACGGACAGAATCTTCCTGAGGAGTGGAACGCCAAGACAGGTCAAAACATTCTCTGGCGCACGCCGGTTCCGGGCCTCGCACATTCAAGCCCGATCGTTTGGGGCAATCGAATCTACGTGACCAGCGCGGTTAGCAGCGACCCGAAAGCGACTTTCCGGCCCGGACTTTACGGCGATGGCGATGCTTCGAAAGATCGTTCGACGCACAAGTGGATGCTTTACGCGCTCGACAAACGCAGCGGTAAAGTTGTTTGGGAGCGCGTCGCGTTTGCCGGTGAGCCACGCGAGAAGCGTCACATCAAAGCCACTTACGCCAACTCCACGCCGGTCACTGACGGCCGCATCGTCGTTGCGTGGTTCGGTTCGCAAGGCGTTCACGCTTACGACGTAAACGGGAAGCCGTTGTGGAAAGTCGATTTCGGACGGATCGATCTCGGTGCGTACGACGTTCCCACGGTCGAATGGGGTTCGGCGAGTTCGCCGATCATTTGGAAAGACCTCGTCATTCTTCAGTGCGACACGCAAACGGATTCGTTCATCGTCGCACTCAACGCAGCTACCGGCGAAACTGTTTGGAAAACCGATCGCGACGAGATTCCGTCGTGGGGCACGCCGACCGTTGCGACAACTTCAAAAGGCGAAGAACTGATCGCTAACGCGTCAAACTTCATTCGTGGTTACGATCCACGCACTGGCAAAGAGTTGTGGCGTCTCGGCAAGAGTTCGAAGATCACGGCGCCGACGCCGATCTTCGCGGACGACATTCTTGTCGTCGCAAGTGGACGTGGACCAGAGCGTCCAATCTTTGTCGTCAAAGCCGGAGCGCGCGGCGATCTGACGTTGCCGGACGGCAAGACGAGCAGTGATGCGGTCATCTGGAGTCGCACCGGACGCGGTTCGTACATGCCGACGCCGCTGATCTACAAAGGCGTTCTCTACGTGCTCGCCAACAACGGCACTTTCGACGCGTACAACCTGAAAACCGGCGACGAGATTTATCGACAACGACTGCCGCTCGTCGGGAATGGTTTCAGCGCGTCGCCGATCGCCGCCGACGGAAAGATTTATCTTTCCAACGAAGACGGAGAAATTCTGGTCGTTTCTGCCGGCGAGAAGTTCGCCCATCTCAAGACCAACTCAATGGGCGAGCTCCTGATGGCCACACCCGCGCTGTCCGAAGGCGTCATGTACATTCGCACCGCGCAGAGTCTTTACGCTGTCGGACGTAAGAAATAGAGCCACAAAGAAGCGCAAACAATTTGTGAATAGGTTTTGTGCCTCTTGTTTCTTTTGTGCCTTTTTGTGGCTAACGTTTACTGATGACCACTGGACGAGTTGAAGCCTTCAGCGACGGCGTGATCGCGATCATCATCACGATCATGGTCCTCGAGTTGCGCGCACCTCACGACGTCACGCTCGCGGGACTGCGCCCGTTGCTGCCGGTGTTCGGCAGTTACGTGATGAGCTACGTCTACATTGGCATCTACTGGAGCAACCATCACCACTTGTTCCACGCCGCGCAACACGTAAACGGCAAGTGCCTGTGGGCCAACCTGCACCTGCTCTTCTGGCTTTCGCTGGTTCCGTTCACGACCGCGTGGATGGGTGAGAACCACTTCACGACCTGGCCGGTCGCGCTTTATGGATGCGTCCTACTGCTGGCGGCAATCTCTTACACGATCCTGGTGCGCGCGCTACTCTCCTCATCCGGCAACGAACTGCTCGCAAACGCACTCGGTTCAGATTTCAAAGGCAAGATCTCGGTCGTTATCTACATTGTCGCAATCCCACTGGCGTTCGTTCTCCCGTGGCTCGCGTTGGCGGGCTACATCCTGGTCGCCATCATCTGGCTCATCCCCGACCGCCGCATCGAGCGCCGGATAGCCGAAGAGTGATCTGATGCTTTTTTGTGCCTTTTGTGGCTAACCTATGGCTTGACCTAATTAAGAATTCGCCATGTTGAATCTGTTGGCAGCACTAATATTTCTTATTCCCCAGGGCGGCAGTATCAAGGGCAAGGTGGTGGCGGACATTCCCGATCAGCGGCGCGCGCTTCCCGGCGTCGTCGTTCTACTGAGCAGCGAACGGTTGCGCGATCAGAAGCTTCAGACGATTACCGACGCGGATGGAGTGTTTGAATTCAACGGACTACTCGCCGGCGATTACTCGATCGCGGTCGAGTATTCCGGCTTCAAGAAGTACGAACAAAAACTCAGCCTTCAAATCGAAGCCACTGTCGAACAGAACATCCTGCTGCAACCAGTGCCGCTCAGCGAACAGGTCACTGTCACTGACGATCGCACCGACGCGGTCAAAACCGAATCGACTACGCCTGCAACGATCACCACGCAAAACCTGCGCGACGCGCCCCTGATCGATCAGAAGTTCCAGGACGCGTTGCCGCTGTTGCCCGGCGTCGTGCGTGGCCCGGACGGCAATCTCAACATCAAAGGCACGCGGCCGAGCCAGAGCGGCATCCTCGTTTCGAGTTTGAACGTGACCGATCCGGTGACGGGCGCGCCCGCGATCGAGTTGCCCCTGGAAGCGGTCGACACGGTGCAGGTTCACTCGAATCCGTATTCATCGGAGTACGGCAAGTTCACCGGCGCAGTGACGACGATCGAAACACGCTCGGGCAGCAACGATTGGCGTTATCTCGTGACCGGCACGTTGCCGCGCCCACGCTGGCGCGACGGCAAGATCTTCGGCATCGGCGCCGCCACGCCGCGCGTCGCGGTTGGTGGTCCAATCAAGAAAGACAAGCTGTTCTTTTTTCAAAGCGTCGAGTACCGCTTTGTGCGCACCAACGTCGAGAGTCTCGAACGGCTGAACGAACAACAGCGCGACATTCAACGCGAAAGTTTCGACTCGTTCTCGCGTCTCGATTACGTCGTCAACGAAAACAATCGTCTCACCGGGAGCTTCTCGATCTTTCCGCAGAAGTTTGACTTCTTCAATCTCAACACGTTCAACCCGGCTGACACGACCGCGAACTTTCATCAGCGCGGCTGGTTTCTCGCGCTCAACGAACAAGCGTCGTTCAAATCGGGCGCGTTGCTTCAGTCGAGTTTCAGCGTGAAACAGTTCGACGGCGACATCTTCGGCAACAGCGAAGCGCCTTATCAGATCACGCCCGATCGCAATTTCGGCGGCTGGTTCGATCGCCAGCATCGTGAAAGCCGGCGTTACGAACTGCTCGAGGTCTATCACTTTCGTCCGCAGACGTGGCGCGGCTCGCACGCGTTCAAGACCGGCGTGAACTTCAGTCACACTTCTTTCGACGGCACCGACAGAAGCACACCGGTAACGATCCTTCGCGCCGACGGATCGCGGTATCAGTTGATCGAATTCAGCGGCCCGGGAGTTCTCGCACAGACGCAAAACGAGTTCTCTGCATTCGTGCAGGACAAGTGGCAGATGAACAAGCGGCTCGTGCTCGATCTCGGTCTTCGTTACGATCGCGATCAGATCGGCAAAGAAAACAACTTCGCACCGCGCCTCGGTCTTGTAATCGCGCCGACTGATTCCGATCGCACGATCATTCGCGGCGGCATCGGTCTTTTTTACGACAAGATCCCGCTTAACGTCGGTTCGTTCGAGCAGTACCAGGATCAGGTCGTGACGACGTTTGCAATCAACAACCTCGCGGTCGTCGATGGCCCACGCATGTTTCAAAACACGGCTCCGGACAACCCGGAGAATCCTTACAGTCTCGCGTGGAACTTACAGGTGGACCATCAGGTGAATCCGCGTCTGCTGCTGCGGCTGGGTTACGAGGAACGCAGCACGCGCCGCGATTTCGTGCTCGAACCCGTAGTCAACGGGGCGACTCCCAACCAGGGCTTGCTTTTATTACAAAACAACGGAAGATCTCGTTATCGCGAATTGCAGGCGGTCGCGCGGTTTCGTTTTCAGGAGAATCGAAACATTTACCTGTCTTACGTGCGTTCGCAGGCGCGCGGCAATCTGAACGACTTCAACACCTACTTTGGCAATCAAAAACATCCGGTGATTCGTCCAGACGAGTACGCCAAACAACCATTCGACGTGCCGCACCGGCTGCTCTTCTGGGGCGAGTTCGGATTGCCGTTCGACATCGTCGCGACGCCCGTGCTTGATTGGCACAGCGGGTTTCCGTTTTCACTGCTGAACGAACAGCAGGATTTTGTCGGGCCGCGCAACGAAGGCGGGCGGTTTCCGCAGTTGGTCACGCTTGACCTGCTCATCATGAAGGGACTGACGATTCCGTTTCGCGGCAAGAAATACAAAGGACGCGCGGGCTTTACGGTTTTCAACATCACGAATCACTGGAACCCGCGCGACGTGCAGAACAATCTCGCGAGCCCGCAGTTTGGTACGTTCTTCAACAGTCCCGATCGAAGTGTGCGGTTGAAATTCGAGTTTGTAAAATACTAACCGGAGAACCCCATGCGAACCCTCTTGCTCCTGGTCCTTGTCTGTGTTGTATCCGCGTCATCCGTGGCCCAAACGCTGCCCAACGAAACGCCTTCAAAATTCGAAGTAACAAACGCGGGCTTCAACTACACGCGCCGCGAAGTAATGATCCCGATGCGCGACGGCGTCAAACTGCACACCGTCATTCTCGTCCCCAAAGGCGCGCGCAACGCTCCGATCCTCTTAACCCGCACGCCCTACAACGCCAGCGGCCTGACTAAAAACACCAACAGCTCCGATCTCGGTTCCGCGTTGTTCGGCTACGACAACGCCACCGACACGATCGTCGAAGGCGGTTACATCCGCGTCGTGCAAGACATTCGCGGCAAGTACGGTTCTGAAGGCGATTACGTGATGAACCGTCCGCTGCATGGACCACAGAACCCGACCAACGTGGACCACGCCACCGACACGTACGACACGATCGACTGGCTCGTCAAAAACATTTCCGAAACCAACGGCCGCGTCGGCATTCTCGGCATCTCGTACGACGGATTCCTGCCGTTGATGGCGCTGATCAATCCGCATCCCGCGTTGAAAGTATCAGTGCCGATGAATCCAATGGTCGACGGCTGGCGCGGCGACGACTGGTTTCACTGGGGCGCGTTTCGCCAGCAGGGTATGAGCTACATCTACGATCAGGAAGCAACGCGCGGCAACGAGATCCTTTGGTGGACCAGCCACGCCGACGACTACGACATGTTTATGGAAGCCGGTAGTGCAGGCGAACTCGGACGACGCCGCGGACTCGAACAAGTCGGTTTCTGGCGCAAACTTCTCGAGCATCCGAGTTACGACGCTTACTGGCGCGATCAAGCAGTCGACAAAATTCTCGCGAAAGAGCCGCTGAAAGTTCCGGTCATGCTGGTCCATAGTTTGTGGGATCAGGAAGACATCTACGGCGACATCACGGTTTACAAAGCGATCGAGCCGAAGGACACAAACAACGACAAAGTGTTTCTCGTGCTTGGGCCGTGGCATCACGGCCAGATGATTCGCGACGGCAGCGCGCTCGGCGCGATCAAGTTTGGCAGTGACACTTCGCTGACGTTTCGCCGCGACATCCTGCGGCCGTTTCTCGATTACTACCTGAAAGAAGGCGCGCCCAAACCAAACATCTCGCCGGTCGTGGCGTTTGAGACCGGCACGAACAGTTGGCACAACCTGCCTGCGTGGCCGATGGGCTGCGAGAAGGGTTGCACGGTGAAACCGACGCCGCTTTATCTCACGGCAGGTTTGAAGACGAGCTTCACGCAAGCGTCGAAAGCGCCCGGTTACGAAGAGTACATTTCCGATCCGGCGAAGCCGGTTCCGTTTCGCGCGCGTCCGATCGATGCGGCGAGTTGGTCGCGCTGGCTGGTGGACGACCAACGCGAGCAGTCGGGTCGTCCTGACGTGCTGGTTTTCACTTCCGACGTGTTGACAGCGCCAGTGAAGATCAGCGGTGAACCGATTGCAAATCTGATTGCTTCAACGAGTGGCACAGATTCGGATTGGGTGGTGAAGTTGATTGACGTGTATCCTGATCAGGTTGCCGGACAAGCGAACATGGGTGGTTATCAATTGATGATCTCGGCGGACGTCTTTCGTGGGCGTTATCGTGAGAGTCTGGAGTTTGCAAAGCCGATCGCGGCAGACACTCCCCTGCTCTATCGCTTTGGCCTGCCGACAGCGAATCACGTTTTTCTGCCAGGCCATCGCATCATGGTGCAAATTCAGTCGAGTTGGTTCCCGCTTTACGATCGCAATCCGCAGACGTTTGTGAAAAACATCTTCTGGGCCAGGCCGGAGGATTATCGTAAAGCGACTCAACGAATTTACAACGCTCCGGGGCAAGCGAGTTTTGTCGAATTGCCACTCGTTAGCAGATGAAAGGAGTTTGAGAAATGAAACCTTGCCTTCTACTCATACTACTGCTGATCTCCGTGCTATCCGTTCCATCCGTGTCATCCGTGGCTAAAGATGACATAACCAAGGAACTGATCAAGTCTAACGGAAGAGACCGCGCTTACTATCTCTACGTTCCGTCCACCCTCGCCGCAGGCACGAAAGCCCCGCTGATCGTGACACTCCACGGCTCCGGACGAAACGGCATCACGCTCGTCGAGAAATGGAAAGACTACGCGAAGAAAGAAGGCATCATTGTCGCCGGTCCTGACGCGAGCAACTCGCAGGGCTGGTCGTCGCCGCAGGATGGTCCCGATTTCCTGCGCGATCTCGTCGAGGAACTCAAAACGAAGTACCCGATCAATCCGCGGCGCGTCTATCTGTTTGGTCATTCGGCCGGTGCTTGCTTTGCGATTCACATGTCGTTGATGGAATCGCAGTACTTCGCGGCCGCTGCGATTCACGCGGGCGCACTCAGAAGCAGTAACGAGTTTGATTTGATCGAACTGCCGAAACGAAAGATACCGATCTCGATTCAAGTGGGTGACAGCGATGCATACTTTCCGCTCAAAGACGTGCGCGCAACGAGAGACGCGTTGAAGGAAGCCGGATTTCCCGTCGACTTGATCGAGATCAAGAATCACGATCACTGGTATTACGACGGCGCGGCGAAGTTTAATCAAACGGCGTGGGAGTTTCTGAAGAAATACGAACTGTCGGAAGACCCGCAGTATCTGAAGTACAGTTGGGAATAATTAGTTAACTCATGATTGAAGTACTCAATTTGGTAATCGTCGTTTTCCTGGTGTTGGCGAACGGCTTTTTCGTGGCGTCGGAGTTTGCGCTGGTTGGCGTTCGCAAATCGCGCATTGAAACACTGGTGAAAGCCGGCGATCGTCGGGCAAAGCGGCTGTTGCCTTTGCTCAACAACCTGAACGCTTACATCTCCGCAACCCAACTCGGGATCACACTCGCGTCACTGGCGTTGGGCTGGATCGGCGAACCGGCAATCGCGCACCTGCTCGAAGCTCCGCTTCACGGCCGCATCCCCGAGGCGCTGCTGCACACGATCTCTTTCGCTATCGCATTCAGCATCATCACGTTCCTGCACATCGTGCTCGGCGAACTCGCGCCCAAAACCCTCGCGCTCGAACTCGCCGAAAAGACGGCGTTAGCAATCGCTCTACCGCTGCAAATCTTCTACAAGACGCTTCGTTGGCCCATACAACTGCTCGATTGGGCAGGCACGCGAACCGTGCGCTTGTTTGGACTACACCCGGCAGGCGAACACGCGTCGATCTACACCGAAGACGAGTTGCGCCAACTGATCGACATCTCGCATCAGAGCGGTCACCTCGAAGCCGAAGAACAACGGCTGATCAATCGCGTCTTTGATTTCTCCGACGCGCAAGTGCGCGAAGCGATGATTCCGCGCACCTCGATCGCGGCCCTGCCGGTGACTGCAACCTTAGAAGAAACGAAAGACGCGTTGCGCAACCTGGGCTACTCCCGCTTGCCGGTGTATGCAGACGTTCTGGACAATGTGGTCGGCGTACTCGTTCGGCGTGACTTCGAACCTTTCCTGGACCAGTCGGCCCCACCCGAAACGTTCGATCTGCGAAAGCTCGTTCACACGCCACACTTCATTCCCGCGACCGCGCGACTCGGCGCGGCGCTGAAACAGATGCAGGCCAAACGAACGCATCTCGCTTTCGCTGTCGACGAGCACGGCGGTATAGAAGGCATCGTTACTCTTGAAGACTTGCTCGAGGAAATTGTCGGCGAGATCAACGACGAGTTTGACGAAGAGGTCCGCGCACAGATCACGAAAGAGCCCGACGGTAGTTACGTGCTCAGCGGCATTCTCACGGTGCGCGACGCGAATCGGCAGTTGCAGCTTGACCTGCCTGAAAATAGCGGCTATACCACGCTCGCCGGTTTTCTGATGGCCCAGGCTGGACATTTGCCGCAGCCGGGCGAAGTGGTCCAATACGACAATCTGACGTTCAAGATCGAACGGATGGAAGGGCGGCGCATTCGGCGCATCCGCTTGAGTTCCGTTCTTACCGCAGCTCTCTTTTTAGTCCTCTTAGGAGATGCCACATGCATAAACTTTGCTTCCGAGTGGTTGCAGTTGCGTTGTGCCTAGCGGCGTTATTAGTCGCGCCGTTTCCGACTACCGCCACGCGCTCGTCGTTGATTGAAGACTACAAAGCGCAGGTTGTGGCTGACGTCGCGTCGATGGCGAAGCAGTCGCAGGTGATGGTCGACATGGTGTTCAGCTTCGGCGAGCTCGGCTTTCAGGAAGTTGAGACCTCGAAATACCTCACCGGCATTCTCGAAAAAGAGGGTTTCAAGATCGAACGCGGCATCGCGGGAATTCCCACCGCGTGGGTCGCAACGTGGGGCTCGGGCAAACCGGTGATTGCACTCGGTTCAGACGTCGACTGCATCCCGCAGGCTTCACAAAAACCCGGCGTCGCTTATCACGATCCGCTGGTTGAAGGCGCGCCCGGACACGGCGAAGGTCACAACTCAGGCGTGCCTTTGAACATCACGGCCGCGATCGCAGTGAAACGTCAGATGCAACGCGCGAAGCTTCCGGGCACGATCAAAGTGTGGCCCGGAGTTGCGGAAGAACTCGTCGCGGGCAAAGCGTTCTTTGTGCGCGCGGGCGTTTTCAAAGACGTTGACGTGGTGCTGTTCACGCACGTTGGAAACAATCTCAACACGTCGTGGGGACAATCTTCAGCGACGGGTTTGGTGTCGGTTGAATACACGTTTCGCGGCGAGAGTGCGCACGCCGCGGGTGCGCCGTGGCAGGGTCGCAGCGCGCTCGACGCGGTCGAGTTGATGGACGTCGGTTGGAACTTCCGCCGCGAACACTTGCGCTTGCAACAGCGCTCGCACTACGTGATCACCAACGGCGGCGATCAACCCAACGTCGTGCCGCGCCTCGCGAGTGTTTGGTACTACTTCCGCGAGCTCGATTACGAACACATCAAACAGATGCGCGAGATCGGCGACGCCATGGCCGAAGGCGCCGCGAAGATGACAAACACTACAGTAACTTCAAGTGTTCTCGGTTCTGCGTGGCCGCAACACTTCAACCGGCCCGTTGCGGAAGCGATGTATGAAAACATCAAACAGGTCGGACTGCCGCAGTGGAGTGAAGCGGATCAAACGCTCGCGAAAGCGTTGCAACGAGAGTTGAAGTCGCGCGAGCAGCAGGGTTTGGCGAAGGAACTGTCGCCGCTGGCTGGACCAGTCACGGACGAACAACGCAATCGCGGTGGTTCGGACGACATCGGCGACGTGTCGTGGAACGTTCCGACTGTTTCGTTGCGCTACCCATCGAACATTCCCGGTCTGCCGGGACACAACTGGACCGACGCGATCGCGATGGCCACGCCGATCGCGCACAAAGGCGTGACTGCGGGCGCGAAGGTTGTCGCGATGACGATGATCGATCTGCTGACTAAACCGGAACTGATCGAACAGTCGTGGAAGTATTTTCGTGAAGTGCAAACGAAGGACACGAAGTATCAGCCGTTGATCGGTCCGGAAGACAAACCGGCGACGTATCTCAACAAGCGAACGATGGACACGTATCGCGAGCAGATGCGGAAGTTTTATTACAACCCGGATAAGTACGACACGTATCTCGAGCAGTTAGGGATCAAATATCCGACCGTGCGGGAAGGAGCGACGCAAAGTGGCGGCAGAAGCGAAAACTAAACCGACCAAGGCGAGTGTCACGCAGTTCATCAACAAGATTCCCGACGCGGGGCGGCGCGAAGACTGTTTTGCGATCGCGAAGATGATGGAAGAGATCACGGGCAGCAAGCCGGTGATGTGGGGACCGGCGATCATCGGGTTTGGGACTTTCAGTTATAAATATGCGAGCGGACATGAAGGCGATTGGCCCATCGCCGCCTTTTCGCCGCGCAAAACGGACCTGACCGTTTACCTCACGATTGGTTTCGAGAAGTATGAGGAACTGTTGGGCAAGTTAGGCAAACATCGGAAGAGCAAGTCGTGCTTGTACATCAAACGCCTCTCCGACGTTCACGTACCCACGCTGAAGAAACTGATCAAAGTCTCCATCAAAGACCTGAACGCACATATCGCCTCGCAGCGCAGTTAGCCACAAAAAAGCACAAGAAGCACAAAAGGCACAAGAGGCTTAAGGAGGTAGAGAACTATATTCTCAACTCCTTTTGTACTTCTTGTGTCTCTTGTGCTTTTTGTGCCTCTTCGCGGCTAATTTAGTCGCACGGTCGTCCCGTCCGTGAAAGTCAGTGTCTGCTCTTTGAGCAGCGGTGGTTCGAAGTTTTCAGCGATCGCCGTCGTGCTCTTGATCGACTTGCTCTTCTGGTCGAAGCGCACGAGATAGCCAGACGCACCTGCTTCGTAAAGCAACAACAGCTCGCCTTGATACTCGAAAAAGTAGAGCCGCTCGATGTGGCTGTTAACTCCAACCTTCAGTTGGAAGTTCTTCTTCCTGACGCGCACCAACACGTCACCGAGCCCGTCGTTACGAATCGTGTAGTCATTGACCGAAGTTGAAAACAGATAGAACTGCTGCGCGGGCGGCTCGCCGATGCGCTTCACCGGCGCAAACGGCGACACCTCTTTATGCTGCGAATAAGCCACTGACACAGCCACCAAAACGCCCAGGCACACTACCGCGATGTTCTTCACAACTTGTTTCTCCTTTGACGGGGCGGTGAGGTATAGTCAGTCTACTACACCGGGGACAAAGTGGATATGGTTTTGGGTCCCAAACAAAACGCGCTCATTCTGCTTATCGCAATTGTGCTCACAACGTGTGTCTCTGCCGTCGCACAGGACCGCAGCGCACGTTTGCAGTCGTCTCATGCCGTTAGTTCGCTGGCTGAAGTGCGTGATATGCACCGCGTGTTGCTGGTGGTGTTTCGCTCGCGCGTCCTCGATGCGAGCGGTAATGAGCGCGCCATCATCGAAGATGTGTTGAAGGCCGATCCGTGGCCGAAGGGACGCTTTCGACGGGTTCACACGCAGATCGCGCGCAAGCTCGACAAGTACCGGGAAAAGTACCAAAGCGTGTTTCCGGCTCAAGGTCTGGCGGATGCGGATTACGTGATCTATTTCAACGTGGTCGAGTTTCGCCAGATCCTCGACACCGTGTATCCCTACGGCGAGTTGTTCGTGATCGTGAAGGGCTCGCCGGAACAACTGAAACCGCCACGAGTCGTCTGGCGGGCCAACAAGGTGCTCTTCGCTGAGGACGCGATCGGCAATCTCATCAAAGAACTCAAAGCCGTCCGCGGCGAGGGTTGATTGAATCCCACCAACCGCAGTTGGTGGTTCTTTCAGTCATGACCTACAAAACAAATTCTGACAGATGACAATCCCACCAACCGCAGTTGGTGGATTGTTCACCGCAAGGCTGCATATGAAAGTACCACCAACTCCGTTGGTGGGATTGTCGCTCTAGCGTTGGGGCTTTAGGCCGGGTCTGAAAAATACCACCAACTACGTTGGTGGGATTGTCGCTCTAGCGTTAAGGCTTTAGGCCGGTTTGAAAAGTACTACCAACTACGTTGGTGGGATTTTGCGGAACGAGTTGCGGGTCGTGACGTGTAAGCGTCGTTTGAAACTTTTGTTGGTTTAGCTTCACTAACTAATCATGCTCCTGCGTTGCGTTATTCTCCTCTGCGCCCTCGCTGTGTCCACAGCGGCCCAGCAAACCACGGGCGCGCTCAAGGGCACGGTCACGGACCAGCTCGATAGTCTCGTCGTCGGCGCCACTGTCACGCTCAAAAACTCCAACGGCGTCGAAACCAGCGCGACCAGCAATTCATCCGGCGTCTACGAGTTCAAACGTCTCGCTCCGGGCACATACGAGATGAGGATCACCGCGCCCGGCTTCAACGTCTACGAAGAAAAGTCAGTCGAAATAAACGCACGCGAATCTCACACGCTAAACGCGCAACTCACCGTCGCTTTTGAAAACCAGGAAGTCACCGTCGACGACCGCAACATCAGCACTGACTCCGACAACAACGCCGGCGCCGTCGTCTTACGCGGCCGCGATCTCGAAGCACTCCCAAACGATCCGCAAGCGCTGATGGCCGCGTTGCAAGCTCTCGCCGGTCCAGCGGATCCCGAAGGCGGCGGCCCGCAGGTAAAAGTCGACGGCTTTTCAAACGGCCAGGTTCCGCCCAAGGAAGCGATTCGTGAAGTGCGCGTGAACAACAATCCGTGGTCCGCGGAAAACGAATTCCCCGGCTTCGGCGGCATCGAAATCTTCACGCAACCGGGCGCGGACAAGTGGCACGGCTCTGCCAGTTTCGACTTCAACGACGAAAGCCTGAACTCCCGCAATCCATACACGACGTTTCGCGCGCCTTATCAACAGCGCGCTTACAACTTCAATCTTAGTGGTCCAATCATCAAGAAGCGCGCTTCGTTCTCGGCATTCTTCGGCCGCTACATGAGCGACGCCAACTCCGTCGTCAACGCCACCACGCTCGATCCGGTCACGCTCGAACAAGTCAGCGTCAACCAATCGTTCGTGACGCCGGAAAAGAACACGTACGGCAACCTTCGCGGCGATCTCAAGATCAACAAAAAGCACACGCTCGTCGCCAGAGTTAACTACAACGTCTCAATGCAAGACCTGCAAGGCATCGGCGGATTCTCACTGCCCACACGCGCGTACAGCGGACGGCGCACCAACTTCACCTTCCAGGCGACCGAGACCGCGATGCTCAACGAGAAGACCGTCAACGAAACGCGTCTTCAGTGGATCCGAAATCGTTTCCGGCAAAGCAGCGTGCTGAACAGTTTCGCTTTGAACGTGCTCGATTCTTTCTTCGGCGGCGGTGCGCAAGTCGGTTCGTCGTCAAACGAGCAAGAGCGCTTCGAATTGCAAAACTTCACTTCATGGACCAGCGGTAATCATTTTCTGAAAGTCGGCGGACGCGTCAGGCGCGCGCGCATCGACAGCATCTCGCCGGGAAACTTCGGCGGCACTTACACCTTCTCAGGCGGACCCGGACCACTGCTCGACGAAAACGATCAGATCGTGCCCGGTCCCGGCGGCCAACCGCAGATCATTCAGGTCAGCAGTCTCGAACGTTATCGCCGCACACTGGCATTTCAACGCGCGGGTATGAGTCCAGCGGCAATCAGATTGCTCGGCGGCGGCGCGACGCAGTTTTCGATCGCGGGCGGCGATCCGGAAGCGGAAGTGAAGCAGTGGGACGTTTCGTTCTACATTCAGGACGAATGGAAAGTCAGACCAAACTTCACGCTCTCGCCGGGTCTGCGTTACGAGAACCAGAACAACATCAACGGTAACTCCGACTTCGCGCCACGCGTCTCGTTTGCATGGTCGCCGGTGTTTGGCAAACCGAAAGCCGCGGAGAAACCGGCTGTGACAGGACCATCAGGTGCGGCAGCCGCGCCGGCGCCAGCGCCTCCACCGTCTGGTCCACCGAAGACCGTGTTCAGAGGCGCCGTCGGTTATTTCTACAACCGTATCTCCGAAGACATCACCCTCCAGTCGATCAGGTTCGACGGGATTCACCAGCAACAGTTTCTCGTTACCGATCCAGCGGTGTTGAATCTGTTCCCGATCGTGCCACCGATCGATCTACTCGACACGTTTGCGCAACCGCAAATCCGCCGCATCAAGTCAGACGATCTGCGCGCGTCTCGATCGTTTCGTGCGATGTTCGCCGTGGAGCGCATGCTGCCCGCGAAGATCAAACTCTCGATCACTTATTTCTACGGACGCACGACCCGGCTTCAACGAACAGTGAACATCAACGCGCCGCTCGGCGGCACATTCATCCCCGGCCTCCCAAACAGCGGCGAACGTCCACTCGGGAATGAAGCGGGAAACCTTTTCGAGTATCAGGCGACCGGCAAATCGATCGGCAACACGCTTAGCTTCAATCTCAACGGCAACGTGAAGGCGGTCAGCTTCTGGGGCGGTTACAACCTCAACAAAACGCGTAACACTGATAACGGACAGACCGGCGCGCCGTTCGATGCTTACGACTTCAGTGAAGAGTGGGCGCGCACGCCGTTTGGCTCTTTGAGTTTCGCGTACGGCGGCGGCAATTATCAGTTACCACACGGCTTCAGTATGAACGTGTTCACGATCGCGAGTTCGGGTCAGCCGTTCAACATCACGACCGGTCGCGACACAAACGGCGATACGTTCTTCAGCGAGCGTCCGGCGTTTGCGACTGACTTGAACAAACCGGGCGTCGTCGTCACACCGTTAGGCGCGTTCGATCCGAATCCTTCACCCGGTCAGACAATCATTCCGCGAAACTTCGGGCGTGGACCAGGCTTTGTCTCAGTGAATTTCAACGTGGCGAAGGTGTTCAAGTTTGGACCAGCAATCGAGCCAAAAGCGCCTCCGCCGGGTGGACCAGCGACGACCAGTGCGAGCGCGCCGGCAACTCCGGGTGGCGCCACGGCGAAACCACCCGCGAAGCCACCAGTGCAACGGCCATACTCATTAACATTCTCCGCAAGCTTCAACAACTTCTTCAACCGCAACAACGAGGGCACGCCGATCGGCAACATGTCCTCGCCCTACTTCTTGAAATCCGCCTCCGGTTCAAATACCTTCTTCTTCGGCGGTGGCAGTGGCTCGGGTGGTAATCGAGTCATTACACTGCGCGTAAGGTTGAGTTTCTAAAGCCACAGAAGGCAAAACTGGATAAAACATGCTGACGCACATTGTGGTCTGGAAGTACCGCGCGGACACGGAGCAGTTTGCGCGCGACGAACACGTAAATCTTTTGCGCAATCTGGCGACGATAATTCCGGAAGTGCAGAGTCTTTCAGTCGGCTTTGACACGCTGGATCTGCCGCGCTCTTACCACACCGGTCTCGTTGCGACCTTCACGGATCGCGCCGCGCTCGACGTTTACACCGTGCATCCCGAACACGTGAAAGTCGCGGAGTTTGGCCGCAGCATCAGCGAGCACGTTGTGTCCGTGGACTTCATCAGTTAAGAATCCGTGTTATCCGTGCTCAAAAAGATCCTCGTCGCGATCGTCGTTCTTTTGGTGCTGGCCCAAATGCCCTTCGCGTGGCGCCGCTACAGACTCCGCAAGCTGAACGCCGCGGTGCAACAGATCAACGCCGAACTTGCGCGTATTCCCAAGCCTGAGTATCGCTACGAGTACAAAGGCGTGGTCCACGTACACTCGTTTCTCGGCGGGCACAGTTCGGGTACGTTTTCCGAGATCATTTCCGCTGCGCAAAAGAATCAACTCGATTTTGTGATCATGACCGAGCACACGGAAAAGGATTTCGACACCGCGGCGATGACCTTGCAGGGAAGGCATGGCGATGTGCTGTTCGTCAACGGCAACGAGGTTTCCGTCGAGAACGGCGATCGTTTACTGAAGCTGCCGCAGGATGTTTCGATTGTCGCTTACCCGGAAGAGTTTAAGAACTGGGAAGCGCCCGGTCTGAATGGCGTCGAGGTTTACAACGTCTATTCGAACACACGCCGCGCGAATCCGCTCGTAGCGTTCTTCGACGTGCTTTGGTCGCACCGTGCGTATCCCGATCTTCTCTTCGGACTTTATTTCGAACGGCCCAACGAGAGTCTGAAGAAATGGGACCAAGCCTTAACGCGCAGTAAGCTAACGGCGCTTGGCGGTAACGACGCGCACTCGAACATCGGTGTGAGTCTTCACGACAGCGCCGGAAAAACACTCGCGGGAATTCAACTCGATCCTTACGAAACGAGTTTTCGCCTGGTCCGTCTGCACGTGATCACGACCGACGCCAAAATCCTTGTGCCCGAGCAGCTACTCGACGCCATCAAGGCCGGCCATTGCTTCATCGGTTTCGATCTATTCGGCGACTCGTCCGGTTTCAAATTCGAAGCGAAATCCCCGACGAAGAGCGTTATTCAAGGCGACGAAATCCCTCTCGAAAGCGACACTCGGTTGGTCGTTCACACACCAATCGCGAGCCGCATCGCGCTGTTTAAAGACGGCAAGGTGATGCTGAACGAGAGCGGGGTTACGACGAAGGAAATCCCAATTACTGAGCGAGGCGTGTATCGAGTCGAAGTTTATTTGCCACAGATTGAACGGATTATCGGTGAGAAGCCGTGGATAATTTCAAACCCGATTTACGTTCGATAATAAGCTTTAAAAACGGCTACGCCCCACTGGGTGCCCTGCTAGCGGCCCTGTGGGGCGTCAAACCATCGCCGGAAAGCTCCGGCTTACTTGTTCTCGGAAGCGGTGCGTACGTTCACCGGATTACTGTTGGGAACCTAGTGTTTGGTTCCGACACTCCCTCATGCCCGAGTATGGTGGGGTTCGGGAGAACAGCCTTCCACACACTGTTTTTTCAAGTCCGTCCAGTCTAGGCTTGGTACGCTAGCGTGTCAAGATTCAGCTTGACCGAATGTGAACGATACAAAATATGGACCTCAAAATACCAACACCACAAAACTTCAATTTCAAAAGAACCATCGTCAGCCACGGCTGGTACGGACTGCTTCCTTTTGGCCTGAATTCCGAGAAATGGACCTTGTCGCGCGTCATTGATGTTGGCCCAAAGCCGCCTGTGTCTATCACGATGAGTGGACGAAAAAGTCACGTACTTGTCACGGTCTCGCGCACGCTCAACAAGAGTGAAACCGCCAAGGTCATTCGCGACACCCGGCACATCCTGCGACTCGACGATGACCTGCAAGCGTTCTATCTCTCCCTCTCCAGTGACCCGGAGTTTTCGTGGATCGGTGTCCAGGGCGCTGGACGGTTGTTGCGCTCGCCGACCGTTTACGAAGACCTCGTGAAGATGCTCTGCACCACCAACTGTTCGTGGGCGTTGACGCAGAAGATGGTCACCGGACTCGTGCAGAATCTCGGGCGCGAGGGCGATGAAGGGCGTCGTTCATTTCCCACCGCCGAGGCGATGGCCGAGATGCCGTTGAAGTTTTTCGTGGACGAAGTTCGCAGCGGCTATCGCGCGCCATATCTTAAAGAGTTGGCCGGGCGTGTGGCGTCCGGAGAATTAAACGTCGAGGAATGGCTGCATAATCCGGTTTCCACCGCCGAACTGATCAAGCAGATCAAGGGCGTGAAAGGCGTGGGCGATTACGCTGCCGAGAACTTGTTGAAGCTGTTGGGACGTTACGACGGACTCGCACTCGATTCATGGACGCGAGCGAAGTTTTTTCAGGTCAGGAACAACGGCCGCAAAGCCAACGACAAAAAGATCGCTCGTTACTATTCACGTTTCAACGAGTGGCGCGGGCTTGCGTTGTGGTGCGACATGACGCGCGACTGGCTTGAATAGCGTTGCCGAAGTTTCTCTGTGCAATCTCTGTGTCCTCTATGTCTCTATGGTTAATGACTGCCAAAGAAAACAACCACAGGGGCACAGAGGACACAGAGGACACAGAGATTGCACAGAGAAAAAACGAAGGGTGATCTCCGGAGGAAGACCACCCTTCGCTTTGCTAGTTTGCGCCCCCGCAAACTACTTGTTGAAAACAAGCGTTGAGTCCTGGGCACCGCGCGGACTCTCACTGTGACGATTCACCGTCAACACCTTACCGTCGCCTGACAACACCAGCTTGTCGCTCGAGTTCAAAGTAATCTCACCATTCGGTCCCTGGAACGTGGACTTCGACGTCATCTCGATCGTCTTGCCATCGCCTGAAACCGTTGCCTTCCGAACAGTCTTTCCACGCTCATTCTCCGAAGAAGTTTCACTTCCATCGAGATTAAATGTTCTTGGACCACCCATGCCCATACCGCGGCCACCACCACCGCCGGGGCCTCCCGGGCCTCCCGGACCACCAGCCGGCGGATTGCCGCCCGTAGTCTTCTCTTCGATGGTGATCTCTTTATCGGTCTGCGTGATCACCCACGAAACGCTGTCGGCGTTTTGCTGACGCGGATTGAGACCCTGGCTTTTGCTCTTATCAAGCGTCCAGGTGCCGGCGAAGTTGGCGGGTGCGGCAGCATGCACGGCCAGAGTAATTACGAGCGCGCTCATTAGGCTAAGAGCACAAAGCAACTTTCTCATTCAAGATCTCCTTACCAAGTTGTTAATGAATATCCGGCGAATGCGTTTTATGAATGATTCGCGAATGCGCGGAGTCTAGCAGAACGATCAACGAAATTCTGTAAGCAAATGTAAAGTTTTGTATAGAGAAGGTAAAGAAATTCAAAGTATGAACCTTTACGACCGCGGCTACGTACGATGCGAGGTGTTGATGATCGAACGCGATCATTTTTCTTGTCATAACAAATCTGCGAGTGGTGTTTAGTCGCAGAGGAGCTCGGTGATAACGAGTGAGCTAACTAAATAAGGAGAGCTGTAATGAAGTCAATCATGAGTAGAATGCTGGTCGTTTTAATGGTTGGTGCACTGACGAGTGTCGCTGCGCTCGCCAAGATACAGAAGCACAAAGTCACCTTCGAAGAGGACATCAAGGTGAACGGTACGGTCGTGAAAAGAGGCACTTACGACGTCAAATTCGACGACGAGACCAACCAACTTTCCATCTTGAAGAATGGTAAAGTCGTTGCCCAGGCTATGGCGCGTATCGAATCGCGCGACAAGAAAGCCAACGATTTCCAACTGCGTTCCACCAACAAAGATAACGAACAACAACTGACGGGCGTGACCTTTGGTGGTTCTGACAAAGACGTCATCATCACCGAGGGTGGTGCGACAACCACGGGCAGCAACTAAGAAAAGTTTTTTCCTCCTGACGAGCAATACCCCGACTACGCCTCTAAGCCCGCCGGCTTGGAGGCGTAGTTGTTTTTGCGGCGAGTTGTTTTTGTGAAAACTGATCTCTAGTATCTCCTTCATGAGATACAGAAGATTTGGCCGCACCGGATGGGAAGTGAGTGAGATCGGCTATGGCATGTGGGGCATGGCGAGTTGGTCTGACTCGAGCGACGATGAGTCGCTAAAATCGCTTCAGGCTTCAGTCGATCTCGGCTGCAATTTTTTCGATACGGCATACGCTTATGGAAATGGCCGCAGCGAAAACTTGTTGGGCCAGATCGTGCGGTCCAATCCCGAGAAACGTCTCTACACTGCCACCAAGATTCCACCTAAAACACTGAAGTGGCCCGCGCCGCCTGAATCGAACTTGATGGAATCGTTTCCGCCGGATCACGTCGAAGAGTACGTGCATCGCAGTCTGGAAAACGCGAAGCTCGACCATTTTGATCTGATGCAGTTTCACACGTGGAACGACGAGTGGATGCGCGACGATCGCTGGTTCTACAAACTCGACGATCTGCGCAGTCAGAAATTGATCCGCGCCATTGGTATCAGTATCAATCGTTGGGAACCGTGGAATGGCGTGCGCGCCGTACGCAGCGGCCAGGTCGACGCCGTGCAGGTGATCTACAACATCTTCGATCAAAACCCGGAAGACGATCTCTTCCCGGCTTGCCGCGAGATGAACGTCGCGGTAATCGCGCGTGTGCCGTTTGATGAAGGAACTTTGACCGGCACGTTAACAAAAGACAGCACGTGGCCCGAAGGTGACTGGCGCAACACTTACTTCGTTCCGGAAAATCTGATCCCGAGTGTGGAACGCGCAGAGGCGATCAAGGAACTGCTCGAAGAATGGAACCGCGAACACGAAACGCGCATCACGATGCCGGAGCTTGCGTTGCGTTTCATCCTGGGAAACGAAGATGTGAGTACGATTATTCCAGGAATGCGGAAGCTGTCGAACGTTGAAGCCAACATCGAAGCGAGTGATGCTGGTCCATTGCCGAAGGAGCTACATGAAAAGCTAAAGGGCTTCCGCTGGGTGCGAAAGCCCACGCCCTGGTCTCAGTGAGCGGCCACAGATTCACACGGACTCACACGGACTAGCTACTTTTCATATTCAGAGTTTTAAGTAAGAACGCCCACCGGTCCGCGACCTCTTCGATGATCTTCGAAGTCGGTTTTCCAGCGCCGTGTCCGGCCTTGGTTTCAATACGAATCAACACGGGAGCATCGCCGGCCTGCGCAGCTTGAAGTGCTGCCGCAAACTTGAAGCTGTGTCCGGGCCAAACACGATCGTCGTGATCCGCGGTCGTGACCATCGTCGGCGGATACGAAGTTCCCGGCTTGATGTTGTGCAACGGTGAATACGCGTACAACGCTTTGAACTCGTCCGCATTGTCCGACGAACCGTAATCCGAAACCCAGGCCCAACCGATCGTGAACTTCTGGAACCGCAGCATGTCCATCACGCCGACTGCGGGAATCGCGGCGCCAAACAGATCCGGACGCTGCGTCAACGCCGCACCGACTAACAGTCCACCATTACTGCCGCCGCCGATCGCGAGTTTCGGCGTTGACGTGTACTTGTTCGCGATCAACCACTCAGCCGCGGCGATGAAATCGTCAAACACGTTCTGCTTTTTGAGCTTCATGCCACCCTGGTGCCACTCTTCGCCGTACTCGCCACCGCCGCGCAGATTCGGTTGCGCGTAAACGCCGCCCATCTCCATCCACACGAGGTTCCCGACTGAAAACGCTGGCGTCAGCGAGATGTTGAATCCGCCGTAGGCGTACAGGTAAGTCGGGTTGTTGCCGTCGAGCTTCAAGCCTTTCTTGTGGGTGATGAACATCGGCACTTTCGTGCCGTCTTTACTCGTGTAAAAGACCTGCTTCGTTTCGAAATCGTTTGGATTGAACTCGACTTTCGGTTGGCGAAAGACCGTGCTCTTGCCGGTCGCAAAGTCGTAACGATAAATCGTGGCCGGCGTGGTGAAGCCGGTGAAGGCATAGAACGTTTCTTTGTCCGTCGCCTTTCCGCCAAAGCCGTCAGCCGTGCCGATGCTGGGGAACGCGATGTCGTTCACAAACTTACCGGTCGTGTCGTAAATCTTGACCTGCGTGTAAGCATCCTTGAGATAGTTGAGAACAAACTTGTGGTTGACGAACGAAGTCGCTTGCAGCGTCTCTTTGCTTTCGGGAACGACGACTTTCCAATTCGCGCGCTCGGGTTTCGTGGCGTCGATCTCGATCACTTTGCCACGCGGCGCTTGTTGGTCGGTTTGAAACCAGAAGCGCGTGCCCTCGTTGCCGACAAACGTGTAGGCGGCGTCGAAGTCGTCGAGTAGTTTCACGACAGGCGCGTCTTTGGCTTTGAGATCTTTGAAGTAGACGCGGTTTTTAGTGTCAGTGCCCTGATAGATCGTGACGATCAGGTAGTCGCCGTCTTCCGTGACTGAGCCGCCGAACAGCCAGTCTTTTTGATCGGGACGTTCGTAAACGAGAACGTCTTCAGCCTGCGGCGTGCCGAGTTTGTGGTAGTAAACTTTCTGAAAATAATTTGTGGCTTTCAGCGCATCTGCTTTTGGTTCGTCGTAACGATTGTAGTAGAAGCCCTTGTTGTCGCGCGTCCACGAAACACCGGAGAACTTCACCCACTTCAGATGATCTGAAAGATCCTTGCTCGTTTCGACGTCGCGAACTTTCCACTCCTGCCAATCGGAACCTGAAGCTGAAAGACCGTACGCGAGCAGTTTGCCGTCAGGACTTACTTGCATACCCGAAACCGCGACCGTGCCGTCGGCGGAGAGCGTGTTCGGATCGAGAATCATCTGCGGCTGCGCGTCGAGTGACGTGACGGTGTAAAGCACCGCTTGATTCTGCAAGCCACTGTTGCGTGTGTAGAAGTAACGATTGCCTTCTTTGAACGGCACGCCGTACTTCTCGAAATTCCAGAGTTTGGTCAGTCGATCGCGAATCGCCGCGCGTTGCGGGATCGCGTTGAGAAACGCGAAGGTCAGTTTGTTTTCCGCCTCGACCCATTGGCGCGTTTCTTCCGAGTCGAGGTCTTCGAGCCAGCGATAGGGATCGGCGACTTTTACACCGTGGTAATCGTCGACCTGATCGGCCTTTCTGGCCACCGGGTATTTGTTAGTTTGGATCATAAATATGGCTGTTGTGATTAGGCACACGAGTACAAATCGGGTCAGTGGGTTAAATGGCATCACAATGCTCCCTTCTATTTCCTGGAGACAACGCAGTGAGTTTAATCGGGACGAGAGTATACAAACTTAGACGGAGACAACAAAACCATCCACAGATCACGCAGAGTCTGTGTAATCTGTGGATGGATTTTTTGGTTGACAACTCTTGAAGTGATGCGCGAATCTAACCCAGCGCTCACCAAGCCCCGGCGAGCATATTTTGGTCCGCAACTCTCCCGGAGAAGCAATGAAAATCAGATTTTTTGTCATCCTGACTGTCGCGCTATTCGTCTTTTCAACCGCACCAACTCAGGCACAGGAGAGTACTCCCGATCAAAACGTACGGCCGCGTACAGTCACGCACCCGACGGTGAACCCACCTGCGATCAATCCGAACGTGCCGCTTGCAGGCGGCGCTCCGGCTGCGGCCGCCGAAACGCCAAAGAGTACGACGACGCTGCCGTTGACGTATCTAACGCCGTCGATGATTCAGTCGCGCATCGGTGAAGCGCAGCGCTTTTTGAAAACGCGCCCGAAGCCAACGGCGCTGACGACTCCGTCGATCGAGTTTGTAATCATAGCCGCACTCGATCGCGACACCTCCAGGACCCACTTGATTACGATTTCCAAGCAAACGTTTCTGACCAAAGGCGCGGAGATAAACACCGTCTCGTCATTGGGAACAAACGTGAACGTGCGCGTCTTGCGAGCGAATGGCGTCAACACGGCCTTGACGATCTTTACTCCGGCGGGACAGTCGCTCGTGCCCCTGACAATCGAGTACCCCATCGAGAGAAACGGGCGCTTCCTTGAAATGGCGTACTACACGTCGGCGCATCCGGCGCTGCTTTCGAACGACCTCGTGAGATCGGGTCAGTCGTACGTGCGCAACATGCTCGATCTCGCGGTGACGCGTTTGCGCGATCGCGGCATCGCAGTCTCGCCACAGATCGTCGATGTTGCTGAACGGCTGTGTTTAGTCGAGCACGTCGATCACGAACGGTTCCGTGCCGAAAACCGGCTCGCGCTTTACGAAGAGATTTATTCGTTGTTTGCTTTGAACGAACTCGATACGTATCGCTTTTCGGTGAGCAGTGCGGGCGCGGGCGGCATGGTGCAGATGATTCCATGGACTTACAACCTCGTGCGAACGCGGCATCCGGGAGTGGGATTGATTCCAGACTTTGTTACCGGCATGAGGAATCACGCGAATGCGCTGGAGGCGATGCTGCTTTACATGCACGACACGTGGAATGACCTGAGCGCAAACGACGAAGTGAAATACGCGCTCGGCGCTAACATCGCGACGCCCGCGGAGTTGATGGCCGCAGGTTACAACTCCAACGCCGCAAAACTGCCGGGATATCTGAAGCGCGGCGGCGACAACTGGCGCGTCCTTATCCCACGTGAGACGCAGATGTATTTGACGATCTACAAGTCGTTCGAGAGTCTTGTTCCACTAAAGACTCGCATGGCCAAGCCCTAAAGCAAGCCACAGATTACACAGATTGCTCGCGGTAGGTGGGATCCGCGTACTGAAGTTTGTAGAGTTTCCAATAGAGTCCGCGCTCCGCTAGCAACTCCTGATGCGTGCCCTGCTCGCGGATCTCGCCGTGGTGCAGCACGATGATCCGATCCGCATTCTGAACCGTCGATAAACGATGCGCGACTACGATGGACGTGCGATCGCGCATCACGCGTTCGATCGCACGCTGGATCAGTTGCTCCGTTTCCGTATCGATCGAACTCGTCGCCTCGTCGAGTATCAACAACGCCGGATCGAATGCGAGCGCGCGCGCAAAGGAAATTAGCTGCTTCTGCCCCACCGACAGCCCGGCGCCGCGTTCGCGAACTTCCGCTTTGTAATCGCCTTTCAAACGATTAATAAATCCGTCGGCGTGTACTTCCTGTGCGGCCCAACGCACGCGGTCCTCAGTAATGTCCTCGCGACCGAGGCGAATGTTTCCTTCAACAGTGCCGCTGAACAGAAACACTTCCTGCAACACGACCGCGAAATTCTCCCGTAATGCGCGCAGATCCCAATCGCGCAGATCGACGCCGTCCAGCAGTATGCGTCCACGCTGAATGTCGTAGAAACGCATCAGCAAATTCGTGATCGTCGTTTTACCCGAACCCGTATGGCCCACGAGCGCAACCGACTGTCCCGGCTCAACCGTGAACGACACGTCTTTCAAAACCCAATCTTCGTCTTTGTAAGCAAACCACACGTTCTGAAACTCAATGCGCCCGCGTGCGCGATCGGCCTTCAACGGTTTCTCCGGCGGCAGAATCGCGATCGGCAGATCGAGCGTCTTGAAGATGCGATGCGACGCAACGACCGCGGCTTGCAGCACGTTGTACTTGTCGGAAATATCGCGTATCGGCTGAAACAACGACTGCGAATACTGAATAAACGCCACCAGCGCGCCGAGCGACAACGCGCCGCCCATCACGCGAAAGCCGCCGTACCAGATGATCAGCGCGATGCCGACCGCGCCGATGAGATCGACGAGCGGAAAGAACACGGCGTAGTAAAAGATCGTGTCGATGTTTGCACGGCGATACTCGTTGTTGATGTCGTCGAACGTGCTCAGCGATTTGTTTTCGGCGTTGAAGATCTGCACCGTCTGCGCGCCGGCGAAGTGCTCCTGAAGGAACGCGTTGATGCGCGCGATGCGTGTGCGCACGAGGTCGTAGCCGCGCCGCGCGCCACGGCGAAACCACGTCGTTGCGGCAAACAACAGCGGCACCGTCAACAACGTGACGAGCGTGAGCCGCACGTCCATCCACAACATCACCGAGATGATCGCGACGATCATCACCAGGTCGCCAAGCAGGTCCGTGACACCGGCAGTGAACAGTTCGTTGAGCGCATCGACGTCACTCGTCAGCCGCGTCATGATTCGTCCGACGGGATTGCGATCGTAGTAAGCGACCTCCTGATGTTGCAGTTTGTCGTAAAGCTCTTTCCGCATGTCGAACATGACGTACTGTCCGACGCTGTTGAGAAAGATCGACTGGTAGTAAGAGAAGACCAGCCGCAGCAGTTGCGAACCGAAGAACAAAGCGACGAGTAGATTGAGGCCGTCGAGTCTGCGCGGCAGGATGTGCCAGTCGATCGCGTACTGCGTGAACTTTGGCTGCAAGATGCCGAGCAGATTGAGGGCGAGCGTGAGCAGGAGCGCCGGGAGGAGCAGGCGCACGTAAGGTTTGAGATACCTGAGCAACCGCCGCGCGACCTGAAAGTCGTAAGTCTTTCCGATCGCTTCTTCTTCGTGAAACTGTTTTACTGCCGTAGACATTTTGTATTTCGTTTTGAGTTCAAGCTTTAGCTTGCGTGCGACGCGGCAGCCTAAAGGCTGAACTCAAAACTAAGTCGCCGCTAGCTCCTCTTCCAGTAGCTGACGCTCATAAAGATCCGCGTACTCACCTTCCAACGCAAGTAACTCTTCGTGAGTTCCCTGCTCCACGATCCGTCCGTCGTCCAGCACACAGATCAGATCCGCGTCGCGCACGGTCGAGATGCGATGCGACACGATCAAACTCGTGCGGTCGCGCATCACGCCGCGAAGCTGCGCCAGTATCTTCTCTTCCGTGTACGTGTCAACCGACGACAACGCGTCGTCGAGTATCAAAATCTTTGGCTCGCGCAACACTGCCCGCGCGATCGCAGTACGCTGTTTTTGCCCGCCGGAAAGTGTGATGCCGCGTTCACCCACCAGCGTTTCAAACCGCTCGGGAAACGCGGAAATATCATCCGACAACCCCGCGATCTCCGCGGCCCATTCAACGTCCGCCGGCGCAGCATTCTGAACACCAAACGCGATGTTGCCCTTCACGCTGTCGCTGAACAAAAACGTCTCCTGCGGCACGTAACCAATGCTTTCGCGCAGTTGTCTCAGCGGATACTTCTGAATCGCAACGCCGTCAATGAACAACGTGTCTTTCGGCGCTTCAATCAAACGCGGAATCAGGTTCGCGATCGTCGACTTCCCGCTTCCCGTGCGGCCGACAAAAGCCACGGTGTAGCCCGCGGGAATCTTCAGGTTCACATCACGCAACACCGGCTCGTCGTTCGGGTGATAACGAAAAGTCAGATCGCGAAACTCGATCTCGCCTTTGATTGGCGGCTGCTCCGTCGCGTCCGGCTCATCCGCAATCGACGGCTCGACTCTCATGATCGCGTTGATGCGCTTCAAACTCGCCGTGCCGCGCTGATAGAGATTCACGACGTAGCCCAACGCAATCAACGGCCAGATCAGCCGCGTCAGGTACATATTGAACATCGTGAACTCACCAACAGAAATCTCGCCGCGCACGGCGAGCGGCACGCCCGCCCAGATGATCAGCACAAACCCGATGCCGATCAGAAACGTCATCAACGGCCTCATCAACGCATCGATCCGCACCAGGCCGAGATTGCGTTCCGCATACTCGCGGTTGAGCCGGTTGAACGCGGCCATCTCCGCTTCTTCCTGCGCGTACGCGCGCACCACGCGCACGCCGGTGAAGTTTTCCTGCGCGCGCGCCGTGATCTGTGCGAAGAAATCCTGAATCTTCTCGAAACGCGTGTGTACCTGTTGGCCGAAAAACTTAACCGTCAGCGATACGAACGGCATCGTGACGAACAACAGCAACGTGAGCCACCAGTTGAGGAAGAACATCAGCGGCAACACCAGCACGACCACGAACACCGTTTGCAACGTGTACATGATCATCGGCCCGGCGAGTTGCCGCACGGCGGAGAGATCGTTGGTCGCGCGCGCCATCAAATCGCCCGTGCGATGCTCGTGAAAGAACGACAGCGGCTGGTCGATGAGGTGGTTGTAAAAGTCTTTGCGCAGATCGTACTCGACGTTGCGCGACATGCCGATCAGAATGCGGCGTTGCAGGAACAGGAAGAGACCGCTGACGACGCTCGCGCCGAGCACCTTGGCGGCGGAAAGCGTCAATCTCGACCAGGTGACCTGCCCCCAATTTTCGTCAACGGCCTGACCAACAATCAGAGGAATGAACAGCCCGGCGACCACGCTGGCGAGAATGCAGGCGATACCGATAGTTAATTGAAGCTTGTACTTGCCGAAGTAACGCGCAAACTTCCTGAGGTCGTCCATCGTCGCTATGATGCGCGATCTATCGGCCACAGACAAACACGGACAACACGGACTGATTTGATTCAGTCAGTCCGTGTCATTCGTGTTTGTCTGTGGCCGATATCATACGGAGGTAGGTGCTGAGGGCAGTGGCTGCGAGTTTGCCGTTTTCGTCGAAAAGTTCGGCAGAAACTGTGATTACGCGGCGCCCGGCGCGCACCACGCGGGCGACAGTTTTCGCGGACCCGGCACTGAGCGGGCGCAGGTAATGAATCGTCATGTCGATGGTCACGGTGCGCTCGTTGTCGCCGAGCAGCGGAGTGATCGCAAACGCAAACGCGGAATCGATCACCGAAGCGATCGCGCCACCGTGAAGAATTCCATCGCTGCGCATTAGCTCTTCGCGGATCGGCAACAGCAGCGTCGCTTCTCCCGGTCCGACCGATTCGACTTCCACACCGAGAAGCTTGAGAAAAGGAACCGACTCACGTGCCGCTTCAACGCGCCGACGTTGCTCGTCCGTCAAATCCGGCGTGTTCATGAACGATAACTCTCTCCCGGATTTACTGGCTCCACAATCACCGCCGTGCCGTAAGCCAGCACCTCGGTGACGCCCTGCGAAAGCTCGGTCGTGTCGTAGCGCGCGCCGATCACCGCATTCGCGCCAACCTCAGTCGCGTGCTGGATCATGATGTCGAAAGCATCGGCGCGTGCCTGTTCGCACAGTTGCGTCCAAACGGTGATGTTGCCGCCGACAAGCGTTTGGAACGCGGCGCCGATATTCGCGAAGACGTTTCGCGAGCGCACGACGATGCCGCGGACAACGCCGAGGTTCTGCACGATGCGATAGTTCGGCAGTTCGAATGCAGTCGTCACCATTTGATGAGAAACGGAATACCGCGGCGGACTAACAGCGTAAGGAGCGCGTTGAACGGCATCGGAACTCATGATTTCTTTCCTCGTTTGCGAGACGTTTTATACAGAGTCGTCTTGTGTGAAACAGTTTTCGTCTTCGGGATGTAGAGATACGTTTCGAGATCGCAACGATTGTTCTGGTTGAAGACCACACCCTCCTGTTCGAGCAGACGTTGCTGTTTGTCGTGCGGTAACACGATGCGGCCGGTCGACGTCGCGCCTTGCGCGTTGAGCACGCGATGCCACGGCGTTCCATCGGGCGAAGAGTGCATCGCGAAGCCGACGGTTCGCGGCGTATAACCCTCACCGAGCAGCTCGGCAATCTGGCCGTAAGTCATCACGCGCCCGCGCGGAATGCGGCGCACGATCTTGTAAACGCGCTCGCGGTACTCCGGGTTTCCTTGCTTCATGATTTATTCGATCGTTCTCAACACTGCGCGCGCCGGTGCGCCGTCGCCGAGGTGGCTGCGCAATCGTAAAGGTAAACAGATCAACTCGTACTTTCCCGCCGGCACATCCGTAAGATTCAAGCCTTCGACAATAATCACTTCGTTAGAAAGCAACGCACGATGAACTTCATGGTCCTTCGACGCAAACTTCTCGACCGAAAGATAGTCGATACCAATCAGTTTCACTCCGATATCGATCAACGCTTGCGCGGCAGGCAAATCGAGGTGAGTAAAATCCGTTCTAAACTCCGAAAAATCTTTGGTCCAGAAGCTTGAATTGCGGGTCTTGAAAATTACGCGCGTCGTTCCGCGCGCGCAGTTCGCGGTCACAAACTCTGCGTCAATCACGCGCTTCTCTTCCGGAACTTCGATCACCTGCGCTTCGCCGATCAAGACGTCGAGCGCGAGTGAGTCGATCTTCGTCGCGCCGTCGAAGAAGTGTGCAGGCGCATCGACGTGCGTTCCCGTGTGCGCGCCAAAGCTGAGCGCGGAGACGTTTGCGCCGTCTCCGTTCACGAGCTTGGACCAGTCCTGAATCTTAATCCCTGGATCGCCCGGGTAAGTGGGCAGAGCACTACACAAGGGAACACTTACATCGAAAATTGGCATCGGCGAATAGTGCCACAAAGAAGCACAAAGGAATACTGTTTTGTGCTTCGTTGTGGCGTATCTTATCATCCACGTGATGTCCGCTCCTTTTCATCTTGCCGCATCCAGCTACTTAAATTCCGCGCCACTCATTTGGAGTTTTCTCAACGGAGCGAAGCGTGGGCAGGTTGATTTTGTTGAAGCCGTGCCGGCGCGTTGCGCCGACATGCTGTCGCGAAACGAAGTTGAAGGCGCGCTCATTCCGGTGATCGAGTATCAACGAATCGCCGGCGGTGCGCTCGTTCCGGATGTTTGCGTCGGCTCGCAAAAGGAAGTGCTGAGCGTGGTGCTGGTTTCGAAAGACACGGAGCTCGAGCAGATTCGCAGCGTTGCGCTTGACGAGTCGTCACGAACCTCCGCGACGCTCGTGAAAGTGATCTTCCGCGAGTTTCTGGACCACGAACCAGCCTGGACCACAAGAACGCCAAACCTCGCTGAGATGCTGGAGCGAAACGACGCCGCACTGATCATCGGCGATCCGGGCATGACGTTTCCCCGCGCCGGTTTGAAGGTCTGGGACATGGCAAACCTCTGGCGGAAATTCACCGGACTCGGGTTCGTGTTTGCCATGTGGATGATTGCGGATCGCGGCGTCGAACGAGCAGCGAGCGTTGATTTCGCAGGCGCACGTAACGAAGGCGTGTCGCACATCGACGAGATCGCCGCGTCGTACCGCGAAAAAATCCCGATGCCTGTCGAGGAACTGCGCAAGTATTTGACCGAGAACATCGTCTTTCGCATCGACGAGTCGATGAAGAGCGGATTACAGCTTTACTACGAGCTGGCTTTCAAGCACCACCTGATTGAAACAGTGAAACCGCTGCGGTTTATTTGACGTTTTTGATAAGCTACGAAGCGAATGAAAACCAACGGTATTCAACCCATTATTGACCGCGTGCTCGCTGGCGAACGCATGTCAGTCGACGAGTGCCGCACGCTGCTCGAATCGCACGACATCGCACGCATGGGCGTCGCCGCTGATGAAATACGCGTGCGCCGCCACCCCGACAACGTCGTCACTTACATCATCGATCGCAACATCAACTACACGAACGTCTGCAACGTCGTCTGCACCTTCTGCGCGTTCTATCGCCGCCCCGGCGCACCCGACACTTACGTGCGCACGTTCGAAGAAATTTGCGAAAAGATCGACGAAACGATCGCCCTCGGCGGCACCGGCGTGCTGATGCAAGGCGGACTGCACCCGGACTTCGGTCTCGAATGGTACGAAGATCTGCTGCGCTCACTGCGCGCGAAGTATCCGGGATTTCAGTTGCACTGTTTCTCGCCGCCCGAGATTCACAACATTCATCTCATCTCGAAACTCGACTACGAAACGATCATGGCGCGGCTCAAAGATGCGGGACTGTACAGCCTGCCCGGCGGCGGCGCTGAGATTCTTGACGATGAGGTGCGCAAGCGCGTCGCCACGAAGTGTACGACTGACGAATGGCTCGACGTGATGCGTGCGGTCCATCGCGTCGGACTTCGCTCGACCGCGACGATGATGTTTGGCATCGGCGACAAACTTGAACATCGTCTCCGCCACCTGCAACGCATTCGCGATCTTCAGGACGAAACCGGTGGTTTCACTGCGTTCATCCCGTGGACTTTTCAACGTGAGAACACGGCGCTGGGCCGCAAGATCAAAGACGAACCGACCGGCGTGGATTATCTGAAGATGCTGGCTGTGTCGCGGCTGTTCCTCGACAACATTGAAAACTTTCAGTCGTCGTGGCTGACGCAGGGCTTGCGACTCGGACAGGTGGCGTTGCGCTTCGGCGCAAACGACATGGGCTCAATCATGATTGAGGAGAACGTGGTCTCAGCCGCCGGCGCGAGCAACCGTGCCGACGAAAAGATGCTACGTTACTTGATCGCTGAAGCCGGTTTCACTCCGCAGCAACGCGACATCCTCTACCAACACATAGATCGACCACAGACTCACACAGAAAAACACGGACAGAGCAAAACTGATCTTGCTCTGTCCGTGTAGCGCTGTGTAAGTCCGTGGCTAAACTACCGCAAAATCAAATTGCTCCTGGTGTATAGTCGGATCGCTCGTGATGTCGATTGGTCCAAGGTAGTCCTCGATCTCGATCATCACATCGCGTTCGCTCGTGCGCAGCGCCTTCGCAACGTCGGGATTGATGCGCAGCGTGACTTGCTTGTTCTTGCCGTCGCCGTTCAAGTCCTTCGCTAACTGCCGCGCGCCTTCCAACAACTCGTAACAGATCGTCTGTGGCGACTTCACCAAACCCGCGCCGGTGCAATACGGGCACGGCGAACAAAGCGTTCGCTCCAGCGACTGCTTCACGCGCTTGCGCGTCATGATCACGAGTCCGAAGTCGTTGAACGAAAGCACCTTTGTCGGCGACTTGTCGTTACGCAACGCATCCTGCAACGCCTGCATGACTTTCTGCCGGTTGCGACGTTCTTCCATGTCGATTAGATCGAGCACGATGATGCCGCCCAGATCGCGCAGGCGAATCTGCCTGACGATCTCTTCCACAGCTTCCATGTTCGTGCGCGTGATCGTGTCTTCAAGACGGCCGCTGCCACGCCCGACAAACTTTCCGGTGTTGACGTCAATCGCTACAAGCGCTTCCGTCTGGTTAATCACGAGATAGCCACCCGATTTCAGCCACACGCGCGGCTTGATCGCTTTGTCGATCTCGGCCTGCACGCCGTAGGCTTCGAGGATTGGCTGGTCCTTCGTGTAGAGCTTAACTTTCCGCACGAGCTTCGGCTGAATGCGATTCACAAACTCGACGATCGCCTGATACTCCTCTTCCGAGTCGACGCGAATCGATTCGAAATCGTCAGACAACTGATCGCGCAACAGACGTTGAACCAGATCTAGATCTTTATGGACCAGCGCCGGAGCTTTCGACTTCTCCGCCGAGGAGCGAATGTCGAGCCACGTCCGCACGAGGTAACGCACGTCTTCGCGCAACTCTTTCTCACTGATGCCGACACCAGCGGTGCGAACGATGAAACCGCCGGACGGTATATCCTCTTCCGCGCGAATCGTTTGAATCAACTTGCGCAGCCGGTGACGTTCGTTGTCTGACTCGATCTTGCGCGAGACGCCGACGTGTTCGACAGTCGGCATGTAAACCAGAAAACGACCCGGCAACGCGATGTGCGATGTGATGCGCGCGCCTTTCTTGGCGATCGGCTCTTTCGCGATCTGGACCAGGATTTCCTGGCCTTCACTCAATAGATCGGTGATCGCGGGCTGATGCCGTTCGCGGCGCTGTCCGCGATGCGGGCGTTGGTCTCGTTTGTCGCGTTGATCGCGCTGATCGCGATCGCGTCCGCGCGGCGGCCGTTGTTGATGAGTCTCGGCCGGAGCCTGCGGCGGCGGTGGTGGTGGCGCTACCTCGATCTCTTCTACTTCATGGACCGGTGACTGATCGTGATCGTCGTCGAGTCCGTCGCCGGAAACTGTTTCCACTTCCGCCGGCGCGTTCGACCCCGGTTTGTTCTTGCTCGAACGGCGACGACGGCGTCCGCCACGACGTGTGGCAAACTCTCCGC
>DATELP010000250.1:0-8012 GCA_035276425.1 Pyrinomonadaceae bacterium
CATCACGCGCGCGGTTTCGTTGATGCACTTAGCGGCCGATGGATGCGGCGACAACACCACGGTATTGCGCGACTTGATCGAGATCAGGATCTTGAAAATCGCAGTCGAGGTCGGATTCGTCGAAGGAATGATCCCGGCAACAACACCACGCGGACTCGCAATCTCTACAACATCTTTCGACTCGGAAACGACACCCTTCGTACGCAGGCCGCGGAAGTAGTTCCAAACATCTTCGGCGGCAAAACGGTTCTTCTCACGCTTGTCGTCGGGAACTCCGTACCCGGTTTCTTCAACGGCCATCGCACCGAGCCGCGTCGCTTCGCGCAACGCTGCCTTGGCCATCGCTTCACAGATGCGATCGATCTTCGCCTGATCGAACTGCGCCACTTCGGCCTGTGCGCGATGCGCCGCCTCAACCAAATCCCGCGCCTGTTGTACGGAAACTAAGTCTTTGTCGACTGACATGATGACAACTCCGGGCTTTGTTCTTTGAGCTTTGCTCTTTGTTCGCTAGCCGGCAGTTTTAGTTAAAGCGTAACGTCGTAAAGCGGACAAAGTACAAAGCTCAAAGAACAAAGCACTTGCTTACCGGGTGCGTTCTTTATTAGCCTCGCGTGCGCCGGAACCGAGTGAACGGCCTTGATCGCCCTGGCCCAGTTGACCGCGCGCGCCGCCGCCCTGCAAGGCAGTCTCGTCCGGGCTCAAACCGGTTCTTCCGTTAACGGGCAGTACGCGTTCGACCTCGGCGTGCGGCCTCGGAATCACGTGGACACTGATCAGTTCGCCGACTCTTCGCGCCGCAGCCGCACCCGCATCCGTCGCGGCCTTGACCGCGCCGACGTCGCCGCGCACAAAGATCGTGACGTAGCCTGCACCGATGTACTCTTTGCCGAGCAGTTGCACATTCGCTGCTTTGACCATCGCATCGGCGGCCTCTACTGCGCCCACGAATCCTTTGGTCTCAACCATACCGAGTGCTTCTAAGGGCATCTCATTATCCTCACTTTGTCTATTGTAAAGATTAAAACTAAAAACCGGGTCACGCTTGGCGTCAACCTATCACTGCGGGCGGTAAGAAGCAAGAGAGCGATATCTTTCACTGGTTGAAAGTTTGACAGCGTTTAGCACGCCAAGCTATATTGCAGAAAAAGTGGGAGTTGTCGGATTCATCAAGCGGCCCGACACGATCAAGCAGGTTCGTAAACACATTCAGTAACCTTGCTCCGGCCTTCGCCCGGAGGTAGTCTACCAAGCCAACGCCAGGAACCGAGCGATTGGAGATGGCAGCGACTATCGGCGAACAACTGCGACTCGCACGCGAAGCGCGAGGTATCGGCCTTCGCGAAATCTGCGACGAAACCCGGATCTCTGTCCAGTATCTCGAGGCCATCGAAGCCAACGATTACAAACGTCTGCCCGGCGGCGTCTTCAATCGTAGTTTTATTAAGGCCTACGCGAAGTGTGTCGGCTATGACGAACGCGAAGCGATTGAAGGTTACACGCGTTATCTACGCGAGCACGGCGGCGAGTCGAGCGACGACGTCAACACGCACCCGCATCAATCGAAGGTTTACACAGACACGCCCGCAACGCGCTCGCCAGTGTTGACCGTCGTGCTTGCGATTCTGATCTTGGCCATACTCACCGCCGCCGCTTTAGCCGCGCTGCACTGGTTTCAACGCCGCGCCGCAGCGGCTCACAGTAGCGAACCGGCTTTCGCACTGAACCAAACTCACACTCCTATGTATAATGACCTCACATTTGCAAATATAGATTTAGGGGCACATGATCACATCAGATATTTTTGAAGGACTTACTTTCGACGACGTTCTCCTTGTTCCCGACCGCTCCGACGTTCTGCCTTACGAGACTGATACCGCCACACAATTCACGCGCAACATCCGGCTGCAAATTCCTTTGTGCTCGGCCGCGATGGACACCGTGACTGAGGCGTCGCTGGCGATCGCTCTCGCCCAGCAAGGCGGCATCGGCGTTATTCACAAGAATCTCAGCATCGAACGGCAGGCGGAGGAGGTCGACAAGGTCAAACGATCGGAATCGGGAATGATCGTCGACCCGGTCACCATCAGACCGGACCGGCCAGTACGCGAAGCGCTCCAGGTAATGGAGCGCTTTCACATTAGTGGCGTTCCCGTCGTCGATGAAACCGGCCATCTCGTCGGCATCATCACGAACCGTGACCTGCGTTTCGAGACGCGCTTCGACATTCCGGTTTCCGAAGTGATGACGAAACAGCCGCTCGTCACCGTTCCCGTCGGCACAACCCTGGACCAGGCGAAAACCGTTTTACAAAAACACCGGATCGAGAAGCTGTTGGTCGTCGATGACGACAAACATATAAAAGGACTGATCACTGTCAAAGACATTCAGAAAGCGATTAAGTATCCGTCGGCGGCGAAGGACAATCTTGGCCGGCTGCGTGTCGCGGCGGCGATCGGCGCGACCGGTGATTATCGCGAACGTGCTGATGAGCTGGTGCGCGCGCGGGTTGATTGTCTCGTGATCGACACGGCGCACGGTCACTCAACGCGCGTGATCGAAGCAGTGAAAGAGATTAAGGCTCGTCATCCGGAAACGGATGTGATCGCTGGCAACGTCGGCACGACTGCGGGCGCGCAGGAATTGATCGACGCTGGGGTTGACGCGATCAAAGTCGGTATTGGTCCGGGATCGATTTGTACGACGCGGGTCGTAACCGGCGCGGGCGTGCCGCAGATCACGGCGATCGCGAGTTGTGTGAAAGCCGCGCGCGGCAAGGTGCCGGTTATTTCCGACGGTGGTGTGAAGTTTTCTGGCGACGTCGCGAAGGCGATCGCTTCTGGCGCCGATGTTGTGATGATTGGATCGTTGTTTGCTGGCACTGAAGAAGCGCCCGGCGAAGTGATCTTGTTCCAGGGCCGCTCGTTTAAAACGTATCGAGGCATGGGATCGATTGGCGCGATGCGCGAAGGCTCGCGCGATCGTTACGCGCAGGATGTGGGCATCAGCGAGTCGAAGCTCGTGCCGGAAGGTATCGAAGGCCGCGTGCCTTATAAAGGAACGCTGGCTGACATGGTCACGCAACTCGTCGGTGGACTTCGTTCCGGCATGGGTTACACGGGCTGTCGCAACATCAACGAGTTTCAGGAGAAGACTCGTTTCCTGCGCATCACGTCCGCCGGTTTGAAGGAATCGCACGTACACGACGTGATCATTACCAAGGAAGCTCCGAACTATCGTCTCGAATAAGCTGGTTTTCCGTGTGTCCATCCGACGAGCAACCCTGATCTCCAATCCGAAAACGGGCCGCTACGGCGCGCGCCGTTTACGATCAATTACGGACGTCGCCTCACAGCTTCAGTCACTCGGCCTCGATGTAGATCTGAAACTCACCACTGCACCCGGTGATGCTACCGAGATCGCTGCGCGTGCTGCTGGCAACGGAAGTTCGGATGTGATCGTCGCGGGCGGTGACGGAACGATCAATGAAGCGATTCAGGGAATGGCTGGCACTAAGGCGCGGCTCGCCATCATTCCGCGCGGCACTGCCAACGTTCTCGCACGTGAACTGAACCTGCCGCTGGATGACGAACAAGCAACTATCGTTGCGGCGCGCGGTGTTTCACGCCGGATTCATCTCGGCCGCGCGACTGTTGAAGCAACTGGGACGAGCCGTCTGTTTGTTTTGATGGCCGGGATCGGACTTGACGCTTCGGTCGTGCAACGAGTGCAGCCGCGTTTGAAGAAGCGCATCGGTAAAGGCGCGTTTTGGGTTTCGGGTTTGAGTCATCTCGCGGATTGGCGGCCGTCTGCGTTCACACTTGAGATTGACGGGCAGAGTTATACGGGGACGTTTGCGGCGATTGGCAAAGCGGCGCGTTACGGTGGAGATCTCGCGATCACTCCGGGCGCGCGTCTCGAAGAGCCGGAGTTTGAGATCTGCATTATTGAAACGACGAGCCGGGCCAGTTACCTGCGTCTGCTCTCCTACGCCGTACGCTCAGGCATGCCGCGAAACAAACCGGGAGTGCGGTTTGTGAAAGCCGCGCGCGTAGAAGCGAAGGGCGACGCACCGGTGCAGATCGATGGCGAGTTGATTGGTTCGCTCCCGATGCGTTTCGAGATCGCATCGGAGTCGCTAGAAGTCATCGTGCCTTAAAGCCATCCACAGATTACACAGATTCTGCGTAATCTATGGATGGTTTGCTTTTCATTTGCCATTTAACCAGGCGGCTCGTAGTGCGCGTTGCTGATCCGTGACATCGGCTTTTTCTTCAATCCTGTACTCCACGCGTTCCGGATCTCCCATGATCATTTCCCCTTTGATCGTTCGCCGGTCGCGCTTCACGACGATAGCGACTGAATCACCCTTCTTGTAACGCGCCAACGTCTTCAACCACGTATCCTTCGTCACTTTCCTTCCCGCCAGCGAAACGATCTCATCATTCTTTTGCAATCCAGCAGTTTCAGCCGGTGAATAGTTGCGCACGTTATCGATCATCGCGACATCACCTTCAAACTCGATCGACAACCCCGCATCGTACGGCTCCTTCGCGGTCGTCTTCACCAATCGCAGCCCTGCATAACCAAACGCTTCGTCGTAAGGCAACACCTCTACATCGCGAATATGCCGTTTGAAAAAATCATGAAACTCCGCGCCCGCGAGATCCACAACCACGCGCTCGAGGTCTTCCGTGTGGTAACCACGCCCGCGCAAGTAGTAACTGTTATTCGGACTCTTCACGTAGAACTCGTCGTACATGCGCCGCATCACTTCGTCCAGCGACGACTTCCCTTTCGTGCGTCCGCGAATCAACAGGTCCATCACCATCCCGATCAACTCGCCTTTCGGGTAATAGCTGATCGCGGTGTTTTCCAGGTTGGTCACTTGCGCGTGCGGTGCATCGTCGATGAATGGCGCTGACATCGACGACTCTTCCGCGCTCATCAACTTGCTGCCCTGCGCGCTCTCGATGCCGCGAATTGTCTGCGCCTCGCGATTCAGAAACCGCTTTTCGTCCCAAAGCCCAGCGCGGCGCAACATCAGATGTCCGTAGTAATTCGTGAAACCTTCGGCGACCCACAACCCGCGCGTGTTGAGCGGCCGCGTGAAATCCCATGGTCCAAGTTCAGCCGGACGCAATCGCTTCACGTTCCACACGTGAAAAAACTCGTGCGCGACAGTGCCGAGCGTGTCTTCGTAAACGCCCGGTTCGCCGAGCGCGCCCGGTTCGATGATCTGCGTGGACGTGAGATGTTCCATGCCGTCGCCCGAATGATCGTCGGCCGCGTAGTGAATCAGAAAAGTGTATTCCGAGAATTCCGGAGGCCCCCACATCGCAGTTTCCGCGCGTACGATCTTCTCGATGTCGCGCACGAGCGCAGCGCGCTTGCCGTTTTCCGGTCCAAACGAATGGACCACGACGTGATACTTCTTGCCGTCAACCGCGAAACTCTCCATCGTCCAATCGGGAGCGATCTCGGTAGGCGTGTCGATCATGATGTCCCAGTTGGGGAACTGCCACTCGGTCTGGTTCGGCTGGTCCATGCGGCCGTTGACGATCTTCCACCCCGTCGGCGGCTGAATCGTCAGCTTCACCGGATCGGGTTTATGGCCCACTACGTACATGAAGATCGCGCCGCCGTTGTAGTTGGCGTGGCGTTCGTCAAGTTGTGAAAACGTGCCGGAGAGATCGTTGGCGAAGACTTTGTAGGAAACGGTGAGAGTCGTGCTGCCTGAAGGCGCGACGCTCCACGTTTGCCCATCGACGCGCGTGACTGCGCCGTGATTGGCGCGGAACTCCTGCACGTTCTTTGCGAAATCAAAAACGGCGTAACGTCCCGGCGACCATTTCGGCATCTGAAACTGAATTGACTTGTCTTTTAGTTCGTCGGGCAATTCGACTTCAATCGACACCTCGAACAGATGCGACGTCGGGCGCGTCATCGCGAGCCGGTAGGTAATGGATTTAAGGGGCGGTTCCTGGGCAGCAGCAACGCTGCTCAATACCATGACGATGGTTAGTAGAATAATCAGCCGGGCTGGACGAGTTCTCATGCGCGGATTCTATGTTAATCTGCGTGTTCTGTGGCTAAATATTTCCGATGGCTTTAACCGAACGGCTCTATTACAACGACTCGCACCTGATCGAGTTTGAAGCTCGCGTCGTCGACGTCACTGAGCGCGTCAGCGGCTGGACCGCTGTGGTCCTCGATCGCACGGCGTTTTATCCGACGGGCGGCGGTCAGCCGAGTGACACGGGCACGCTCAACGGCTCGCGTGTGGTCGAGTGTATCGACGATGGCGAGCGTGGCGTGCTGCACGTGGTGCAAGGTCTCGCACCGGCGCGAGACGCGATCGTGTCCGGGCGAGTTGATTGGCTGCGGCGTTTGGACCACATGCAACAGCACACGGGCCAGCACATTCTGTCGCAAGCGTTCATTAATTTATTTAACGCGCCGACGAAGAGTTTTCGTGTGTTGGAAACATCGTGCGAGATCGACGTCGAGTTGAATAATCCGTCGAACGAGACGATCGAGCGCGCGGTTGAGCTCGCGAATAATGTTGTGTGGGAAGATCGAATGATCACAATTCACAATGTGAGTTCTGAAGAAGCCGCGGCGATGCCGTTGCGCAAGGAACCGGCGCGGCAAGGTGAACTGCGTTTGATTGAGATTGAGGGTTTTGATCTGACGCCTTGTGGAGGGACGCACGCGTATCGCACGGGTGAAGTGGGGCTGATCGCGATGCGTTCGTGGGAACGCGCGAAGGGTTTGACGCGCATTGAGTTCGTCGCGGGCGTGCGCGCGCTCGCGGATTATCGAAAAGCGAATCGCGTGGCTCGTGAGGTTGCGGCTTTGTTTAGCACCGGACGTGATGACGCAGCGCAGAGCGCCGCGCACATGGTTGAAGAGAATAAAGAGCTGCACCGTCAGGTGCGTTTGTTGGAAGAAGTGGCTGCGGGCGTTGAAGCCGAGCGGTTGTTGTCTTCAGCAGTGATTCAACCGGATGGCACGCGCATCGTGAGTCACGTGTTCGATGCGCGCGACAGCCAATCTCACAGCGCAGAGTTCTTAAAGAAAGTCGCACACGCCCTGATGAGTAAGCCGCGCACGATCGCGCTACTCGCTTCACGCGACAAAGACGCCGCGCGCCTCATCTTCGCCCGTTCCGCCGACGCTCCGGGCGATATGAACGGTCTTATGCGCGAAGCCTGCACGCTTCTCGACGGCCGCGGCGGCGGCAAACCGGAGATGGCTCAAGGCGGTGGGAAAAACCTGGCGCAACTGAACAACGCCCTCGACCATGCCGTCCAGTCGCTGACCACAGCTTGAGATTACCCGACCGCGGCTTGACACTACTCAACCGCCCTTCCTAATATGACAACCCTTGTGGGGCAGTAGCTCAGTTTGGCAGAGCGCCGCGTTCGCAATGCGGAGGTCAGGGGTTCGACCCCCCTCTGCTCCACCACTAGAATCAAGTACTTACGGCAGGGCGCGCACCCTGCCGTTTCTGTTTTCTCACGTTTTGGCGTCAGGTTGACGTGGCGGATCGGAAACCAGCTTTTCCAAGGCCGCTCGCTTTCGTTCGTGCATACCGTGTGAGTACCTCTTGGTCATCCTGATATCGGTGTGACCCAGGATTTCAGCAACGGTTACGAGTTCTTCACCCTTGTCTAAAAGCCGAGTTGCACAACTGGTGACGAAGATCCCTTAACTGAAATCAGGAATTCCGGCTTCGAGTCGAGCGAAACTGAACGCCTTTTTCACGTCGATCAAACGACCACCAGTCTTTTCACTGGTAAATACAAACTCGCTCGACCGCTTTTGTCGACTTAAGACTTCTCTACGCGTGTTCATCGGCGCAACTCAATGGTTGTGAAAATACCTTTCGAACGGCTGCTTTTGTTGAATGAGTCAGAGAGGTCGCGAGGGGCAATACAACCCAAAAGTCATTATTCCGCAGTCTCAAATTTGAACTGGGCACACGGGAGCCGGACTTGATGGTGGTG
>DATELP010000251.1:0-9966 GCA_035276425.1 Pyrinomonadaceae bacterium
CGACGGCCGCGGTCGGTCTCGATAAAGTGATGGTGATGCTGAACAACAACGTCGTCATCCAGGACAAACAAACGGGCGCACAGTTGAGTCTCGTGAGTTTAACTTCGTTCTGGAGTTCCACCGGAGCTACGGGGACGTTCGATCCGCGCATTCTCTACGATGCTTTCAACAATCGCTGGATCGTCGCCGCTGTTTCAAACGCGCAGACTGCGAATTCGTCAGTGCTCGTCGGCGTTTCAAACAGTTCGGATCCGCAAGGCACCTACAACTTGTTTCGCTTCATCGTCGGTTGTGCGCCGGGATCGCCCGGATGCAACGCAGCAGGCGAATGGGCCGACTTCCCGATGATCGGCTTTAACAAAAACTGGGTCGCGGTCGGTTGGAACCAGTTCACCATCAACACGCAGGCGTTTACCGACGGGCGCATGTTGGTAGTGGACTACCCGGCGCTTCGCGGCGGCACCGCCACTGCCACGATCTTCAGTGGAGCGACGGCCGCGATCGGCGGCTTCTGCCTGCATCCGGCAACTACGTTTTCAGCAACGGAAGAAACGCTCTACATTCCGACGCACATCAGCAGCGCCGGCGCGACGTATCGTTTGCACTCCTTAACCGGCACGCCGTCGGCGCCGGTTTTCAACGTCGATCCGGCGAACAGAACTCGTCCCGGCGGCGGCTGGACGCAACCCGGCGGTGATGTTTTGCCGCAACAGTGCGTGCCCGGCGTCGGTGAGCCGACTCAGGTTTGTCCGGGGACGATTCGACAGGTTGACGTGGGTGACGCTTTCGTTCGTTCCAACGTCGTCTTTCGCAACGGAAAGATCTACTACCCGCAAACCATCGCCTTGCCGACGGGTGGCATAACAAACAACTCGCGCTTCGTCGCGCAATGGACCGTGCTGAACAGCGACGGCACGTTCTTCGACGGCGGCCGCGTGGAAGACGCAACCGCAACGCGCATCAACGGTGGCAAGCACTACGCCTACGCGAGTCTTGCCGTTAACAAGAACAACGATGTACTGCTCGGCTTCTCGGAGTTTGAGTCAGACGACTACGCCGATTCTGCTTATGCGTTTCGTCTCGGCGGCGATGCTGCCGGAACGATGCGCGATCCGGTGATTTACAAGGAAGGCGAAGACTACTATCAAAAGACTTTCAGCGGCACGCGCAATCGTTGGGGTGATTACAGTCACACGCTTGTCGATCCGCTGAACGATCGCGATCTCTGGACCCTGCAAGAGTACGCGAGGCTGCGCGTCGGCACGACCGGAACAGGCAGCAATGATTCGCGTTGGGGAACGTGGTGGGCCATGGTCAACGCGCCTGCCGCAGCCGGTGATCTTCTGATCAGCGAGTTTCGGTTGCGTGGACCGAGTGGCGCGAACGACGAGTTTGTCGAGATCTACAATCCCAGCACCGCGGATTTCACGGTGACGACGTCTGATGGTTCCGCGGGCTATGCGCTCGCCGCATCGGACGGAACGATTCGTTTCACGATTCCTAATGGAACGGTGATTCCCGGTCGCGGACACTACCTCGGTACGAACAGCGCCGCCTATTCGCTTTCCGGTAATGCAACCGGCAACGTGACGTACACGACCGACATTCCCGACAACGCGGGCATCGCACTGTTCTCAACCGCAACGCCGGCGAACTTCGCGTTGGCAACCCGGATCGATGCGGTCGGATCGACTTCCGAAGCCAATACGCTCTACAAGGAAGGCACCGGCTATCCGGCGCTGACTCCGTTCTCGATCGACTACTCGTTCTATCGCAGCTTCTGTCCGCTTAACACCGGCGTCTTCGGCACCGCTTTGAACTGCGCTGTGGGCAGTGGTGGTTTGCCGAAAGATACCGACAACAACGCGGCGGATTTCGTGTTTGTCGATACGAACGGAACGTCGGCGGGAGCGGGCCAACGTTTAGGCGCACCTGGTCCGGAGAACCTCGCCTCGCCGATCGATCGGAATGCGACGATAACCACTTTGTTTGTCGACGCCACGCAAGGCGCGGCGGTTCCGCCAAACCGTGTGCGTGATTTCACTTCCGATCCGGCAAACAACTCGACGTTCGGAACGCTCGACTTTCGCCGTCGCATCGTCAACAACACGGGCGCGCCCGTGACGAGACTGCGGTTCAGAGTCATCGACATCAACACGTTCCCGGCGCCGTCCGGCTTTGCTGACTTGCGCACCCGCACGTCGACGCTGGTGGTCGTTTCCGGCATCGGCGATTCCGCGACGTGTCTGGCGTCCAATGGCGTTGCGACGACGCCTTGCACGATCAACGTTCAAGGAACGACGTTGGAACAGCCGCCGTCACAACCAAACGGTGGCGCGTTCAACAGCACCTACTCGGCAGGAACGGTCACACTCGGCACGCCGCTGGCGCCGGGCGCGTCCGTCAATGTTCGTTTCCTGTTGGGAATTCAACAGACCGGCAACTTCCGCTTCTTCCTGAACGTGGAAGCCCTGCCGTAGTTGGTTTAGAGCCACAAAGAAGCACAAGCGATTTTGTGCTTCTTTGTGGCTTCATGCTTTTGAAGGAAAGCAGTAGGTAGCGACGTATTCGGGCGGTGTTTTTTCGAGTATCGGTTCGCCTGCTGCTTCCAGCCATGCATGACCGTCGACTTTCCCGCCCGGTTCATTCTTAACACCAAAAATAATCCGTGTGTTGATGCCGTTACGCGTGAGGTAGCGGTGAAGCACAGCCGCGCGTTTCCAGCAGATCGGTTTGAAGTGGAGTACATCGGCGGATAGCAGTAGGTCAATAGCCCGTGCGAGACGTTCCTGCACTTGAGGATCATTCGAACTGCGCACCCGCGTTTCGTTCCCCGCCACGATCGCCAGCGCACGCGGCAGCGAAAACCAACGCGCCGTCACTGAAAGCACAGTCACCCACCACGCCATCCGGCACAGCAACAACGCCTCGCCCGGCCGCGAAACAAACTTCATCATCGCTCGGCTCCCGAGTCGACACGTCTTTCGAACATTACCTAACACGCTTGTGCCTCTTGTGCCTTTTGTGCTTCTTGTGGCTAATCGCGATGATACCTCACGTTCGTTTGAGTTTTCACACCCAAACGGCTAGTCTTGAACCACATAAGCCTTTATATAAATCACCTCGTTCTTAATGGAGGATCTGTGGCGGTTATTCGTCCCTTTCGCGCTTTGCGCCCGCCGGCCGAGCGCGCTCATGCCGTGGCCAGCGTTCCCTACGACGTCGTCAATACCGAAGAAGCTCGCACGCTCGCGGAGGGAAATCCACTGAGTTTCCTGCACGTGTCGCGCCCCGAGATCGACTTGCCTGCCGGAACCGACATCCACAGCGACGCCGTTTATCGCAAGGCAGTCGACAATTTCGAGCAACTGGTCGCGACGTGTCCACTCGAAAAAGAAGCCGAACCGAGCCTGTATCTCTACCGGCTCGTCATGGGCCAACACGAGCAGATCGGCATCGTGGCCGTCTGTTCGATCGACGAATACGACAACGATACGATTCGCAAACACGAACGCACGCGCCGCGACAAGGAAGACGATCGTACGCGTCACATGGTCATGCTGCGCGCGCAAACCGGTCCGGTGTTTCTGACTTATCGGACGCGTCCCGAGATCGACGAACAAGTCTCCGCAGCGATCGCAGGTGAGCCGTTGTTCGACCTGACTGCCGGCGACGGCGTTCGTCACACGATTTGGAAACTGACCGACACGGACGCACTCGTCAACAGTTTCACTTCCGTTCCGTTGCTCTACATCGCCGACGGTCATCATCGCGCCGCCAGCGCCAGCCGCGCGCGCGCGGAGTTGCGCGAGCAAAGCTTCACGCACACCGGCAACGAAGACTACAACTACTTTTTGACGGTCATCTTCCCCGATTCACAGGTACAGATACTCGCGTACAACCGCGTCGTGCGCGATCTGCATGGTCTGTCGAAAGAACAGTTTCTCGAAGCCGTGAAAGAGCAGTTTACGATCACCGAGAACGCGAATCCCGAACCGCCGGAACGCGCACACTGGAGCATGTATCTCGACGGTCAGTGGTACGGGCTTACGCTCTCGCCCGCTGCGACGTTGCCTGCAAGCACCGTTTCGTCGCTCGACGTTAGCGTGCTTCAGGATCGATTGCTCGATCCGGTGCTTGGTATCAAGGACGTGCGGACTGACAAGCGCATCGACTTCGTCGGTGGGCTACGCGGAACGAAAGAACTCGAACGTTTGGTGGACGAAGGCAAAGCGGCGGTTGCGTTTTCACTTTATCCGACGACCGTTGCGGAGCTGTTGATGGTTTCCGACGCAAACGAGATCATGCCGCCGAAGTCGACCTGGTTTGAGCCGAAGTTAAGAGACGGTTTGTTGATTCACACGATCTAAAAAAGATGAAAGTTTTAGTAGCAGACAAATTCGAACAGTCGGGCCGCGATGGCCTGGAAGCACTCGGCTGCGAAGTTTCGTATCAACCTGACTTGAAAGACGAAGCACTCGCCAACGCGATCGCTGAGGTCACGCCCGATGTGCTGGTGGTCCGAGGCACGAAGGTGACTGAGCCGATGCTCGCCGCTGGTCCAATCAAACTCGTCGTGCGCGCCGGTGCGGGCTACAACACGATCGACGTCGCTGCGGCTTCGAAACGCGGCATTTACGTTTCGAATTGTCCGGGCAAGAATTCGATCGCCGTCGCGGAACTCGCCTTCGCACTGATCCTCGCGCTGGATCGACGAATCGTCGATAACGTCCTAACGCTGCGGCGCGGCGAGTGGAACAAGAAAGAGTTTTCTAAAGCACGCGGTTTGTATGGCCGCACGCTCGGTCTGATCGGCCTCGGCAAGATCGGACAGGAGATGATCTCGCGTGCTCATGCGTTTGGCATGCCCGTGATTGCCTGGAGCAGGAGTTTGACGCCGTCACGTGCGGCGGAACTCGGCGTCACGTACAAAGACTCGCCCAAAGCAGTCGCCGCGGAAGCCGACATCGTGAGTCTTCATCTCGCGCTCAACAACGAAACGCGAAACATGATCAACGAGGAGTTCTTCAACGCGATGCGACAGGGCGCTTATTTCGTCAACACCGCGCGCGGCGAGGTTGTCGATCAGCAAGCGTTGGTCAACGCGATGAAAACGCGCGGCATTCGCGCCGGACTCGACGTTTATGCGACTGAGCCAACGAGCGCGGTTGCCGAGTTTAGCGATCCAGTCGGTAAAGAAGAAGGTCTTTACGGCACGCACCACGTCGGGGCTTCGACCGATCAGGCGCAGGAAGCAATCGCCGCGGAAACCGTGCGCATCGTGCAGCAGTTCAAAGACACCGGCCAGGTGCCGAATGTCGTCAACCTCGCGCGGCAAACTCCCGCGACGCACCGGCTCGTGGTCCGTCACGTCGATCGTCCGGGTGTGCTCGCGGGCGTGCTCGACGCGATCAAGTCTGAACACATCAACGTTCAGGAGATGGAGAACATCGTCTTCGAGGGCGCGGCGGCGGCCGTGGCGCGCATCAATCTCGACAATGCGCCGTCAGACGCGATTCTGAATCAAATACGATCCAGCAGCAGCGACATCATCGAGCTGAATCTGATTCAATTAGGTAGTCAATGAACACAACTCTCATCACCGGCGCCTCCTCAGGAATCGGTGCGGCGTTTGCCAGAAAGCTCGCGAAGCGCGGCAGAAACGTTCTGCTGGTCGCGCGTTCTGAAGACAAGCTGATAGCGTTGTGCAACGAGATTGGGCGCGTGAGTGGCATTCGCGCGCAGTACGTCGCGATAGATCTGACTGACGCAGATGCGCCGGAGCGGCTTTTTGAAGAGACGAAAAAGCGCGACCTGGAGATCGAGATGCTCGTCAACAATGCCGGCTTCGGCTCGATGGGCGACTTCGAGCAACAGGATCGCGAGCACGAGCTCGAGATGATCGATCTGAACGTTAAATCGCTCGTGGATTTGACGTACCGTTTTCTTGGTCCGATGCGTGACCGTCATCAGGGAACGATCATCAACGTGGCTTCGACGGCGGCTTTTCAGGCGGTGCCGTACATGGCGACTTACGCGGCGACGAAAGCGTTTGTCTTGTCGTTTTCGCAGGCGCTCTGGGAAGAGAATCGTCAGTACGGAGTTCACGTGCTCGCGTTGTGCCCGGGCGTGACCGACACAAACTTCTTCGCCGCGGCGAAGATCGATCGCCCGCCGATGCGCACGGTGCAAACGCCGGAAGAAGTGGTTGACGCGGCGTTGCGTGGGATGGCGCGGCGAAAGAGCGTGGTGGTTTCCGGTTGGACTAACTGGGTCACCGTCGAAGCGCAGCGCTTTGTGCCGCGAGGGTTTGTGACGAAGTTTGTGGGCAGGGCGTTTAGATCGCGATTAGAGTAAGTTCGGCCACAGATGAACACGGATAGACACGGACGGCGATTAGCCGGTTAACTCACTTTTATTGTTCTTCTGTATTGTCCGTGTCGGTCTGTGTTCGTCTGTGGCAAAAAGTCTTTGGAGGAAGAGATGACCGAACGCATTTTTAATTTCAGCGCCGGGCCGGCGGTGTTGCCGGTGCCGGTTTTGGAAGAAGCGCAGCGCGACATGTTGACCCTGCCGGGTGTGGGCATGTCGGTGATGGAGATCAGCCATCGTTCGAAAACATTTGACGAGATCCACGCGCGGGCCGAGTCGGGCGTGCGCGAGCTGCTTAGTATTCCAAGCAACTACCGGATTCTGTTTTTACAGGGCGGCGCGAGCTTGCAGTTTTCGATGATCCCGATGAATTTTCTACCCGCCGACGGCAGCGCCGACTACATCATCACCGGAAGCTGGGGCAAAAAAGCGCTGAAGGAAGCGAAACGGGTCGGCGGTGTGAACGTCGCGGCCACGATGGCTGACGGTGGTTTCACACGCGTGCCGGGACAGGACGAGCTGAGTCTCAATTCGAGCGCTGCGTACGTTCACATCACCAGCAATGAAACGATCGAAGGCGTGCAGTGGAAACACGAACCCGAGACAGGTGATGTTCCTTTAATTTCGGATGCGTCGTCTGACATTTTGTCGCGCGCGATTCCGGTGGAGAAGTACGGGCTGATATACGCTGGCGCGCAGAAGAACATCGGACCGAGCGGCGTCACGCTCGTGATCATTCGCGACGATCTGTTGCCGCGCATTCCCGACGGGCTGCACACCATGCTCGACTTTCGCACGCACGTCGAAAACAATTCGCTTTACAACACACCGAACACGTGGGGCATTTACATCATCAGCCTCGTCTGCAAATGGATTAAAGACAAAGGCGGCATCGCCGGCATGGAGCGCGAGAACGACGAGAAAGCGCAACTGCTTTACGACGCAATCGACGCGACCGATTTCTATCGCGGTCATGCGGATGCTGATAGCCGTTCGCCGATGAATGTCACGTTCCGTTTGCCGTCAGAAGAACTGGAGAAGAAGTTCACATCTGAAGCGACGGCGCAGAAGCTTGATGGTCTAAAAGGTCATCGTTCGGTGGGCGGTATTCGGGCGTCGATCTACAACGCGTTTCCGCGTGAGGGCGTCGAGGCGCTCGTGTCGTTCATGAAAGAGTTCGAACGCCGTAATGGGTGATGACGCTACCGGCCAGGAAACACTCACTTTTCAGGTTGCACTGGAAGACGTCGGGGTTCGGGTCGATTCTTACTTAGCCACACGGATTGAGGGCTGGAGCCGCGCCCGGCTCCAGCGCCTGATCGAAGCGGAAGACGTTCTCGTCAACGGCAAGCCCGCGAAACCATCCTACAAACTACGCGAAAACGATGAGCTGGAAGTAGAACTCATCGCGCCCGCTTCGACGAGTTTCGCTCCGGAAGATATTCCAATCGAAGTCGTCTACGAAGACGACACCCTCGTCGTTGTAAACAAACCCGCGGATCTGGTGGTCCATCCCGCTGCCGGAATTCACGGCGGCACGCTCGCGAACGCTCTCGCATTTCACTTTCAACAACTCCCGAACAGCACAGGCGTACGGCCCGGGATCGTGCATCGTCTCGACCGCGACACTTCCGGACTGCTGGTCATCGCCAAAACCGAAGCAGCACTCGAACACCTTTCCGATCAGTTTCGCGATCGGACGGTGTTCAAATCTTATGTCGCGCTGGTCCACGGGCGAGTAAAGGACGACTCGGGAAAGATCGATCAACCACTCGCACGCGATCCTCAGAATCGCACGCGCATGGCAGTCGTGCGCGGCGGAAGAAGCGCGTTGTCATTGTTTCGCGTGCGGCAACATTTCGATCGCTTCACGTTGCTCGACGTTGAATTAAAAACCGGCCGCACGCATCAGATTCGCGTCCATCTCGCGTGGTTGAAACATCCGGTTGTCGCCGATGAAACCTACGGCGGCGGCCGCGACAACACGATCCAGGACGCACGCTTGCGCGCGCACGTGCGCAACCTCGGCCGCCATTTTCTGCATGCCGAAAGACTCGCCTTCACTCACCCGCAAACAGGCGAGCGAGTCGAGTTCAGTAGCCCGTTGCCGGCGGAACTTTCAGAACTCCTAAAGATTCTTGAAGACTCTTTTGTGCCTCTTCGTGGCTAAGGGATCGGTTCGAAGCGTTTCACTAACTGTTTGAAACGCTCGTCGGATCGCAGCGCGTCAAACATCGGCTCGATGCGGATGAGGACGAGACCGGGATGCCGATCGTCGTAAGCTTTGTTCAAGTACTCGATCGCGTGATCGTTGTCTTTCAAACCCGCATAAACAATCGCGAAGTAAAGCCCGGTGACATAACGCCGCTCGGACAAAGCCTGAAGCTTGTTGAGGATCTCCTGCGCCTCAGCCTTTTTCCCCGCCATCGCGTACGCAAAACCGAGCGAAGCTGACGCTTCCGTTTCAGTTGCAATCACTTCGTCCGGCACTGGACCACTCGGCGGCGCTTTGATCAACGCCCGCAACTCCTTGATCGCGTCGTCGTGCATTCCCTTCTGCACGTAAGCCAGCGCGAGGTAATGCCGGGCGACCCAGAAATCAGGATCGCTCTGCAACGTCAACTTGTACTTCGCGATCGCGTCGTCGTAGTTGTGTTCGTAGTAGGAATAGAGACCGGTATTGGAACTGATGATCGGCGACAGCGGATCGAGCTTGTGCGCTTCCTCGATCTCCGTCTTCGCCAAACTAAACTTGCCCATCTGCATCAGGTACGACGCGTACCATTGATGCGCGGTCGGATATTTCGCATTCAGCTTGAGTGCCTGTTGAAAATCACTCTGCGCGCCGAGCCAATCCCAATCGTAGGCAAGCCTGACGAACGCGCGCGACGTGTAAGCTTCCGCGAGCGCCGGGTCCGCGTCGACCGCCTTCTCCGCCGCCGCTTTTGCTTTCGGCATTTCATCTTTCGGCACTACTACGCCGATGTCGCACAAAAGCGCGTATGAGTCAGCGAGACCGGAAAACGCGAGCGCGAAAGTCGGATCCTTTTCTTCGGCACGTTTGAAGTACTCGATACCGTTGCGAAAGCCTTCTTCGTTGCGCTTGTTCCAGAAGTAACGTCCCTTCAAATAAAGCTGATAAGCCTCGGCGTCGTGCGTGTAACGTCGCGCGAGTTTCTCTTCATCGGCGCCACTCAAACGCAGCCGCAAACTCTGATAGATCTTCTTCGACACTTCATCCTGGACCGAGAAGATGTCGGCGAGACTGCTGTTGTACTCGTCGCCCCAAAGCTGCGAACCATCGGCGACTTTGATCAATTCAGCTTTGATAACGAAACGATCGTTGAGCTTGACGAGGCGTCCGGTGAGGACCGCACCGACGTTGAGATTCCGGCCTGCGTCGACCGGATCGAGATTCGATCCCTTGAATCTGAACGCCGCATTGCGCGACATCACTCTCAGCTCCGGCAGTTGCGAGAGATTGTTGATGATGCTCTCGGTGATTCCATCGGAAAGGTATTCGACGTTTGGATCTTTGCTGTCGTTAATGAACGGCAACACAGCGATCGAATTGATCGCGGTTGGCCGGCGCGT
>DATELP010000252.1:0-3549 GCA_035276425.1 Pyrinomonadaceae bacterium
AGTTGTTTCGCTTATCTGGCAGACAGCGCGGTCGTGTCGTTCACCGCCGTCATGCCTGCGGAGTATCCGGTGGTGTTGTTTTCACGCACCGGATCGGAAGCGCACGTCGACAAGGTCAGTACACGCGTCATGAGCCAGAAGAAGAAGGCGACGCGGATGCCGCGCAATGAAGTAGAACTTTACGAACGCGCGGGTATGCAGTACGTCGAACCGGAGCTGCGTGAGGACCAGGGCGAAGTTGAAGCGGCGATCGAGGGCACGCTGCCGGAGGATCTGTTAACGCTCGGTGACATCAAAGGCATGGTCCATTGCCACACCACTTACTCCGACGGCAAGCACACGCTCGAACAGATGGTGCGCACTGCCGAAGCGATGGGCATGAAGTACATCACGATCACGGATCACTCGCCGACCGCGTTTTACGCCGGCGGGTTGAAGGCCGAGGATTTGTACCGGCAGTGGGACGAGATCGACGAACTGCAAAGCACGGTGAAGATCAAGATCCTGCGCGGCACGGAATCGGACATTCTGGCGGACGGTGGGCTTGATTATCCCGACCGCATTTTGGAACAGCTTGATTGCATCGTCGCGAGCGTTCATGCGCGTTACAAGATGGACTCGCGCAAGATGACGGAACGCATCGTCACGGCGATGCAGCAGCCCGTTTTCAAAGTTTGGGGCCACGCGCTTGGACGGTTGCTTCAACGCCGGCCGCCGTTTGAGTGCGACATCGAACGCATTCTCGACGTGATTGCGGAGTCGAAGGCGGCGATCGAGATCAACGGCGATCCTTACCGGCTCGATCTCGAACCGCGCTGGGTGCGCGAGGCGCGCAAACGCAAGATCAAGTTTGTGATTTCAGTGGACGCGCATTCGATGGGCGCGCTGAATCACCTGAAGTTTGGTGTTGCGATGGCCCGCCGCGGTTGGGTCACGAAACGCGAAGTGCTGAACGCTCTGCCGCTCGCTTCGTTTACAAAAGCCGTCAAGCCTGAACAGTAGCCACAAAAAGGCACAAAAGTTTTCTTGTGCCTCTTTGTGGCTAACTTTCCTCGCCGTCCTCGGGGCCGTAGAACAACACCCACAGCGTCAGGTCGCCGGAAAAGTTTTCAAAACGATGCACCACGCCGGCGGCGGCGAAGAGAATGTCGGTTGGTCCAAACGTCCGGCGCGTGTCGCCGCACACGAATTCTCCAGTTCCCGCCGCCACGAAGTAGACCTCATCGTGCGTGTGCGGTTGCTGCGGATCCGTCCCACGCGGTGCATAGATCTCGACTTCTAAACTTCCATGTCGAAACACCCCAGCAAAGCGTTGGCCTTCCGGCCCCGGCAAGAGTTCGAGTGCTTTAGTGACAGTAGCGGTGATACACGGATTATTCGATTTCATCTCTTTCTTCGCTTTTGTACGTCGCAGGTCGGCGGCAGGTCCGGATTTTTGGTTTCGTAAGTTTTGATGTCCTGCTCGAAAACGGTTTTTGCCTTTGGGCGCAAGTCGTCGCCGAAGAGTTTGGCTTTGCCGGGTTCGGTGGTGACACGCGCGCGCAGTGTTCGCGCGGCGTTCATGATCTTGTCACGCAAATCACGATCGAGATCGATGATGTAGACGGCTGTTGTTTGTTTCAACGGCACTATCGTGCTGAACGGAATTCCGGCGCGCTCCAAAGCTTTAGTTAAGGCGACAAGATTGCGAGCACCCACGCGCGGCCGCAATGTATAAAGATCAACTTCGCCATCCGGCCGCGGGTGAAAATAGATGACGTACTTCTGCTGCGCGTCGCGGCCCATGCGCGACAGAACATAACGCAACGTCTCCTCATCGCCTTTTACGCGCACCATCACCGATGGCTCGGCGCCGTCGTTCCACGAACCCAACGCGCGATACGCATTAATCTTCGTGCGCACCACGCAACTCAGATTGATCGCTTTCTTGCGCAGCTCAGTTTCTTCGCGCGAGCTCATGCCTTTGATCGCTTGTTCGAGTTTGAGGTTCTCACTTGTATTCGGACTGACAAATCCGTAAGCAAGCGATGTGTGATCCTGTTGTGCTGAAACCGCGGTGGACCATGCAAGTACAAGCAGCAACAACAGCGAGCGCGAAGTTGTTCTAACAGTGAATTTCATATTTGCGTGAGTCTACAGTACAATGCGCCAACCTTAAATCCTCATCATCAAGGAGACAACTCAATGCAACGAAGATCCCTCACGGAACTCGCCAGTAATCCTGACTTGATCTCGGGAATTTACAACTACTGCGATCGTTGGTGTGAACGCTGTCCGCTGACCTCGCGCTGCCTGGTCTATGCAACCGAGCAGTTCGACCACAACGATGCACCAGAAGATCACGACATTCGCAACGAGGCTTTCTGGAAAGATCTCAACTCGATCCTGCACGAGACTCAGGAGATGATCTCCGCGTGGGCCAAAGACGCAGGCCTCGATCTCGGTTACATTCCCGAGGAAGAACCGAAGCGGCGCAAGCATCGGCGTCAACTCGTCGACAATCATCCGCTCACACGCGCGGGAAAGAAGTATGCAAACAGCGCGAGTGACTGGTTTCGCGGCTTCGATCATACAGAACAAAACGAGCCGTCTGAGCAACTCGAAGATGCGCGTGAAGTGATTCAGTGGTATCAGTATCAAATCGCCGTGAAGATCATGCGGGCGCTTTCGTGCCGCAGTGACGGCTGGGAAGACGAGCCGGAAGTGGCTGATTTTCCTAAGGATTCTGACGGTTCTGCGAAAGTCGCGCTGATCGGAATCGATCGTTCGATCGCCGCGTGGCGCTGGATTCAGCTCTCGTTACCGGAGCGCATGGAATCAATTGTGCCGCTGATCTTGCAGCTTGAACGCGTGCGTCAACGAGTTGAAAAAGCTTTTCCTGAAGCACGGGATTTCATCAGGCCGGGCTTTGACGAAATACTCGGCGCCGCGAACTAAGGGGCGCGGGCGGCTCGCCCGCATCTTTAAGGCGCACGCATGGATCGTATTGCGGGCGAGCCGCCCGCGCTCCGTTGTTCTTTAAAGAAGAGAGGAAAGAATTGTGATGACAGAAGAAAACTGTCTGTTTTGTCGAATTGCGTCCGGTGAAGTTTCGTCAGTCGTCGTATTTGAAGATAAAAGCACGCTGGCGTTTCTCGATCATCGTCCATTGTTTCCCGGACATACGTTGCTCGTGCCGCGCGAGCATTACGAAACACTGACGGATCTACCAGCGAAACAAGTCGGACCTCTCTTCGAAAACGCGCAGCTGCTTGCGCGTGCGGTTGAGTCAGCAATGGAAGCGGAAGGAACTTTTGTCGCGATGAATAATCGCGTTAGTCAAAGTGTGCCGCATTTGCACATTCACGTAGTGCCGCGTCGTCGCAAAGATGGATTGAAAGGTTTTTTCTGGCCGCGAACTAAATACAAAACACAGGAAGAAATGGAAGCAGTAAAAAGAAAAATTGCTGCGGCATTAAAAACCAAAAAATAAAACACACAAAAAGTTGATCGAAAAACAGTGTAGGAGTATAAACACCCTGTCGCGAGGGTTGCGGCCTTCGAGACCGA
>DATELP010000253.1:0-45380 GCA_035276425.1 Pyrinomonadaceae bacterium
CAGAAGGGCTGGATCGACGAAGAGCGCGTGATGATGGAAACGTTGACCAGTATCAAACGCGCGGGCGCCGACATCATTCTGACCTACTACGCGCGCGAGGCCATTCGCCTTTTGAACGCCTAGCAACCCAATAAACCGGCCCGGCTTCTAAGGGCGAAACCCGCTGGAGATGAACGCATGAGAATGCTTCCCGACTTTCAGCGAAACTGCCATAAACGCGGGCTGTTTGCGGCGTCGAGCTTGTTGCTGCTCCTCGCGACGCAACACTTCGCGCAGTCCGGCAGACGCGCTCCGAAACCTACGCAACCTCCTGTAACGACACCAGAAACCGATAAAAAACCGAGTTCGATTGCGAATGCCAGAGAGGTTTCGCGCAAGACGTCTCTGATCGTCGCCAAGCAGGGAAGCTCGAAACACCTGCTCAGCGAAGACACGATCTTTGCGGCGTTCATTCAAAAACTTTCTGAGTTCCGAAACGTCACTACGACCTCGGTTGGCGAACTCAAGCACGACGCGGCTGTTAAGCGGGCGAAGAGCGAAACGGAAGCGGTTGTGGTGTTGGTGGAGTTTGACGTGGACGAGTTTCAGAACGGCACGATCTTCTTGAACTCACCTGACTTGGACCTGAAGATTCTGGTGTTCGCGCCACGCACGGGCAAGAAGCAGTTTGAGGGTCAGGTCTACTACAAAGCCGTTGAAGGTCCAAATCTAAAGAAGGATAACTGGCCCAACGGCACGCCGATCAGGATCACGACCGAAGCCGTCGGGATCGAAGCCGCCGAGCAAGTGCGGGATTGGTTAATCGTGGAAGAGCGCCGCGTCAAGAACTAGAGCCACAAAGAGGCACAAAAAGCACAAGAAGTGTAAAAGGAGGGACGTAACTCATTTATACTTCTCTTGTGCCTTTTGTGCTTTTTGTGCCTTTTGTGGCTTAGCTACGGATTTCATCAAGCGCCTCGCCCAAGCGCCCCAATCCTTCTTCCAACACATCGCTTGATACAGCAATCCCCACCCGGAAATGCGCTGGCAGTTCAAAGAACCTTCCGGGCACGACGGACGTCTCATATTTCTCACGCAACAAGCGACACAGTTCATCAGCATCACCGTTGCGAACACGCGGAAACATCACCGTTCCAAACTCCGGTCTAATCGTTTCGAGATCTTCGCGTGTGTCGAGAAACTCGTTGAGTAATCTTCGATTGTGGTCCAGCCTTGTCTTTGCGCGCTCGCCGAGTTCTGAAAGCTGGTCCAACGCGACGACGCTCAAACGTTCGCCCGCGTGTACCGGTGTTGCCGCAAAGAGATCGTTGAGCAGCCACATTTTGTGCGCGAGTTCGGGTTCGGCGAAGATCCAACCACAGCGCAGGCCGCTGAGTCCAAACGCTTTCGTCAAACTACTCGTTATGACAAATTCATTGCCGAGATGAAACGCAGTGCGCGGCGATTCTTCAAACAAGGTCTCGATGTAGACCTCATCAACCAGCACGCGTGCGCCGTTAGCCCGCGCGATCTCGCCGACCTGTTTTAGCGTTGCGTCGTCGGTAAGCGCGCCGCTCGGGTTGTGCAGGTTTGTTAACACGATGAGGCGTGTGTTCGGCGTGATACGCTTTTCAATCTCACGGGGCGAAACTGCAAACCCGTCTTCGAATCTTCGTGTGAACCGCTTCACGTCCGCCCCAAGATACTGCACCGCCGCCAGCATCGGCTCGTACGCCGGCGATTCAAACAACACTTCATCACCCGGCTTCACCAGCGCCGCCATCGCGAGATGATTCGCAAACGTCGTCCCGGCCGCCGTCACAATCGACTCTTTCCCAACCCGATACCGCTTTCCAATCCGTGAAATCAGCGGCTCATAACCGTAGCCACCATCCGTGATCTCCAGATCCTCAAGCGACACACGCAGATCGCGGATACTCAAGTTCGGCATCCCACTCGTCGCGAGATTGAACTTCGCGGCCGACTTCGTCTTGGCCCAATTCATGTAAGCCGAGGTCATAACCTCGCCACGCGCGGCCGTCATCTAGTTGCTCTCCCCATTTTTCTTGGCTCTCCAGAACCTGTACACCGGCAGTCCTGCCAACATGATCGCGATGCCGATCAGCGTATTACTCGGAAAGTGGTAAACAGTATTGATAGCCACCGCCCAACAGATCCCGACGAACAATACCGTCGTCACCGGATGACCCGGCACTTTCACCACGCCAAGTTCATCGCTGTCCGCACGTTTGCGAAAGACGAAGATACAACACGCGGTCAGTCCGAAGAAAATCACGTCAACCGAAACGACGTAGTTCAGAATTCGTTCGTACGTGCCGAGATACGCGATCGCGATCGCCAGCAAACCTTGCAGCGCGATCGCTACGATCGGCGCTCGCGTTTTGGGATGCACTGTGCCGACGCTTTTGAAGAACAGTCCGTCCTGGGCCATCGCGAAATAGACGCGCGGTGCAGTCAACATACTTTGACTCAGAAAACCCACGGTCGAGATCGCGATACCTGCCGCGATCGCGCGCGCGCCGAAGTCGCCGAGTGCCTGACGCATTACTTCGGACGCGGGCGCTGTTGACGCGGCGAGACCGTTCGTTCCGAGAACCATGATGTAAACGATGTTCGCCGCGAGATAGAGCAGTACGACGCCGGTGACGCCGAGTATCAATCCTCGCGGCAGGTTCTTGCGTGGCTCTTTGATCTCGCTCGCAACGAACGTCGCTGTTTGCCAACCACCGTAAGCAAAGATCACGGGAACGAGTGCCGCGCCGAACGCCGTGAGTAAGTCGAATGACGCTGGTCTATCGAGCAACGCTGAAGGATTGGTTGCGGGTTTAGTCAGCAACAGTCCGCAGATCACGAGCGCTGCGAGCGCAAGGATCTTCAGCACCATGAGAATGCTTTGCACAGTGCTGCCGGCGCGCACGCCGAGACAGTTGATGATCGTTAATAATGCGAGAACGATTGCGGCGAGTTGCGAGTAACCGATCGGCCAGTTTGTTAATTCAACGAAGTAGCGCGAGAACGTAACCGCGACCGCGGCCATGCCGCCGGTTTGCACCACCAACAACAAAACCCAACCGTAGATGAACGCAACAGCCGGATGAAACGCCTCGCGCAAGTACGCGTATTGGCCGCCGACTTCGGGTCGTCGCGAGGCGAGTTCGGCCCAGATGAATCCGGCCGCGAGCGCGAACAGACCGCCGATGATCCACGCGCCCAAGATCAGAAACGGCGTGTGAACCTGAAGCGCGACCACCGACGGGTTCATGAAAATGCCCGAGCCGATGATGCCACCCATCACGATCATGGTGGCATCGAAGAGGCCGAGGCGGCGCGCAAGAGTTGGATTTGTGTTATCCGTCCGCGATTGAGACATGAATTGTGCTCTCTTCTATCACAATCTTCGTGGTCTGTGGATCGGTAATCTGCGTAATCTGCGGATGGTTTTGACACTCAACTGAACTTTTCGCTAACCTGTCGGGTTTTGTTTGAGGGGAAACTGAGATTTGTCCGCAAGAGCTGAAGCGATCGTCACGGCTGGCCTCAGGCCAGAGTTGTTTGCCGGACGGGGCCTTCTCACAAATAGCCGCACACTAATCTTTGCCGCACTTGTCGTCCTGATTCTGGGGGGCTTCGGTTTTCGTTTCAACGGGCTCAGCGCTGAAGGTCTCAGCGAAGACGAGCTCAACAAACTCAACGCGGTTGCTGACTATCGCGCGCACGGCTTGACCGGCGCGAACGGCGAGCATCCGATGTTGATGAAAGCTCTCCAAGCCGCGTCGATCATCGCGGTCGAGAAGTGGAACTCGCTTGTTGGTCCCTCGGAACAAATCGCTCCCGAAACTGCGTTGCGTTTGCCTGGCGTGATCGCCGGTGCGCTGACTGCGCTCTTGATCTACTTGATCGCCGCCGAACTCTTCGGCGCCGAAGTGGCTTTGATCGCGGCAGCGTTGTGGGCGTTCAATCCAACGGCGATCGGTTTTAATCGAGTGGCGAAGGAAGACACGTTTTTGCTGTTCTTCTTTTTGCTTGCGAACGTGTTTTGGTTGCGCGGACAGCGCGTCGCGGAAAGCACCGATCGGAATCCGAATAAGTATTACTGGGCCACCGCGGCTTGTTACGGCGCGATGGTGGCGTCGAAGTATGTGCCGCACTTGTTCGCGATCAGCATGTGTTACTACTGGATGTTTCAGCAGATTCCGGAAACGCGTTGGCGGCTGGGGAAGAAACGGATCGTGAAGCTGTTCGCGATCATGTTTCTGGTGTTTCTGGTGCTGAGTCCGACGGTGCTGCTTCCGGAAACGTGGCGGCAGATGGGACTGTTCGCTGGTGGCAACCGCATCGGTCACGACGGTTATGAGTTTATGAACCAGATCTATCCGCAACGTTTTACTGACTGGCTCAACGGTATACCTTTCTATTTTTATTTTGTGTTTACGGCGGTGAAATTGCCGGTGTTGACCGTGCTGGGTTTTGTTGCTGGGTTGCCGCTGCTGTTTCGACGCAAGCTCGGCGATGGGCGTTACTTCATTTTGTTCTGGCTGTTCTTGTGGGTGGTGGCGTTCTGCTTCTCCGGTGGAAAGTTTACGCGCTATTACACGACAGTGTTGCCGGCGGTGCTCATTACGACCGCGTTAGGGATTCAGTTTACGGGACGCTGGATTGCAAATCTGATTACTTCGAGCAGCTCGGCCGCGAGTTTGAAACACTACGTTCCGGCGTGTTTGGCGGTCGTTGTGATTATCACTTCAGTAGTGAGTTCTGTGCAGGCGTCGCCGCATTTTCGTTTGTACACAAACTCGATTGGTGGCGGCACGTCGTGGGCCGGTTATTACTTTCCGCACGATGAATTTTACGACGCGAATATGCGCGAGGTGATCGCGGAGATCGTTACTCGGGCGCGTCCGGGCGCGCGTGTGGCCAGCGAGAGTCCAACACTGGCAGCTTACTACGCAGAACGCTCAGGCCGCACGGATCTCGTCTGCGTCTCCCTCTCCGATCCTGCCGCTGTGCAACAACTAACCATCGGCGACTTCATCATCATCGCCCGCGGCCGTCGTTACTTCAGCAACGACCGCATCATCACCACCCTCAACACCCACTCCACCCCCATCGCCTCCTTCACCCTGAACACCATCCCCTCCGCCAAACTCTACCAACTGGACCAACCCTCCCTCAGCCTCGTCCTCGAAGCATCGTCACGTTAATCTCTGTAAACCCCGCGACGATGAGAAATCGTTAGAACAGTTACTACTCGTCGCGCGTCATCAATCAAGTACAGCACGCGATAGTCTCCAACCCGTATTCTCCACGCAGGGCTGTTTACTAACTTACGACAACCGGGCGGACGAGGGTTCTCGGCTAACGCCAACATTCTGCTAACGATGTCTCTGGTTCGAGGGTTGTTGGCTTTGTGGAACCGCTGTAATTGACGGTCAGTGGCAGGTCGTGTGAGTACAGTATAAGTGACAGGCACGTGAGGTTGCCCTTTCGTAATTTAGTGCGCGAAGGCCTTTAGCCTCTGTGAGGTTAGCTCAAAGACTTAGCAGTTGCGGTGCTAACGGTAACGGTTCCTCAGGGTCCTCTTCTGCTCTCTCGCAACTCAATTGATCCTCGAGCTCTTCGACAAACGGCTCGAGTTTGCGCTCCTGCAAAACCACCACCGCAAGGGCGCGCTGCTCCTCTTCCGAAAGCTGCCGCATTTCAGCGACGAGGCTCTCAATGCTCGGCGTTGTTTCAACTTCAATCATGCTTCTAAACCACCATCACAAATCAGTTCCGTTAAGAATACACCTTTGCAGATAAACACAACAGCGATCCTCTTAAGTCATTCACAGATTACACAGATTTCTGCCAAAGCAAATCTGTGTAATCTGTGGATAAAAACTCTCAGTGTCTTAGCTCGACCTCGATGGGGCGGGCGTCGCGGGAGTCGTAGCCTTCGGGCCAGTTGGAGATGTTGACGCCGTAGAGCCAGTCGGATTCGGGGAGGACGGCGAAGCGGATCGTGAGGGGCAGGCCGCGCATCGCGCGCAAACGCAGGAGGTTACCGGATAAACGCCACTCCTGGACCAAGGGCTGTCCGGCCGGTTCGAATGGAATCAGGCGAGAACCAGCGTTCCAGCCTTCAACAAACAACGTCACACGCGTCTTTACAAAACCGTCAGGCGCATCGACAGGACGCACCGGCTGCACGTGCGCGCGCACGATGATCTCACTCACTCGCCGCCGATCCGCGCGTTCGGGAACCTTGTACTCAAGAAACCCCGACCCAAATCCCCAAATATATCCCGGCCCTTCACCAATCTTCTCGAACCTCTGCGCCGACGCCATCTGCGGCTTGAACTGATAAAGCACCGATTTGTCTTCCCGAAAGATCACTTGCGGCATCGTCGCTTCATCACCGACAGCACGCTCCCACGTAAACTGCCGCGGTATCAAATGCCGCGAATCCTGCTGCAATTGCGACGGCAACTCCGCTGTTTCCAACGTCGCAAACACTTGCGACGCCCGCGAAATCTCACTCAACAGCACACGATCGCGATCGGTCGTATACGTCACACCGTAACCACGACGCGGATCGGGCGTCAGTATCCAGAACATCGCACCACCGACACCAGCGCGCGCATTCCCTTCAAAAAACGCCCGATACCATTCCGCCTGCGACGCGCCATTATGCCCAGTGTCACCCATCCCAAACTCGCCAAACACGATCGGCTTACCAAGCGAAAACGCCGCCGCCGCACGGTTCTCAATAAACTCTTTCAACGCCGCCGGCGAATCAACAAAACTATCGTGATCGTCACGCGGATAATTGTGGACGTCACAATAATCAATCGACGGAATCGCATGATCCGCGAGCCATTCGCGCCGTTCAGACGACGAACGATAACCCCACGCTCCCGGCGCAACCAGGTGATTCGGATCCAGCGACTTCAAATACGCACTCATCTCCGCAAACCACGCGCGTCTTTCATTCCAACGGCCCGTGATCACCTGCGCTTCATTCATCAACTCCCAACCAAAGATCGTCGGATCGTCACGATACATGACGCCAGTGATCGTGTTCCGCCGCGTTGCTAGTTTCTCGACGTGTTCGCGATAAAGCCGCCGCGTTTCAGGGTTGGTATAAAACAGGATCGCCTTTTCGTTGTTGATGCCAAACTTGTAACTATCGTCCGCAGCATCGTTGATTCCCGCCCAGCGCAAATACTGCGTGACGCCGCCCGTGTCGCGCCACCAGTTAGTCAAACAAAGCTGCACGTAAATCTTGTTCTTCGCCGCCTCAGCAATCACGCGATCGAGATGCACAAACGCATCTTCGTTCCACTGTCCGGGAGCGAGTCGAAACGAATGCTCTCGCGGCCAGTCAGCGAAATCGGCCATCGGCTTGACGTCGTTTGGACCACCTTCGCCAAACGCCCACACACGCACGACTTTGATTCCCGACTGCGCGGCCTGCCGCAACGTTTCCGGCATGCGCACACGGTCGTCGTCGCGATACATCACAGCCACGTTCGCGCCGACAAACCGAAACGGACGATTACCAACAAAGAAACGTCCACCGCGTTGCCGCACAAACTGGTTCGAAGCAGACTTCGTCGCCACATTCGGCGACGCCACCAAAAGAAGAAACGCCGCGCTTGCAATCAACACCAGCGCGGCGACAGCAATTAATCTCTTATTCATCAAAGCCAATCGAGTGCGGGCGATTTTAGCGCGGGTTGGTCATGCGCACAAAACCCATGATCGCGCACACTGCGGCCAGCACCACAAACAGATTGAAAAACGCTCCGACTCCCAATGCCATCGACAGGTCCGCCGAGTTTTGGCTCATTCCGAGAAACACAAACACTCCGAACAGCAGAAAGTGCAGGTGATAGATAACCAAACAAACAGCGGCGTAAGAAAACCAGCGCGCCGAAGGTCCGAACGCGGGCGACCGCGCGAAACCGAGCACAGCAGCGATCAGCCAGGCGACGCCGCCGGCAATCAACAACAGCAAAGTGACGAGGAAGAAGTAGTTTGGCTGCGTGGCCCGAAGCTGCTGCAAGAGCATCAGGTTTGCGAAGAACATAGGTGTCGAGTCTCTCCTTGTGTGCTTCTTTGTAGCTCAAAAAAGCAAGCGCCGTCTGCGCACTTGAGCCGCTTTGGTATGTGCACAAACGGCGTCCAATTGGTGTCGGTGACCAAGCGCAAGTTCTTACAGTGGAAGTCGCCTCAGCGGCTTCCAACCATGCTCTCGGCTAGCGCTCGCCTACTGCGTAATGTGGATTTCCTCTTCTTTATTAACGTGGCCGAGGAAGTAAATCAGGCCACAAACAAAGGCAACTACGGCCAAAGCGAGTGCGTACCAGCCATTAGCGTGACTAGCACCCGCCGGATCGGTTACGAATCTGTAAAAGAAATAGATCGCACCGATGGCTGTAAGAATGCCGACGACCACCGCGAGTATGTCCTTCAGGCTTTTCATTTTGAACCTCCGGCCAGGAAACAGTTATGAAGGTTAAGGAAAAAGCCGCTATACGCTAAATAATGGAAGCATGTTAACGCCGTGGCGCAGATGATGCAAGCTTCAGATTTTGAGGATCACTCGCTTGTCGCCCGCGCGGCGCGTGAGGTGTTCGCGATCGAAATATTCGAGCAACGGAATGGCATACTTTCGTGAAACTCCGGCCAGTGTTTTGAACGTGGGAACGTCGATGAGACGATCGGGTTCGTGTTGCGCGGCGTAGGTTTGCAGCTTCATCTTCAGGGTTTCGATGGCTTGAGGGTGCATGAACATGTCGCCCTGCACGCGCACGAGTTTACGGTTGTCGAGCAGCAGTTGCAGAATCTTACGGGCCTGACCACGTTGCTGTGCTGGAACTCCCGCGCGCGTCAGCGCTTCATCGAGCGTTGGCGCCTCGACACCCGCGTCCAAATACAGTTGCTCGATCTTCGCGCTCAGTTCGGCGTCTTTGTCCGTCAGATCAACGCGGTGCCGTGCCAGTCGAATCACATCCTTTTCAGCAACAATGTTACCGCTCGTTTCCAAACGGCCAACTACAGCGCCGAACACTTCCGGTAAAGAGTGTCCGAACAGTTTCTCGCGCAGAGTTTCGCGCAACATGCCGCGCGCTAGCGGTTCGCGTTTGTGATGCTGTTCCAACTCGGTAATAACGCTGCCACTGAGTTGCGCGACATTCTCAGTTGACAAGAAAACGCCGCCCGATTCGATCACCGCTTCCTGCTTTGCAGCATCGCCAGCGACGCTCGACAAAACCTGGTTGGTCCAACCGGTCGCCGCCGCCAGATCGGCCAATCGCACGCCATGTTTCCCCGCAATGCGAACGAACGCGGCAAACTTCGACGCGCGCTCCGCGCTCTGCAACATCTGTAACAGTTGAACCGATCCGGATATGTCTTTGCGACGATGTTTCGGCGCAAACGGATTCAAAACTCTGCCGCCGCCAATCGTGTCCGCCGGTGAGTAACTGCGCAGGATGAAACGATCGTCATGCAGCGCAACCACCGGAGCTTCGAGCCTGATCTGTGCCAACGCACCTTTACCTGCCGGAATCTCCGACCCGCCGTCGAGCACGGTCACACGTCCTAAAACTTCCGCAGCGCCGATGTGAAAACGAACGCGCGATCGCGATCTGATCGGCCGCGCAACATCAGGCAACACATCAATCCACACATCGACGATCTGCGTCGGACGCAAACGTCCCGTTTGGCCCAAAACCATGCCACGCTCGATCTGGGCGGTATCAATTCCGGCGAGATTGACAGCCGTTCGTTGTCCGGCATGCGCCTGCTCCACCGCGTGTCCGTGTACCTGCAAACCACGCACACGCACTTTCACAGCCGGCGCCAACAACTCGAGTTCGTCGGCTTCCGCGATCTGACCGGAGATCAGTGTTCCAGTGACAACCGTGCCGAAACCCTTCATCGAAAACGCGCGATCGATCGGCAATCGCGTCGTGAAGTCCGCCGAACGCGGCGGCACTCGTTCAGAAATCTCGATTAACTGAGCACGAAGTTCTTCAAGTCCTTCACCCGTTTTCGAACTAACCGCGAGGACTGGCGCGTCTTCCAAAAACGATCCACTGACGAGCGCTTGCGCCTCCTCTTCAACGAGCGGCAGCATCTCCGCTTCAACGAGATCTTTCTTCGTGATTACAACGAGACCGTTCTGCACGCCGAGCAGACGGCAGATATCGAAATGCTCGCGCGTCTGCGGCATCACACCTTCGTCCGCCGCAATCACCAACGCGAGCACATCGATCCCGTGCGCGCCGGCGAGCATGTTTTTGACAAAACGTTCGTGACCGGGAACGTCGACAAAGCCGAACCTGAAACCGTTCAGCTCCAGATCGGCGAAACCGAGATCGATCGTGATCCCGCGACGTTTTTCTTCAGGAAGGCGATCCGGATCAGTCCCGGTGAGGGCCCTGACAAGTGCGCTTTTTCCGTGATCGATATGACCAGCCGTGCCGACAATTATTGACTTCACTGCACAATCTCAAAATCTATCCACTGTGTAGCAACGCGATGCTTTTCTTTCGCCATTAGATCCGACACTACGATTTGTAACACATATTCGCCGGGCTTCATCTCCGTGCCCAATTGTATCGCGCCGCCACCGCCCAATCGTTTCGGATCTGCCTGATCGCGAAGCTCGAACGGAACTTCTTTTCCAGTAAATACGAGTTCGCCGTTTCGGTACAAACGCGCCTGAATCGTCAGGTTCGGTTTGCCGCTGGTCCTATCAAGCTTCGCGTTATAGATCGCCAACGCATAGACCATCGCGCTCGGCGTGCGAAACTGCCGTACTGAAGTGTTCGCCATCGGATCCGATCCTTCAGCGGCGTCAGCGCCTTTCAGGTATTGGTCCAGGGGCATACCTTTAACCAATAACCCGGAAGTCTGCAAACGATCCTTCTCGATGTCGGGCACGACAATGAATTGCGTCGCCGCTCCCATCCGCCCGCTCGCGGTGTCGCGCAACGCAGTTCGAAGCTGATAAGCGCCGGCTTTCTTGATCGGCACAGTGGTGTTGAAGGTGAAACCATAACGCACGATCTTCTCATACAGCGCATCGGTCAGGTTGATCGTATGCTGATCGGCAACCTGATCGACCAACTTTTCGTCTTCACCAAACGTCACCGACATCAGGTCAAACACCGCTTTGTGCGTGCCGTCGGGTTCTTTAGTAAACGTCAGATCGCTAGCGTTGATATGTAAGAAGGAGCGCAACACGGAACCCTGCGCCGGTTCGTTGGAGTAGAGCGAGGTCAAACGCAACTGAACTCCGGAAGCCGTAAAAGGAGAAAGCAATGCGCCGATCAGTTGTTGCCGCGGCGTTTCTTTCGACGCTTTCAATTGTTCGTCGGTCACGCCGTAAAAACCCGTTCTAGTTCGCACAGTAAACTTGCCCGGTCTTTTTACTTTCAGTTCGACGTGATGAAATTTTGTTTTGCCGTTCGTGCTGTCGAAGGTCGAATCGTCAGGCCGGTAACCGACGAGGTAATAGCCGGCTTGATCGTCCATGATGCGCCGCACGCCGCCGTCCATATCGTTGGTGTTACGAATTGCCAGCCCGCCGGTCTGCGCCGCGAGATAGTTCAAACCGCTCTGTGAATCGAAGAAGTTTTCCTTTCGCTGACTCAACTTCGCTTCGACCTGCGCGGGACTCATGTTCCAGGTGTTATCAACGGCGGTCAGCCCAAACGTGACCAACCCGCGCACGTCCATCGTGTTTATGACGACCGAAGCGCGATTCGCGAGGTCCAGCAACAGTTGCAACGAATTCAAAATCCGCGAACTGCCAGTCGGTTCTGACGGATTGAAAAGCTGTAAACCATCCGAGAAAAGAATGATCGACTTCCGACCGGGCATCTCGCGCAATCCCTGAATCGTGTAGTTCAACGCGCCGAGTGTTCCGACCGCAAACAGATCCTTTCGCATCTGGTTGAGATCGTCGAGCTCGTTGGTGTTGTCGAGCATGTTGCGCTCGCCGATCTGCATCGTCTCCTGGCGAATATTCTCAAATGCCTGCGCGCTGTTTCCGATGCGCGGGACCCATTTCAGTTTTTCGACTGCGGTGTAGAGTTGCTGTTTATCCGAAGTAAATTGCTGTAACGCGCCCGTGCCTCCGGCGGTGCGAATGATCGCGACCAGATCGCTTGGTTGGAGTTGTTCGTCCAAAAACTTCTTCAGCGCTTGTTTCGTGAAGCGCACGCTGTCGAACGACATTCTCAAGTCGTCGATGACGAGCGCGATCGTACGTCGCACCTCTTCGCGTTGCAGCTTCTTTGGTGGTCCAGGAACTGGAGTCCGATCGGTTTCTTCCGTTGGCTTTGCAGCAGCTTCAGCCGTCCGACCGATCTTTATGTACGAGAACTCCGTGACCTTTTGCGGCTTGCCGTTCTCTAGCATCTCGACTTCGTGCGGACGCAAGTCAGTGACATGCATTCCCTTTCGATCGGTGACTACGGCGTCGATCTGGACCAGGTTGGTCGTGATCTTTACGACGTCAACATCGTCCGGTTGCTGCGGTGATGGTTGAGCCGGTTTCTGTTCTTGTGGTTTCGGCGGCGGTGGCAGGCTGGGTTGTTGGGCCAACCCGTTAGACGCAAGTTGAAAACAGAGGACGAGTGAGAGCAGCAGCTTAGTCACGGGGGCTCCTCCGCATTAAGTTTCAAGTACTCTTGGCTAACATTTCCTCATAGAAACTGATGTATTGCGGAATCACGACGTCAGTTCGATAACGAGAGATCGCGGAATCACGGGCGCGTTGGCCCATCTCGCGGCGCAGCTTGGGGTCCGTCAACAGACGAGCCGCGTCCGTGCCCATTTTATCCGTGTCGCCAACAGGGCTTAAATATCCGGTTTCGCCGTCAGTGACAACCTCGGGCAGACCACCGACGCGAGACGCAACCACCGGAACTTCGCAAGCCATCGCCTCCAGCGCGGCCAAACCAAACGACTCCTGCTCGGACGGCAACAAGAGCACATCCGACGCGGAAAGATAATCGACGATTCTCGGTTGTTTGCCCACAAAAGTGCAGTGATCGTAAATGTTGAGGCAACGGGCGCGGTGCTCCGCGTTTGTTCGTTCACTGCCGTCACCGACCATTATGAGACGAGTCTTGATTCCCTTTTGTAAAACTCGCGCCAGGATCTCCACGCAGTCGACCGGCCGCTTCACCGGGCGAAAGTTTGAAACGTGGACCAGCAACGGTTCGCCGTTCGGGGCCAGTGTTTTGCGCAACGAATCGACTTCCTTGCGTTCGTAGTCATACTGGCAAACAAAGTTTGGAATCACTCGAATATCGTCAAAGTGAAAAATCTCGCGCGTCGCTTCTTTCAGATAGTGCGAGATCGCGGTGACGCCGTCTGACTGCACGATTCCGTAACGAGTGATCGGCAGGTATGAACGATCCGCGCCGACGAGCGTGATGTCAGTGCCGTGCAGAGTCGTAACGACCGGCAACCGGCGTCGCGGTTTGAGTGATTCACGAGCGAGAATCGCGCTGATCGAGTGTGGAATCGCGTAGTGAACGTGCAACAGGTCGAGGTTCTCTTCCTCAGCAACCGTCGCCATTTTCGTCGCGAGCGCGAGCGTGTACGGCTGATGTTCGAATAACGGATACGACATCATTTCCACTTCGTGGAAACGCACGTGATCGTTCAACTCAGTTAGCCGCGTGGGAAGTGACGAAGCGATGAAATGGACCGTGTGCCCGCGCGCGGCTAGTTCCTTACCGAGTTCCGAACCCACAATTCCACTGCCGCCGTAGCTGGAATAGACCGTAATTCCGATGTTCATTGCGACGCCGAGCTTAGCACAAAGTCCCGCTAAAAATAGTTGAGGCAGGCGACCCTCGCTATCGCCTGCCTCGTCTCAACTTGACTCACCTTCTGAGAGGGGGGCAAGTGAGGGCGGGAGTATATTCCTGCTTTTGTTTTTTAGCAATAACTCTTGCAACTTCTTTCGAGCTTTTTTTGTGTGTATTTAGCTACCGAAAATCTGTCTGAATATTCCCGCGCCTGCGAACCTGCGAATCCCCAACAAAGTCGCTATAATGACGGCGAAACAAAGGACGAACAGGGAGTTTTGCGATGCCAAAGATTGCGGACATTGAAGAGACACCAAATCCGAATGCAGTGAAGTTTATTTTGCGGGAAGCCGTCAGTAATGGCGTTGCGAAGCAGTATGGCTCGGCGGACCAGGCGGAAAATGACACGCTGGCGAAGTCGTTGTTCGACGTCGGGCACGTGGTTTCGGTCTTTTACATGGACCGGATGATCACGATCGAGAAGGACGAAGAAGGCGATTGGGACGAATTGCTGCCGGTGCTCGCAGTGCCGATTCGCGCGGCCGAACCGGTCCAGGTTTCAGCGGCAGCGGCCGCCGCGGCGGTTGGTGGTTCAATCGCAGCGGTGACCAGCGACGATCCACGGCTGTTGAAGATCAACGAGATTCTGGACGAGAAAGTCAGACCCGCACTGATGGGCGATGGCGGTTATCTCGAAGTTCTTGGTCTGAACGAACACACGTTGAGCATTCGCTACCAGGGCGCCTGCGGTAGCTGCCCGAGTTCGCTGACGGGTACGTTGATGGCGATCGAGGGGATGCTCAAGCAGGAAGTCGATCCGGATTTGGAAGTAGTCGCGATCTAATCTGTGTGATCTGCGGATAAAGAACAGGAGTTAATATGTCCCCCCTGCCCCGCATTGCTCCCGTTGTTCTCTTCTTATTTGCATCTACAGCTCTAACTGTTGCCCAAACGCCGGAAAATCGTTCGGCTGCGGAACGGCGAGAAAAAGCGCGGCGAGTAGCGGCGCGCTCGCTGTTGATTGCGCTTTCCACCGACGCGCGCACTTTTAACGATCAAACTCTGCGCGCACGTTCGCTGGCGCGCATCGCGGATGCGCTGTGGGCGGTCGATGCCGAACAGGGACGTTTGATGTTTCGCAAAGCGTGGGAAGCCGCGGAAGGCGCCGATCTGGAGAGCGAACGAAAACTACAAGAGGAGATCGCCCAACAGAAGACCAAGACCGGCGGTGGCTACGCGATTTCGTTGCCGCCAAGTTTGCGCCGTGAGGTTTTGCGGCTGGCCGCGCGAAACGATCGCGCGCTGGGTGAAGAGTTTCTCGATAAACTGAAAGCCCAGAAACTCGAAGCAGCAAATAACGCTAATCCGCGACCCGGAAGGTTAAATAATGAGGCACTGAGTCAACGTTTGAGCGTTGCGAGAGAACTGCTTCAGGCCGGCGAGATGGAACGTGCGCTTCAGTTTGCCGATCCGGCACTGACGGTTGTCAGCACCGAATCGCTCACCTTCCTTTCGACTCTTCGCGCAAAAAACCCCGTGGCGGCCGACGAACGCTACGCCGCCTTGCTGGCTTCATCCGCACGCGATCCACAAGCAGACGCCAACACTGTTTCGTTACTTTCGTCATACATCTTCACACCGTATTTGTACGTCATCATTACCGGAAAAGGCGTTAACACGTCTCAGTCAAGCGACAAGATCGTACCGGCTGACGTTTCACCAGAACTGCGAAATATGTTTTTTCAATCGGCAGCGTCGATTTTGCTGCGTCCGCTGCCGCCGCCGGGACAAGATCAAACTTCATCTGGTCCGGAAGGAAAGTATCTCGTCATCAAACGCTTGCTTCCCTTCTTCGAACAATCCGCACCGCCAGAGATGGCCGAATCACTACGCGCACATTTGAACGCGTTGAATGCGACGGTGTCTGACGACACGCGAAACCGCAGTGACGAATGGCTCGGCCGCGGCATTCGCCCCGAGAAACCCGCTGAAGAAAAGGAACAAGCACTACTCGATCGAATTGAACGGGCCAAGACCTCGGCTGAACGCGATCAACTCTACGTCGAACTGGCGTTCCACTTGGCCGGCCGCGGTGACATGCGAGCGCGCGATTTCGTTAGCAAGATTGACGATTCGGAAATGCGCAAGGGTTTGCAGGCTTACATCGATCCAAGCCTCGCAATGTATGCTGTGGGAAAGAAGCTCACCGACCAGGCGCTGGAGCTGGTCCAAAAAGGCGAATTAAATCATCTGCAAAAGGTTTGGGTGTTAACGCAAACTGCCAAGAACCTCGCCCCCACTGACAGAGAGAAAGCTGTTGAACTGGTGGAAATGGCGTCGAACGAAGCGCGCCGGATTGACGTTTCAGATGCGTCGCGGCCACAGGCTCTGATCGCAGTGGCAAATGCCTTAAAAGTAGTTGATGTGTCTCGTGTTTGGGATGCGACGTTTGATGCTGTCAAAGCAGCTAACTCAGCGGAAGGATTCACTGGCGAAGACGGCTTGATGGTGTTGCAGTTTCAAAGCAAAGGCAGTTCGTCAGTCCACACCAACGACATACCCGAGTTTGATCTCGAAGGAATCTTTGGTCAGCTCGCGAATCAGGATTACGAGCGAGCCGTGGAGCTCGCGCGCGGTTTCCAGGGCGAAGGCCCACGCGCCGTAGCCACGATCGCGATCGCCAGAGCGATACTGGATCCCAAGAAGAAAGCTACCGCGAAGAACTAAGTAATGCCTAACTCGGAGCGCGGGCGGATCGCCCGCAACTAGGGCCGCGCACCGATTGGTTCCTACGGCGGGCGAGCCGCCCGCGCTCCGAATTTACGAGTAGATATTCATCGGGCGCGTTAATAACGCCAACGGATCGTCGACGTTCAACGCCTCACGAACGTAGAACGGTTCGCCCGCTTCGACGCCGATCAACGATCCGAAGTAACGCATTCGCACCTCGATCTCCTCCAGAAAACCCCGCTCGCTGATCCGCGTTGGTGGCTCTTTCGACGACTCCTTGTAAAACTGCGACGCGTGCGCGCGGATCGCAGCCATTTTCTCGTCTACAAACCCGGAGACATCGACCACGAACGACGGAACGATCCGGCGCGAGAAGAGCGAGTGCATGATCGCGGGCATCGGCACCGGCGCCAGTCCCGACTCTTCGTCATAACGTCCCATCGACGCGAGGCGTGCCGCCTGTCTCACGATGATCGACGTGTTTGCGTGGTCGGGATGCGGATCGTCTTCGTGTGTGGTCAACAGGACTTTAGGTTTGTACGTTCGCAGCGCGCGCGCAAGAGCTGTACGCGCGACTTCGGTCGGGTGAACATGCCCGTCGGGTAGTTCGAGGTTTATACGAACGTCGAGGTTCATGATGCGCGCCGCGTCGAGTGCTTCCTGCGCGCGGATTTCAGGAGTGCCGCGTGTGCCCATCTCGCCGCGCGTCATGTCGCACACGCCAGTGTGGTAGCCGAGCGACTTCAGTTTGAGAAGTGTCCCCGCGACCGACAACTCCGCGTCGTCCGGGTGTGAAAATACTGCCAGCACATCGAGTTGGATTGCATCTGAACTCATAAACGCATCTTAGCTTATCGCCTTAAGATATTGTTTGCCATTTTGTTCGGATGGCACTCGAGTTGAAAGACAACCGTTTGTCTACACTTCTGACACTGGTTTTTGGAGAATCTGGTCCATTCTCCCGAACACTACCTGCGTCAGAGATCTTTCAGGAGAAACAAAACACGTGCTCGCCGTCCTATTGCTATTGCTGCAAATCGCTTTGTCGCCCGCAGGCGTGAGCGATGCGAAAGGTGATTCGCTCCTGCTGGAATCCGGAAAAGCCGCAACGCTCCGAAAGCACACGTCGGAGAACGCGGAGATCAAGATCGTCTCGTACAACATCCGTTGGCGCGGTGGTGACGAGCTTAAACAAATAGCAAGACTCCTGCACGAAGATCCGGAGATTGGCGGCGCGGCGATTCTCGGGTTGCAGGAAGTGGATCGGCACAAGAAACGCACCGGTCACAGCAACACCGCGAAAGCCCTCGCTGATGAGTTGGGCTTGCACTATGCGTGGGCCGCGCCGCCGACGCCAAATCCTAAGGACGAAGAAGAGACGGGCGTCGCGATACTGAGCATCTATCCGTTGTCAGACGTGAAGCGCATCGTGTTGCCGAATCCGGGTCCGAACAAGCGGCGCCGCGTCGCACTCGGAGCAACTGTCGAGATCGACGGCAAGCAATGGCGCGTTTACTCCGCACACGCGGAGACGAGAATTTCAGTCGACAAAAAAATGGAGCAGTTCAACGCGGTATTGGAAGACCTCGCGCGTTACCCGACGGACATGCCGGCAGTCGTGATGGGTGATTTCAACACCTGGCAAGCAAGCGCGGATGACGAAACGATCAAACTGTTTTCGAAGGCCGGATTGAGTACGCCGTTCGGCACACAGTCGACATTTCGCCGGCGCGTCATGTTAGTGCCGATTGAGTTCAGGCTTGATTGGGTGTGGGTTCGAGGACTGGAAACGACAAGTCACGGCATCGATCGGAAAATCGAGATCTCGGACCATTGGCCCTTATGGACCAACGTGAAACCGGCCGCAATTAAAAAATAACACGGGAGCACTTGCGAACAGCGTGCGACTCATGCCACAAAGTGCAGAGATGACCTGCCACAACTGCCAACGTCGAGCGAGTTGGATGCGAACACGTTGTCGCACCTGTCAGAATCGTCTGCCCGCCTGGTACGTCGTGACCGCAACGGCCGTCTGCGCCGCGATCTACGGCGGGTTCCTCCTGGTCGAAAACCTGTTCTAACTCGGGCTTTGTGCTTCTTTGTGGCTAACTACCTGACGCCCCATTCCCACAATCCGTAACCGATCTTCTTGTCGAGCGGTTTGCCAGCCTGCTTCAGGCTCAACGCAATTTGGCCGCGATGATGTGATTCGTGTGAGATCAGATAACCGAGAAACGCGGCCGCGTGCGGTTTGAAGCCTCTCACTTTTCCGCCCGCTTCCAGACTCTGTTCCAACAACGTGCCGATCGCTTTACCTGATTCACTCAGCGACTTCGCCAACAACTTCTTATCCGTCGCCTGCTCGTTTTCGATCTTGTTCAAGCCTTTGAGCAGTTCGGGCGCGGCTGACTTCAACCACATCAGCCGCACGTTGTGTACATGAGCAAACTGCTCGCCGACGCTTCTGCCTTTCGAAGCCGAATGACTGCTCAGCGACTGCGGATCGACGGCTTCGAGTAGATACAGGTTGATGCGATCGTGGATGGCCCACGTCTCAACTAGTTGATTTGTCATCTTTAGCGCACCTTGACTACGACACTGTTGACTCGCAAAGCATTACCCGTGGCTCGCTGTAAATCCGCGATGGCTTTATTCAGATCAGTCTGCGCTTTTAACTCCAACCCGCGTGCGGTCGTCAACGCAGTTTGCCGTTCGAGCACCAGGAACGTCGTCGACTGACCCGCATCGAGTTTTCTCTGTTCGCTGGCAAACTGCTGTTCGTTTGCTTCACGCGTCGCGATCGCCGCACGAAGCCGCGACTCCGCACTGCGCATCGACTGCAACGCATTGCGCACCTCAACTTCAATCCCCTGTTCGAGCTGTTCGCGCTGCGTGGCGATGCGCTCGCCTTCGACTAACGAACGCCCGAGCTGCGCTTCAGCAGTCCGATTACGCAGCGGCAAACTGATCTGCACGCCGACTCTGAAGTTATTGAAACGGTTCGACAGCAAGTTGCCGACCGACGTGCCGAAACCACCCAGCAGATCCGGCGACAAGGTTTGAGGCGGAATGATGGGCAACGGATCGAGACCTTGCAAACTGGAAAGCTCGTCCACTCGTTGCCTCAATTGCAACTGCGACGCAGTAAACGGATTCACACCCGTTGTACTGATCGAACCGGCGAGACCGTTGATGCCGTACTGGCCGACGAGATCGACAGCTGGTTTCGTCTGGTCCTTGAAGTACTTCTGATCGATCTGGTTGATCTCTTTCACCACGTTTGACTGCTGCAACTCCGGACGATTCTCCATCGCCATCTTCAACGCTTCCGAAAGCGCCACCGGCGGAACGGACAGTTCAACCGGATCCGTCGGCACAACTGACTCCGTCCAGATCGCCGACTGCTTGTTTTCCGCGATCATGTTCTTCAAATTATTCTCAGCACGCGAGACTTCTTCCAAAGCAGTGAACACGCCTTGTTCGTAAGTAAAGATCTGCGACTCCGCCGCGACGATGTCGATCGGCGCGAGTTGCCCTTGTTCGACCAAACGCTTGTTGTGATCGAGCTGTGTTTGCGCGACTGTAACCGCGTCGCGTTGCACCTGCAGACTACGAAGCGCAAACACGAGATCCCAATAAGCACGTTGTACGTTAGTGATCGTATCGATCGCGCGTTGCCGAAACTGCGCATCGCTGAGCGACAAGTTCTTGCGCGCGATCTCGATCTGCCGCCGGCTGTTATCAATTCTCAACCCGCGCCACAACGGCTGTGTGTAAGTGAACGAAAGCGACGTGGGAAACGACGGATTGAGCGCGGTGAACTCGTTATTCGTACTGAACCTGCCCGACGACAAATCGAGCCGATAATTGCCGCCGAAAAACGGCGTCTGTCCTTCGAGCCGCGCGTTGCCGGCGAAATCGCTTTCGATCACGGAACCGTTCTGACCGCCGCTCAGGAAGCTGGAGATCGGATTTTCGGCACGCTCGTAAAACGCGCCCGTCGAAATGCGCGGATCGTAAACACCTTGCGCACCGAGCAGATCAAACTCGGCCACGCGCACATTCTGCCGCGCGACTTCGATGTCTTTGTTGTTCTCCAGCGCGAGCGAGATCGCATCGCGCAACGACAGCGGATGCTGCCGAGTCAAATCAACACCGACGCGATCTAACTGAGGCAACGGCTTCTGCGCAGCACGGAACTCAGGCGCAATCGTAGGAACCGGCATTTGTTTGATCGTGTCCGTCTCAGGTGAAGGCGAAGCCGCCGGTTGTTGTGCGGTCGCGACCGATGCGAGGCTGACTACAACCAACAACACGAACAGCCCACCAAACAACGACGTCGCAGCGCTCGTCGCCCTGCGCCGAACACGTCCAAACACAGCCTGCGCACCGTTTCCGATACGGCCCCAAACACGGCTCTTCGCCAAGTCGTCGAAGAGTGAATAAAACACCGGCACCGCAAGCAACGTGAGCAACAAACACAACGTTTGTCCGCCGACAACCAGCACGCCGATCGATCTGTTCGTACCAGCGCCTGGTCCAGTCGCGAGCGTCAACGGCAACATACCGGCGACGAGCGCGATGGTAGTCATTAGAATCGGGCGCAAACGATCGCGGTTTGCGCGAATAATTGCTTCGAGTCGTTCCATACCTCTTTCCCGCAACTGATTTGTATGATCAATTTGGAGAATCGCGTTCTTCTTCACCACGCCAAACAACAACAGCAGACCGAGTCCGGAAAAGATATTCACGGTCTGTCCCGTCATGAGTAGCGAAAGAATGCCGAACGGAATCGCCAACGGCAGCGTCAGCAGAATCGTCACCGGGTGAATGAACGATTCAAACTGCGCCGCGAGCACCATGTACATGAAGACAAACGACAACAGGAACGCCAAACCGAAGTAGTATCCGGCGCGGCCGAGTTCCTTCGAACGTCCGGCGAGACCCGTCGAGTACGCCGGATCGATCTGAATTTCCTTCGCAAACTTATTCATCTGGTCGATGACCGCCGCCTGCGAACCGCCTGGACGAATGTTGCCTAGCAGCATCACCTGACGTTGCCGGTTCAAGCGATCGATCGCCGATGGACCAGTTCCCTCTTCCACGTGTACGAGATTGTCGAGACTGACCCAACCGACTTTCGTCGACGACACGATCATGCGCTTCAGTCCTTCAGCACTCGTGCGGTATTGACCGACCGCACGGACGCGGACGTCGTATTGATCGGTACCGGCGTTGAACGTCGAGACCTTCTGACCCGCGACGAGCGAGTTGAGCGCCTGCGCGATGTCGCCGACTCGGACGCCGAGATCCGCGGCGCGATCGCGATCGATCACGACACGCAACTCCGGCTTACCGCTGATCAATGTCGAATCAGCGTCAACCACGTCGGGAATCGTCTTCATCTTCGCGAGCAACTTGTCTGAGTATTCAGTTAGCTTCTTCAGATCTGGACCACCGATGACGTATTGCAGGTCCGCATTGCGGAAACCGCCGCCGGAGATCGCTGCAACCTGTTGCACAGACGTGCGCAGTTGTCCCGGATACTGTTGCTGATACTTCGCGAGGATTTCGTTGCGCGCGCGCACCATCAGTTTCTCTTGCGAAGTGTCGCGCTCTTTGATCGGCGTCAACTTCACGTAGATCGACGCGAGGTTCACCTGTTCCTGCTGTCCGCCACCGAGCGTTGTGAGCGTGTCGGTCACGCCGGGAAGTTTGCGCAGATCAACTGCGACGCGTTCCGCCAGCGTGGACGTGGCCGCAAGCGTGAAACCTTCCGGAGCACGTACCTGAACTTCAAACTGCGACTGATCGTCGACCGGCAGAAAGTTTTTGCCGACAAACATGAAGAGCGGAACGATGCTGATGATGACAGCCGCACACGCCAACACGACGGCCCAGCGATGCTTCATGGACCACGTCAACAACCTCGTGTACGTGTGATCGATCGGACGGTACCAACGCGACTCTTTCGAGCCGTGATCCGCTGGTTCGGTATGTCTCTCGAGCGGGCGTTCTTTCGCGTCGTCGCTGCGTTTGATCAAGCGCGCCGCAAGCATCGGCGTTAACGTAAACGACACGAGCAACGACACAGCGATCGCAAACGCCGACGTCAAACCAAACGACGACATGAACCGGCCAACGATTCCGCCCATGAAGCCGACGGGCAGAAACACCGCCAACAGCGAAAGCGTTGTCGCCATAACCGCGAGACCGATTTCTTTGGTTCCGTCGATGGCCGCCTGGAACGGCGGCACACCTTTCTCTTCGATAAAGCGGAAAATGTTTTCGAGCACGACGATGGCGTCGTCGATCACGATACCGACCATCAGCGTGAGCGCGAGCATCGTGATGTTGTTCAGCGTGAAGCCCATCGCGGCCATCAGACCAAACGTCGCCACGATCGACGTCGGGATCGCGAGCCCCGCGATCAGCGTCGAACGAAAACTCCACAAGAACACAAACACGACGATCGCCGCGAGAATACTGCCCTCGATCAAGTGCGTCTGAATCGCTTCAATCGACGCTTTAATAAAGATCGACTGGTCGCCGACGACTTCTGTTTTGAAGCCCGGCGGTAATCTTCTGCTGATCTCCTGTAAACGCGCCTTCACTTCGTCAGCAACCGCGACTGTGTTCTGTCCCGACTGTTTCGAGACGACCAGCGTCACGGCTGGTTGACCATTCAAACGCGCTTCGGTGCGCGGCTCTTCCGCGCCGTCTTCCGCATAACCGATGTCGCTGAGCTTGACTGAATAAGTGCCGCGATTGCCGACGACGAGATCGTTGAAGTCAGCGGGGTTGACGATACGGCCCATCGTGCGAACGGTCAGTTCGCGCGCGCCTTCTTCAACGCGGCCACCGGGAACTTCCATGTTCTGCGCACGCACTGCATCAGCAACTTGCGCCACGGTGACGTTGAACGCGCGCATCTTGTCCGGATCGACCCAGATCTGAATCTCACGCAAACGGCCGCCGATGATCTGCACATCGCCGACGCCGTTGATGGATTCGATCTGTTGTTTGATCTGATTGTCTGCGACGTCCGTGACTTCGCGCAGCGAGCGCGGCGCGGAAACCGCGATACGCACTACCGGCGCGGCGTCCGTGTCGAGCTTTTGCACGATCGGCTGCTCCGCCGTAAGCGGCAGATCGTTGAGAATCAAATCGATCTTGTTGCGAACTTCCTGGGCCGCGATGTCCGGATTCTTTTCGAGCAGGAACGTGATGAAGACCTGCGAAACGCCTTCCACCGAGGTCGAACGCAATTCGTCGATACCGGCGATCGTGTTAACCGCGCCTTCGATCTTGTCAGTGATTTCGGTTTCGATCTCCTGCGGCGACGCGCCGGGGTTCACGACGGTCACAGTGATCGTCGGCAAGTCGATCTTCGGAAACAGATCGACGCCCAGCGATTTGTAGGAGAACAAACCGACAACCGTCAGACTCAGAATCAACATCGTCGCGAACACCGGACGACGGACACATATCTCAGCGAGTTTTTGCATTTTCTTAGTTCTTTGTTCTTGGTCCTTTGTTCTTTGTACTTCTTGCTCACCTTTAATCTTTGGCGAACAAAGCACAAAGAACAAAGCTCTGTTTATTGCTTCACCGCGACACCATCGCTCAACCGTTCCAAACCGCTCGTCGCAACCTGTTCGTCAGCCGCAATTCCGTTCTTCACTTCGATCAGATCGCCTTCGGTTTGGCCTGTCTGAATGACGCGTTGCTCCGCGTGGCCCTCCTTGATGACAAACAATCGACTCACGCCCGCTTCGGTGACGATCGCACGCGCAGGCACGAGCACTGCCGGTTCGGCGCGTTCCTGAAGGATTCGCACCGTCGCAAACTGTCCCGGTTTCAACGCACCGCCGCTGTTGTCGACTTCGGCCTCAACAGTCAACGTGCGCGACTCTGCGGAAACGTTCGGCGCGATACGCGCGACGCGTCCGGCGAAGTTCTTGTCAGGCCATGCACTCGTCGTAACCGACACGGACTGTCCGACTTTCACTGCGGGAATCGCCTGTTCGGGAATGTCGATGCGAATGCGCAACGGATTCGTGCGCACGACAGTCGCCACCTTTTGCTGCGGCGAGACGTACTCGCCGAGATCGGCGGTTCGTTCGGAAACGAAGCCGTCGATCGGCGAGACGATCAGTGCGTACGAAAGGTTCTTACGCGCAAGTGCGAGTTGCGACTGCGCGTTCGCGACGTTTGTCCGCGCAACGTCAACCGCGGCGTAGTTCTGCCGCGCCTGCGCGAGCGCCACGTCGTACTGCTCTTTCAACTGATCGCGGCGTGCGCGTTGCTCGTCATAAAACGACCGCGACACGTCGCCTGACTCGATCAACTTCTCTGCTCGAACAAGGTTCTTCTGCGCCAGATCAAGAGCCACTTTCGCCGCCGCGACTTCCGAAACGCGATTCGGATCGAAAGTCTGACCGGGTTTTAAACCGATCTTCTCTTCTGCCTGCCGTACCGCGGCTTTCGCCTGGTCAACTTGCGTCGACGCTTGTTCGACCCGCAGGTTCAACTCCGCGTCGTCGAGTTTCACAAGCATCTGTCCGCGCTTGACCGGACTGCCGATCTCGACGCCGACAGCGGCGACCTTGCCGGACGTTTGCGGCGCGACATCGGTCTGCTGATCGCCCGCGAGACTGCCGGTTGCTTCAAAGAACCGCGGCAGGTCGCGTTTGATCGCCGCGGCCGTTGTCACTTCGACCACCGCGGGCGTATTCGCTTCCGCGGCCGTTTCCTCTTTGCGCGAGTTGGCTTTGGAGCCACCGCACGACGACACAAAAACGCCGGCGATGATTAACAACAAAACCAGCGCTGCGACCTGTAAATTTCGTAAGTTTCGTTTGGATTGCATCGCGTTATTAAGCATTTCCTGAACTAACCTGCCGTGTTCGCTTTCCGCTTCGTTTCGCGGAGTTGGTAGCGATTCCGTTTAGAAGAATGTCGGTGAAATGTTTCGCCGCCGCTTCATTGGAAATGTTGAGCAGGCGATGTTTCGGGTCCCAGAGATTGTTGTTCAGCGAGTGGTGCATCACCATCCCGATGAAGCCACGCACCACGATCGCGGGATCGATTTCGAGTAACGCGCCTTCGCGTTGGCGCTCGCGGATGTACGTGCCGAGAAAGTCGTAAACCTTGCGCACAAACCCATCGAAGAACATCTGCGCCAGCTTGTGTTTCTCAAGCGCCGAATAAAGCAGCAGACGTTGAAACTCCGGATCCTCGTCGTGATGATTCAGAGCGCCGAGCGCCAGCGACTCGAAGACGCCGCGATCGTCTTTGCGTTTGATCGCCTCGGCCGCCATCTGCTCGGGTTCGAACGAACCGCTGCCCGCACAGGCTTTGTGATCGAGAATCGCCGCGTAAAGCTCTTCCTTGGTGGCGAAGTGGCGAAACACCATCGCTTCGGAAACGCCCGCTGCGTGGGCGATCTCCTTGGTGGTGGTGCCGCGAAAACCGTGATTCGAGAACAGGCTGACAGCCAGGCGCAGGATCTGCTCGCGGCGCTCCTCGCCGGCCATTCGGGAATGCGGGACAAACGAACTCTCGGTGGGGGTGATTTGTTTACTCACTCTTGTACCTCTTGATCTCTTTGGCGGTACGCCAAAGTAAGTACTTACTTACCATTCATAGACGAACGATGTCAAGACATCGTTGCCTGGCCTGAACGCGGGTTGTATTGATCTCGATCTACCGGCAAGTTCTTCGTACACATTCGCAACAAGCCTGCACACTTATTCGCCCAAAATGCTTCATTGGACATCGGCACAATGCTTGCAAAATTCTGTCGCTACCCAATTTTGAGAATCCAGCGTAAGGAGAATTTTTAACATGTCACAGAATCGCAGTAACGAAGGTATGGGCAACACTGGAACGGGCGGAACCGGCACACCGGGCACAACTGGTGGTTCGCAGGGAATGGGAACGACCGGCCAGGGAACCGGAACACATGGAACCACGGGACAACCAGGCAGCGGCGGCACGGGAACCGCGACTGCTCTTTCACAAACAGCTCAGGATTACGGACAGCGTATATCGGAAGTCGCGACCCAGGCGAAAGACTACGTGTCTGACAAAGTCTCGGTCGTCGGAGACAAACTCAAAGACTTGCAGAACGCGGATCTCGGCGAGCTAGCGGAAAACGCAAAGGAGTATGCGCGCAAGAAACCGGGACAAGCGCTCCTGATCTCAGCGGGCGTCGGATTGTTGCTCGGAATGATTCTGCGCGGCCGGCGGTAATGAAAGCCGTTAACGGCGATTATTGAATTTCATATCAGGGGGAAACCGAAATGTCGGCATCAAGACAAAGTATGGCTAACGCTGACGACGCAGCAATAGCGCGTAGCAACAACGAAAGAGCGCTCACCAATGGTAACAACGAGACTCTTCCGAATCTCCTGACGCGGTTGGGCGACGACGTGATGCAGTTGATCAACTCGCAGCTCGCGTTGTTCAAAGTGGAGATGAAAGAAGAGGCCAACACCTTTGCGCGCAACGCGGGAATGATCGCGTTTGGCGCGGGGGTGGCGGCCATAGGTTTCGCTCTATTGAATGTGGCGATCGCGTTTGGTGTGTCGACTTTGTTTGCCAGTGCTGGTTTCAGCCAGCCTGCGAGCTACGCGCTTGGTTTCATCGTGACCGGGGCCTTTTACCTGATCGTCGGTGGAATTCTCATTCTGGTGATGAAAAGCCGTCTGGCGAAGCAGCAACTGGTGCCTCCACGAACAGTTCAAGAGCTGAGAAAGGATAAGCAATGGCTGAAGAGCGAACTTTAGGACTGGCTCGAGCGCAGGACCTGACGGGTGAGGAGCCCTCCAAAGAGGAACTTCAGCGCCGTCTCGACGAGGCTCGGGATTCAATTTCACACACGGTCGGGGAGATAAGAGAGTCAGTGGCAAATCAGATAGAAGCAGTGAAAGAAAGCCTTGATTGGCGAGAGCAGTTTAAGAAAAGGCCGGTGGCTTGGAGCGCTGGAGCAATGGGTGTCGGTTTTCTCGTCGGTTACGGGCTTGCGGCAATGGTGAAGGGCGAAGATGAGTCTTCGTCGTCAGATTACGATCGCTACTACGATCGCGATCGCTACGAAGAGACGTCGAGGAGCTACGCGGCTCAGCCGATACTGGGCGCGCACGCTTCCGCGACAACGGAAAGTGCCGGTTACGGCAATGGGAAACATGACGAGGGACCGAGCTTCTTCGAGAAGCTGACTTCCACACCAGCGTATTACAAGATGAAGCAGGAAGCCGGCAACATCGGAGATGCCCTCGTCCAGGAAATCACGAAAACAGCAAAGACGATGGTCATACCCGCGGTGATTACGTCACTGCGTAACTTCATCGGCGGGCATTTGCCAAATGCGGACACGGGTGAGGGACAACAATCCTCGGGCTACTATTCAGGCGTGAGGAACGAATCGGACAGGGCGCGTTCGGGAACGGGTTCGAACTATCAACCCGCGCTGGAGCGCAATCAGGGGTAACGTAACAACCTAAGTTGACTAAAGCGAAAACTACTGCGCGAGTCTCAAGCGAGACTCGCGCATTTTTGTGCGGTTCAATTGACAGTGACCATTGACTTGCTCGCCTTACGTCCATAGACTCCACTGCGTTTTCCCTCGATCGCCAGCCCAGTAAAAGAGGCAATATGCAGGCTTTTATCCAGCGCCGCACGCTGAAGGTTTTGTTCACACTCCTTTTGCTACTCGTCTGTCCATGCACAGTGCTTCGTGCGCAAGAACCGGATGCGGAACGCGCACGCGCTTTTCAACTCTACGAGGAGGCCAAGTACAGCGAGGCGTTGCCGGCGTTTGAGAAGCTGGCCGCGAAGTATCCGGAAGATCGCGACGTGATCAAGACTTATGGTTTTCTCGTCATTGGTCAAACGGCCTACGTGAAAGATGCGGCCGCACGCAAGGAAGCTCGTCGCCGCGGACGCGAACTCCTCTTGAAAGCGCAACAGCTCGGCGCTGATGACGCGTTCCTGCGTCCGATGCTGGAAGCAGTTCCGCCTGACGGTGGTGACGACCCTTCGCTCTCTTCTAAAAAAGAAGCGGAAGACGCCATGCGCGAAGGTGAGGCCGCGTTTGCGAAAAAAGACTTCACGAAAGCGATCGAGATGTACCAGCTTGCGCTGCTGTTCGATCCGAAACTTTACGAGGCCGCACTCTTCACCGGCGATTGTTACTACTCGAACGCCGAACAGAAGAAAGCCGGCGAATGGTTCGCGCGCGCCGCGGCCATCAATCCCGAACGCGAGGCCGCTTATCGCTATTGGGGCGACTCGCTGATGAAGCAGGGACACGTCACCGAAGCGGGCGACAAGTTTGTCGAAGCCTATCTCGCCGAGCCTTACAGCCGTATGTCGCGCTCGGCGTTCTTGAATTGGGGCGAACGCGTCAACATCAACCTCAATCATCCGCAAGTCGACATTCCTGCGAACGTCAGTTCACCAAAGCCAGGACAGATCGCGATCAACCTCGATCCGAACGCCTTGAAGAAAGACGACAAGAGTGGCGCCGGCGCAGCGTGGCTGATCTATGGTTTGGTGCGCGGTGGTTGGCAGGGCGCAAACTTCGCGAAGGCTTTTCCGAATGAAAAGAAGTACCGGCACAGCCTGAAGGAAGAAGCTGACGCACTGCGCGCCGCGCTCAAAGCGTACGATGGACAGCAGTCGAAAAACCCACAAGGCGCCGATCCATCCTTGCAGTTACTGGCGAAGCTCGAAAAGGAAGGACTGTTGGAGTCGTATATTCTCCTCGCCCTTCCTGACGAAGGCATCGCCCAAGACTACCCCAACTATCGCCGCGAACACCTCGAAGACCTGCGCCGCTATGTGAAGCAGTATGTACTAACCGGCGGTGGAGGCCAGTAAGATCAACTCGCTTCACTCTGTGGTGCTTTCAGTTTCTTTGTTTCACCACGCTTGTCGGTACGCTCGTATTCGGTGATTGCTTTGGCTTCGCTGAGCAGTACGTCACGAAACGCGCCGAGCACTTTTAAGAGCAGGTCCAACTTCTTCAAACTCTCGCGCCGCGCGCGCACCGATCCGAGGAAGAATTCGAGTTGAATACGCCGGCGACAGTCTGCAATCGTCAGCATGCAGTGGCCCCACTTGTATTCACCACCACGACTCGATTCAACTTCAGCGAGAATGTAAGAAGTGTGGCCCGTTGAGACTGAAGCCAGGAAGACTCGTTTACGAAAGAAAGGATTTTTCATGGTGAGGTACCAGTCCTTATTTTTATTTTTTTCTGGGCTGAGACTACGGTATCACTCGATACCATTGAAATTAATTGCCGCTGGCGTATAATACGCGCGCCCTCACCACCTGTCAACGATATTGGGTAAATGCCATCCTCATTCAGGATGAGAAAGAGTAAAAACAAAATGGAGCTGGTGGACCACCTCGCAGTGAGGCTCAGGGAGCTGCGTGTTAGTTACAACAGTGGCGAGGGCTTGTCTCAGGAGGCACTCGCCGCTCGCCTTAAAGTCGCGCCTAATACGATTTCACGTTGGGAGACCGGAACGTATCGTCCGAGTGTCACGGACGTCGAACGCATCGCGCGTTTCTTCGGCGTTTCGATCTTGTCGTTCTTTCCACCGGAGATGGTGGACGAGGAAGAAGACGAAAATTTGAAGGCGCTGTTGCGAACCGCGAGACAGTTGCACCCGTCGGATCTCGAAGAATTGCGCAAGTACGCGGAGTTTCGTCGGGCTCGCGGGATTTATCAAGGGAAGTCCCGACCAAAGCCCGGACGGAAAGGAGGTAAACAGAAGTGAACACGCAAGCTTATTACGAAGACCTCAAATTGCTCGCGCGTCAGGTGCGAGCCGAAAACGATTTGTGTTCACCACGCGTGCTCGCGAGCGATCTGCGGCGCATCTACGATCGCCACGGCATCACGATCGACTCGTGGCCGTATCGTCTACGCAATCTGCGCGGCGCTTTCATCAGCGATCATCTCGGCACTACCGTCATGCTCGCCAGCGGTTTGCCGCAGGACCCGATGGTCTTCACGATGGCGCACGAACTCAAACATTTCTTTCGCGATCGCGATCTCGGCATTTCATATTGCGACCAGTCGAATCTGAGTAAGACAGTCGAAGTGGGCGCAGAGATCTTTGCGGCCGAACTGCTCTTGCCCGATCGGGACTTCATCAAGCACATGCGCGTGCTGCGCGTCGGGCAAGATCAGTGTCTGCCAAAGACTCTCGTCCAGTTGAAACTCAAAACCAGAACCACGTTGAGCTACGCCGGACTAGCGATCAAAGCAGAACGACTCGGCTACGCGCCGCCTGCTTCGTTAACGAAGATCAAAACGTGGCGCAAGCTGGAAAGCCTGTACGGTACCGGGCTCAGGTGAGGCACTGAGCCACTCATTAGTTCCCACATTATTAGTCCTAACCTGCCCTCACGAACGACGAGCAGAAAACTAAATTTACTCCGACGGTTGTCGTCGTATGCTGTTGGGAGTACGATGGCGCTGGGGGCGTACTGAAACTGCACCAAACACGCGCGCTGGTTGAGCAAACTGGCGCGGGTCGGAGCAGTGTCGGCATGCGACGCCATAAGTTATTTGTTTTCTTCATTTTCTGTTTGAGATCACCCTCAAGCAAACAGTCAATATAGATAGATAACACGTTGTTTCCAGCTCGCTGTTTGGAAAGACGTACACGACTTTTCGTGAAGCCCAGAATCAGAATGCTCGATCAACGCCGCGTGGCGGCACAGCCAGAACCTACCCGAGAACAGCTCTTTACGGAGCGTTATGAAACGCTGCTCGAGTGGGCCTTACAACTGACCCATCAGCAACGCGACTGGGCTGAAGATCTGGTGCAAGACGCGTTCGTCCAGTTCATGCTCGCCCGCACGCGATTGGAAGAGATTGAAAACCTCAACGGTTATCTGCGGCGACTCCTGCGCAACATGCACTTCTCGCGCACGACGCGCTTAAATCAACGCCTACAGGACGATGCGCTCTCGATCGCTGACTACGAAACGGTTCTGCTCGGTTGGACGGCGGTCGAACCAGAACGTCGCATGCAAGCGGCTGAGCAGTTGCACCAGATCTGCGCTTACGCGTGCTTCCGTAAGGAGTCGTCACGCGCAGGCAGCGTGCTGATTCTGCGGTTCTTCCTCGATTACTTCCCCACTGAAATTGCGAGTGTGCTCGGCAGCTCTCGCCACACTGTCGATCAGTGGCAAGCGGTCGCGCGGCGTGAAGCGAAGGTCTTTCTGAGCGAGCCGAACCGTTTGCGTTTTGTCGGCGCGAAAAATTCCGCAGTGCGCCCATGGTCCATGTATCCGGCTTCGGATGTAGATCTGATGCGCGCGCTGCGAGGAATGATCTTTAGTTCGCGCCAGGGAAGTTGTTCGTCGCGTGAGACGTTGCGACTGGCGTACACCACGGGCCGAACTGAAGCGCTTTCAGCAATGCAGTTGGCCCATGTGGTCAGTTGCCCGTCTTGTCTTGATGCCGTGAACACAATACTCGGCTTGCCATTATTGGCAGAACGTTATCCCACCGAGGACTGTTCGCGAGAGGAGCCGCCGCGTGATGCGGGGGGTAGCGGCGGCTCCGGGGGTGTTCCCACTGTCCTGCCGAAGCGATTCAAGCGCCAACTGCGTGAGGTCCGCGAGCACAAGCCGAGCGAACTGCGAATAGTTGTTAATGGTGCGGCGCTGAGTTCGTTGACGGTCAATTCAGACTTCAGCGAACTGGATCTCAACCTGCCGGCGAATGAACCGGTTGAGTGTGTCGAAATTTTAAGTGAACAGGACTTTCAGCTTCTGTTCCTGAGCGCCGCCGAGACAAACGCTGAACAGTGGGCCGAGGCCGAGTTGAGCGAAGGCCGCACGCTGGAAGTCTCATTGCAGACGGTGAATGGACCACAGCTTCGTGTCGTCTACAACGATCCGGTGGTGGAGAAGATCTCCGGCGGCTACATAAACAAAGGATTACTGTCCTCTCCCCTCACCATTGTGCGCAAAGCCCGCACCAAACGGTGGCTTGAAGTTCTGGACAAACTCTTCAGCCGCCGCGATGTCGAAGAGAGTGGGAGCTCTTCGATGTCGCTTAATCTGTTCGGCCAAACGCCACGTGTATCTCGCACGCGTGTGTGGACGTCGCCGGTGTGGCTGACAGTCGTGATTGCGGCCGCGATAATCGCCGCGTTCCTGCTGTACAAAGGGCATCTCGACAAAAGCCCGACAGCTACGAGCTTGCTTGCGCAAGCGATCGTGGCCGAAACAACCCGGGGACGCACCGCGGATCGCGTCGTTTATCGTTCGATCAATTTAGAGATACGCCGCTCGAGTGAAGGCGCGCTCATCTCGCGCCAGACGATCGGCTCATGGGAAAACTACGATCGACATCAACGTATTCAACGCCTTTATGACGAAAGTGGTCGATTGATCGCCGTCGCGACGCTAAACCCCGACGGCTCTCGCACGCTTTATCATCACAGTTCAAAACTCGCACAGCCCCGCGGCTCAACTCCCGACAGCTTGCTGCTCGATCTCGATGACGTTTGGCAATTAACGCCGTCGATTCAGGATTACAGGGCGATCATTTCTGACTCCACGGCGGCGATCGTTCAGGAAAGAGCAACTGACTATCTCATCGTCTTCGAAAAGGAACGAACAATCGGCGCGAGTCGATTGATCAGAGCAACGCTAACTTTGGCGAAGTCCGATCTTCGTCCGATCGAACAGACGCTGGTGGTCCAACGTGGCGATGAGTTGCGCGAATACAGGTTTGTCGAGACGAAATTTGAGCTGCCTCCAGCAAAAGACCTTCCTGCAAACATCTTCGAAATCGATCGCGAATTAAAAGGTGAGGCGTCCGGTCCTGCCGGAAGTTCTCGCGTCCGGAACGTTACTGCTGGTCCAACCTCCCCCACGTCGGCCCCGGCTTTTGCTTCAACGGAGCTGGAGATCGACGTCGCATACTTGCTCAGTCAGGCGAAGGCCGACAGGAATGAGCAAGTCGCCCTCACGCGCAGCGCGAGTGGGTCACTGCGCGTTGAGGGAGTAGTCGACACTGCTGAACGGCGCGACGAGTTCCTGCGCGCGTTGCGTCCGTTCAGCAGTAATCCGGCGGTGAGTATCGACATTCGCACGGTCGCCGAAGCGGCCGCGAAACAAAAATCCGGAACCGTCAAAGAATCTGTCAGGGAAGTTGAAGACACTGGCGACGCGATCGCGGTCGAGGAAGAGTTGCGCGAGTACTTCTCGCGGCGAGGACTGAACACTGATGCAGTGGACCAATCTGTACGCGCGTATTCGTCTCGCGTAGTGAACCAGAGTTATCGCGCGTTACTGCGCGCTGTTGAGTTGAAGAACCTGGCGGCGCGTTTTGCACGTGTCGACATGCGCACCGTCTCGCCGGATGCGCGTTCAAAGTGGCTTGAGATGATGCGCTCGCAGGCAGCCGCTTTCGAGCGTGAAAGCGCTGCGTTGCAACGCGAGCTTCAGCCAGTGTTCCTTTCGGCAACACAGTCAGATGTAGTCGAAGACTTCGCGATCGTAACGGATGCGGATTTGGCCCGTGCGGTGGAACGTGTGCACCGGTTGGCGCTCGCAAACAACGACGCGATCCGTCAGGCATTTACGATCTCCAAAGCGAGTTCCGCGTCGGCATTTAAATCGCCACAGTTCAAACGCAATTTGGAAGGAGCAGCCCGGTTGTCAGACCGCATCTCGCGGTATTAGTGGTCACTACCAACAGCTCCTCCTCGTGCGGTCCAGGGCAGATGAGAGGAGCTGAAACCATAAACTCACGCGCTTTTCATCGCCCGGAAGCACGTCCTGAAAAGGAGAAGCAATGCCCAGCAGCTCGGAAGTCTGTCCGTGTGAGGTCTGTCCTCACATGGATTCAGTTTTTTCGCGTTTTATTCTTAGTACATTCATTCTGTTCGTCCTTATTACTGCTAGCGCGTCGGTAGTGAATGCGCAAAGTCCGACCGCAACACTCACGGGCACCGTTACCGATCAAAACGACGCTGTGGTTCCGGGAGTGAATATCGCAGTCATCAGTATTGCCCAGGGTTTTCATCGCTCGACCGTCACCGATACCGACGGCGCCTTCATCGTTCCACTACTTCCTGCCGGAAACTACACCGTCAAAGCTGAACGTGAGGGTTTCAGTCCGACTGAAGCTCGCGATGTGATTCTGAATGTGAACGATCGCGTCGCTCTCAGGATTCAGTTGAAGGTGGGAAACATCAATAACCAAACAGTCGACGTGCTCGACATGCCGGCGTTGATAGATCAGTCACCGGCGGTCGGTACGACAGTCGATCGACAGTTCGTCGCGAACCTTCCGCTCAATGGCCGGAGCTTTCAGTCGTTGATCGCACTGACGCCGGGAGTCGTTCTTGTGCCGGGTTCGTTAGTGAATAATGTCGGGCAGTTTAGCGTCAATGGACAACGGGCCAACGCCAACTACTTCACGGTCGATGGCGTAGCCGCAAACACCGGCAATGGCGTTGGCGCGATTCCCGGTCAGGCGACAAGCGGCACACTTCCGGGGCTCACCACTTTCGGCGGCACGAACAGCATGGTGTCCGTCGAGGCGATGCAGGAGTTTCAGGTGCAAACGTCGACTTACTCGGCAGAGTACGGTCGTGCTCCCGGCGGTCAGATCTCAATCGTCACACGGTCAGGTTCGAATGAGTTCCACGGATCGCTTTTCGAGTACATACGAAACGACAAGCTCGACGCAAACAACTGGTTCGCAAACCGCGCGGGGCAAGCGCGCCCACCGGAACGTCAGAACGACTTCGGCGGAACGTTCGGTGGACCACTACTGCTGCCGCGTTTCGGCGAGGGAAGTGCCCAACCATGGTACAACGGACGGAACAGAACGTTCTTTTTCGTTTCGTATGAGGGATTAAGGTTACGAACTCCGACGTTCGCACTCACGAATGTGCCGTCACTCACTCTTCGACAGACAGCAGCCCCGGGACTGCAACCCATTCTTCAAGCCTTCCCTCTTCCCAACGGGCGCGTTCTCGCAAACGGCTTTGCCGAGTTTTCAGCGAGTTACTCTGACGGCCACAGGCTGGACGCAACCAGCATTCGAATTGACCATGCTATCGGTAACCGTTTCACTCTGTTCGGCCGATACAACATCGCACCCTCACGCGGCGACCGCCGTGATGGTCTGAGCAATCTGAGCGCAATTAACGGCACTGAACTCCGGCAGGAAGTCGTGACAGCCGGCGCAACGATGCTTTTCACCCCTGCAATCAGCAATGAACTGAGAGCGAATTACACCCGCAACGAGGGAAAGTTTTTTCAGCGGTTAGACAACTTTGGCGGTGCTATTTCGGTTCCTCGGGAAGTGTTCATACTTCCTCAATTTGCTCCATTGGGTACAAATGCAAACGGTGGAGGAACATTTTTCCTGCCCGGTATGTCGACCGCCTTCGCGCCTCAAGTCGCTATCAACGATAGCGGGACCATGCAGCGACAGTTCAATATCATCAATACTCTTTCGTTAACAACCGCGGCCCATCAATGGAAGTTCGGCGTCGATTACAGAAAACTTACTCCTATCCTCTCACCTCGAGCTTACATACTGGGCCTCAGTTTCCTCACGATGGCTAACCTGCTCAACGGCGTGGCGCCAAACGCTTCCGTCAGCGCAGGCTTTGAAACACGCCCTGTTTATCACGAGTTTTCTAGTTTCGTGCGAGACTCCTGGAGAGTCTCGCGACGTCTCACGTTTGAGTTTGGCCTGCGTTGGGATGTGAACCCGGCGCCCGGCGAGGTAGATAACAACCTGCCTCTGGCGATCGTGAACGCCGATGATCCTGCGACTTTGGCACTCGCACCACGAGGTACACCACTCTGGCGAACCACTTTTAATAATTTCGCGCCTCGACTAGGCGTCGCTTATCGACTTTTTGAGTCATCAGGCCGGGAAGCTGTTGTGCGAGGCGGCTTCGGCGTTTTTTACGACACAGGAAATGCTCAGGGTTCTACTGGTTTCGATCGATATCCGTTTGTGCCGAACAGTCAACGAGTCAATGTCACGTTTCCTTTATCTGCCGCTCAGGTTGCGCCGCCGCCGTTTGTTACTGCCCCTCGACACGGCGTCATGAATACTACCGATCCGAATCTCAGACTTCCTTATACACTTCACTGGAATTTCGCATGGGAGCAGTCACTCGGCCGCGAGCAATCTCTCACAGCTACGTACTCCGGGAACACCGGCAGAAGATTGCTGGTCCAGCGAACGCTTACCTTAACTGCATTTAATCCGAATTTTTCCGATATACGTCTGATGACCAACGACGCAACCTCGGATTACCATGCATTGCAGGCGCAGTTTCAGCGACGTCTCTCGCGCGGCCTTCAAGCGCTGGTGTCCTACACTTGGGCCAAGGCGATCGACGTGGTCTCCTCCGACACTGTCAGTAACATTCTGCTGCGTGGTCCATCAGATTTCGACATTCGCCATAATTTGACCGGAGCTGTTACGTACGATATTCCATCTCCAAAAATGAATGGTCTAGCGGCAGCAATTCTCCACCAATGGTCCATCGACACTCGATTCAACGCGCAGTCTGCGCTCCCGTTCAACATCTTTTCCGGATTCATTCTCGATCCGTCTGACGGTACCCAAATTGGCCGCCGAGCAAATCTGATTGCGGGTGTACCGGTTTATCTTGAGGACACGTCAGCGCCTGGCGGCAGAGTAGTCAATCGCGCCGCATTTTCGACTCCACCAACAAATCAACAAGGCAATTTGGGCCGAAACATCATGCACGGTCTGCCGGCATGGCAGATCGATATGGCCTTGCGGCGCCAGTTCAATCTCACTGAGCGGCTCAATCTCCAGCTTAGAGCTGAGGCATTCAACATCTTCAATCATCCAAACTTTGGCACCATAAACAATTCACTAACCAGCACGACGTTTGGACAAGCCACAAACATGCTGGTCACGCAATTAACGGGGTTGAATCCGCTCTATCAAATCGGCGGACCGCGTTCGATGCAATTTGCCGTTATCGCCCGGTTCTAAGGAGCGGACCTTGATTACTAAACGTGCCGGTACGATCGGAAAGCAACTGTTCGTCTGCGTGGTCTGTCTGGCTTTGACACATACGCTTCTTCAACCGAGTGCGGCCAACTCAAAACACCGTTCCGTACAGTCGGGAATAAGTATCACCAAGTTGCGCAAGGTAGACCGCGAACGACTAATCGCGGCGAAGCTTCAGCGTAAGAACGAAATCATGCTGGTGCTTGCCGCAAAGACAGGAACAAATGCAGCCGTAGCGCGAGAGGTCACGATGCTCGGAGCAGCGGTACGGTTTCGGGAGGATACAGTTGACTATTTACGAGTAAGAGTTCCGATCGAACGTGTTGACGAAGTCGCACGACTCAACAACATTCAGGTGATGGCGATCGACGGAGTACAAATGTATGACACGTCCCACGACATGCCTGTCAGTCAATTGCAAAAGACATCGTCACCAGACGCGAACACGCCAGCGGAAAATCCGTTTCTGCCGACAGCGGATATCGGTGCGCCACAGTTCATTCGCGATCACCCGACCTTCGATGGACGTGGCGTGACGATCGCCAGTGTGGACGGCAACTCACCGGACATTCTGGCGCCCGAACTACAGACTGCACTTTCAATCGATGGTGCTCCTGTTCCCAAATTCTCAGACGTGATCAATTCGCTCGACCCGATCGACGACGAATCTCCTTTCAGAGTCGATATGTCGAATGAGGTTGAAGCTCGAGATGGGCGCTTCGAATTGAAGCAAATTGTTTATCAAACTCCCGCCAACGGAAAATACAGACTTGGCTTTTTCGATATCAATGCGTTTGGTGATGGCCTGTTACGAACTTACCTGCCGGAACTTCCTAAAGAGAAGAAACTATTGCCCGTTCTGTGGCAGGAACCGACCAACCTCGTGTGGGTGGACACAAACTTCAATCAGAGCTTTACCGACGAAACAGCACTCACCGATTTCAATTCTTCCTATCGGGCGGGTGTCCTGGGTACCGACGACCCCACAACTCCCTTACGCGAAATTGTCGCCTTTACGATCCTGACGAACGCTCAACATAAACTGATCTACCTGGCCCCACTTGCAAACGCTCACGCGACGGGAACCGCGAGCGTTGCCGCGGGTCATAACTTCTTCGGCGGCAAGATGAGCGGCGTCGCACCTGGAGCTCGCATCGCATCCGTGCTCAGAAAGTCACTTACACACTCGTTCGTCGAAGCAATGATTCTCACGATTAAGAATCCGAAGGTTGACGTCGTCAGCTTGCAATGGGCCGCGCTGATGCCACCACAGGATGGCAATTCGGTAGTGGGCATAATCTTCGAGCGGTTGATCGACAGATACAAGAAGCCGATTTTTTCCAGCGCCAACAATTCCGGACCGGGAGTGAGCACGCATGGTGAACAGGCCGCATCCAGTAAAGTAGTCAGCGTCGGCGCCTACATCAACAAACTCACGTGGCAATCAAACTTCGGAGTTTCTCCTGCTGCAAACGACACCGTCCCGAATCTGTCCGCCCGTGGTCCACGTGTGGACGGCGGATTTAAACCGGATCTCGTGGCGCCGGCTGCCGCGGTCTCGGCGAATTTCGGTCTCTACGATTCTCGAACGCCTGCTCCATTCTCATTGCCGCCGGGATACGGCGCGGGCGCGGGCACATCTTTCTCTTGTCCGATGGCGGCCGGCGCAACGGCACTGCTCATCAGTGCGGCAAAACAAAGCGGCGTTCCGTACGACGCAGCCAGAATAGCGTGGGCGTTGAAGACTAGCGCGCGCTACCTGTCAGGTGCTCGTGCACACGAACAGGGGAATGGGCTGATCGACGTCAGGGCGGCATGGGAAGCACTTAAGCGTGCCCCGGAACCCGTGGCGATCTCGAGTTCCGCTCAAATTAGTGTCGCCGCAGGACCGTATCTCAAGACACCAAACTTTGGTCCCGGCATTTTTGAACGTGAGGGCTGGCGAAGCGGCCAGTCTGGGCAACGCACAATAACTTTCACCCGAAGTTCCGGCAGCAACTACCCCATGGACTACGTCGTACGCTGGCTCGGCAACGACGGCGCCTTTAGCAGTGCGACAAAGATACGCCTTCCACTAAACAAGCCGGTCCACTTTCCCGTCACCATCAATGTAAAGAATCCAGGCGTACACAGCGCGATTCTCAATCTTGACGACGACACTAACGGCGCGCGTTCCGTATATCAGGTCATGAACACGGTGATTGCGGCCGAACAATTCACGCCAAGCCAGACCTTTACTGTTACTCGTGAAGATGCTGCCGAGTATCCCGCTTACACGTCTTACTTCTTCAACGTACCTGAGAACGCCTCCGCATTTAAGCTCGATCTGAAGATTCGCCAAGGAACCGTTCGATTGAGACTCATGCGCCCGACAGGTAAGGAGTTTGATGAAGCGCACGACACTCCTGTTCGCTGGCGGCCTGAATACCAAACCGGCGGAAACATGGACCGCATCATCGTGGAGCCAGAGCCGGGCGTTTGGGAAGTTATCGTTGAAAATCAGAATCTGCTCGTTTTGGGAGATTCAGAAACGAGGCGAGCGCGCTTCCTCATTACAGCCACGGTTTACGGGGCGGAGTGTAAATCGCTGGCAAACCAACTCACCACGCGCGTCCGAAAGGTTTTGAACAGACAGCAGGTCCAGTGTACCGATCGCCTCGCGGCTTTCAATGGCTCCTTCATAGAGACTCAGTTGGCTAGTGCGTTCTCAACTCGCATCGTAATCGCCGACGAGACCGACCCTCTAATCTATGAGATCAACGTGCCTGAAGGAGCAGGCACATTAAAGGCACGTATCAATGGGCCATCAACAAAAACAGCGGACGTGGATCTCTATCTGTACTTTTGTCCAAAGGAGTGCGAGCTCAGGGCCTTCAGCGCCCGCAGCGGCATACGGGAACAGGTGTTAATTGCTCAACCAAAGGGTGGAAAGTGGAAAGTTGTAGTCGACCCGGTTTCGATCGGTTCCGGTCCATTGCTCGTGGACTACCTCGATATCTTCACACACGCGGCGTTTGGATCTTTAACGCCTCTCAATCCAAACATCACCTTAGCCAAAGGGACCAGTTCGCGCACGGGGTTCGTGACGAAAATTGATGCTTTGCCGGTGAATAGCCGCCATCTCGTTGGTGTGGTGCAATTGATGGCTCGCGACTTGGCCACTGTCAGGTATGAATATAATGCCAACACGAAAACAGTCGAACCGGTTAAAGAGCGAGTAGCGTTGGCGGAAACGCTCGTCGAACCCTGATTGAGGCGGATCGCTGAGCTGTTGCCAACGATCGCCGTGCTTCGGATTGAAGCCCAGGATCAACGTCCGAGGCTCTTACTCGTCAAAACATGCAAGCATTGTGTCCTGGAAATCCGGGTCACCACCCGTGCGATTGTCCAGCACTGGATTTTCCTTGATACCGAGAATCACGTCTTGGGCTCTGCCAACGACGAGCAATTCCGCAGCTTCATATTTGTCGTTCATGTTGGTCTCCTCTTGTTATGCACCTCCTGGTGCGACTGGTTTAAGGTTCTACTCTGCCGCGTTATCTCGGTTGTTCGGCAGAGCAGTTCGCATCTACGCCATCGCAAACTGCGGTTCTTCACCAACTGTGGCGTAGTTCTTGGCTGCCGGACGCTGCTCGAGAGCACGCAGCCAAAACTCCAATGAAATTGTGAAGAGCAAGGCGCCGGCATATCGCTCGAGCCCGTTCTTAGCTCGACCGATAGCGGCTAGTAACGGTGCTGAATCCATGAAGCCGTAAGCACACACGCGCGCGTCGGTGAACAGTGAACGCATCATCGGCGCTTCACGAGCAATCGCACGTGCGAGCCCTTCCGATGGATCCCCTTTCGTTTTTCGACGCACGATCTTTTCTGGCAGCACCTCTCGCAAAGCTCTACGCATCAGTGAGCGGTTCTCGCCCGGTCGCAGAAACTGTTCAACCGGGATCGCTTGCAGAAATTCGACCAGCGGCCTGTGTACGAAAGGATGCGAACTATCCAGACACGTCAACTCCTGTCGATAACAGGGTGCGATACTCTTTATTACTGACAGATAACTGAGCGCGCGGTCTCTTTCACTCGGAAGGCGGAAGCCAAATGGATCCGGCACCGGAAGTCTCTGCTCGCGCAACCTGGTACGCGCGACAAAATCAGGATTGAACCACGACGGTAGTCTGTTCATGGCTTCTCTTCTGCACCATGGCTGTAGCTCTCGCGGTAGCACTGGCACTATCGCTTTATGCCAAAGCAAAGAGATGTAAGGTCTATCGAGAGTTTGACTCCACAACCGCAGACCATGGTGCAATGCAGCAGGCTTTCTCGACACGACAAGATCAGCAAGCAACGGATACGGGTCGTAACTCGCTCCGAGGATCTGATCGCCTCCAATACCCGTTAGGAGAACGCGCGCGCCACTCTCCTGCATCAATCGGCAAAGCGCCGAGTAATAACCAAACGAACACAACATCGGGTTAGGACTAACAGCGTCGACATCCGCATCTGGTGGCGGTAGCAGACTCGAGTCTTCGTCGCGAACGGGTGTTCCTGTTTGGCCCAGATGGCCCTCGACGATGTGGATGAATCTGCTTTCGTCTGACGTGGGCGACTCGTCGTAAACGTAAGAGAGTGTATCGAACCGCGTGGCCTCTACTTGTTTGTTCCGAATCCTCTCAGCCGCAACACACGCGACGGTTGAACTATCGAGACCGCCGCTGAGCTCGATCATTACCGGTCGATCGGTGCGCAGTGGTGCTTGCACTGCATAGCGCAGGTGATGACGAAAGGCTTCTTCGTATTCCGCGTCGCTGCTGAAGCGGACTTCCCTACCTGGCTCAAGTTGCCAGTAGCGCTTTTCCGTCAAGCATCCTGACTCTGTGACTGTGTGGACGTGCGCCGGTAGCACGGAATGAATGTGCTTGTAAGGCGTGAGACCTACGCGCGGACCGCGAGCGATATAACCCGCCACGTACTCCTCATTGATGTCGCGAGAGATGCCCGAGAGATCTAGTAGCGGAGCGAGTTGCGATGAGACGATCAAACGATGCTTGTCATGATGGTAATAAAGCGGGCGCGCACCGACGTGATCGCGGCAGAAGAGCAGCCGTCGCTTACTTTGTTCGTAGAGCACGAACGCGTATTCACCGACGACATTCAACGGAAACATCGTGCCCCATTGGCGGTGCGCCGCTATGAGGTAATCAACATCGGTAGAGCGACTGTTCAGTAGGTTGTGAGTCGCGGCGAACAGTTCCGCGCGATTATCAATGCGCACATCGGCAGTGAGAATACGTCCGTCCCGTTCGACTAGCGGTTGCTTTTCGAGACGCGCTTCGCGATTAGTGTTAAAGGCTTGGTAACAGAAACCCGCGAAGTCGGTCGTCACGATACGTCCACCATCTGGTCCCCACTTGTGCAATGCGTGCCACAGCGCAGTCAGGTCGCGGAGATTTTCTGCGTCGAAAGGTCGTTGGTGGAAATTGAAGATGGCGCCGATCGCGCTCACGATTCTTCTCCGTCAGATCCTCTTCAACTCGCGATACCTCGTTTTCACTTGCTTGAAGTCGTTCACCACCGCGCCTGACACTTCAACCCACGCGTGCGCTTTTGGCGGAAACTCCTGGGCGGCCAGGACCATTTGCGCCGGCACAGCGTGGCGGCGTAACAAACAGGTGACTACCGCGGAGTGTTGAAGACACATCGCTTTCTTCGGGTAATACACTTGCGCACTATTGACCGCCGCGCAGACGCGCCGACAGAGTTCCGGATCTATTGTGTAGGGTTCGGCGGTGGGCCAATTTTCCACTTTCTTGATCAGTGCTTCAAAGCCGCGAAAGCGTAGTAGCAAGTCAAAAGCAAACAGACCGTATAAAGCAGTCAACGTTTCCCGCTTGCTCGTACGAATCGCCGAGCTTTCGATGGGGGACGTGATCGTTGCGAAAGATAAGTCGTTGGCTTGTGTCGGCGTTACTTGTCTAAGAGTAGTTGAGGTTGTTCCACTAACTCCTTCTCTGCTTCGATAAAACTCACGACCACTCAAATCATTAAATACCTGTACAAGATCCGCATCAGCCAGACTTCTAAGAAAGCGTTCGGTATCGCGCCGCAGTTCTTCACGAGATACTTCATAGCGCATCTCACCAGTGTGGTTAATGTCCTCAAACTGGCGGTGCAACTCGTCGACGACCTCATCGAGATTCAGAGCGTTCGGGTTCTGCTCTAAAATGCGCCAAGTCAGCGCGCCCACGCCATTGAGTTTGAAGATACGATCCCTTGCGGTTGATAAGAGCACACAACCGTCGCGGTGCTTTTTTGCGACGATGGAAAAAGGAACCGCGACCAATGAACCTCACAATCCACACGGGCTTACCGGATGGGACGAGATTGTTGGGCGATCTGGACCAGTACAGGAGGTTTAAGCGCGCTCATGTTACATGAACGTCTTCGATGTGGAAATTCATATAATTCCTGATGGCTCCCCTCCGTATTTCCCCTAACCCAAAACTCCCCTTTGGCATTTCGTTTGCGCTAAGTATGTCCTGGAACAGTTAGGTGATTTGGAACAGAACAGAAGCAAAGGCAGGAGTCTGTCATGACGCTCGACCAGCAAGTTGACGATAAGGGAACCGATCAGGAAGAGGCGAAGCGAATGCTCGCGGCGCTTCGCGATCGAGGGTTTGAGGGTGATAATGAAATGTTCGCAACGGCGCTCGGAAGGTCCATCGAGCAGGTCCAGGGATGGCTCGATGGCACTGAGACGATCGATGACGACGTGGTGATGAAAGCCAAAGGAATCGCGCTGAATCGCGACATCTCGCTTGAATAATTCAGAGGTCAGAGTAGTTCAAAGTTCAGCTTTTAGGCTACGAAGGCAAGCTAAAGCTTGAACTCAAAACGGAGGTTCAGACACTGGCACGCGCCAAACAGCAAACAAACGTCGCAGGGCCGTGGTGGTTCGATGACGACAGCGAAGTCTGTTCGTCGTGTCATCAGTCGTACGCATATCAAACAGGCGTTTACTGTCTCGATTGTGACGCTAACGTCTGTTCAGTATGCGTACAGGAGAGCGTGACGATCGAGTTGCTCTGTCACGGCTGCGAGACGGCGCGCTCGACGGAGAAGGAGTCACGCTGATGGCGGCCCGCGCGATCTGGAAGGGCCAATTGAAAGTTGGCACGACGAAGATTCCCGTCAAACTCTATTCGGCGGTTGAGGACAAGACCGTTCGTTTTCACATTCTCGACGATAAAAACAAAGCGCGCGTGAAGCAGCACATGGTCGATCCCGACTCGGGCGAAGAAGTCGCGTCCGAAGAAATACAAAAGGGCTACGAAGTTGAGCCGGGAAAATTCGTGATACTCACCGAGGAGGATCTCGACAAACTCGCGCCGCCGCCGTCGCGTGATATCGAGATCGTGGAGTTTGTACCGCAGGCTGAGATCAGCCAGCAGTGGTACGACCGGCCTTACTACCTTGGACCAGACGACGGCGACAAGGATTACTTCGCGCTCGTCGAAGCGCTCAACAACAAGCAGAGCGAGGGCATCGCACAGTGGGTGATGCGTGGCAAGTATTACGCCGGCGGACTGCGCCCGGTAGACGATTACCTGTTTCTTTTCACATTGCGCGACGCTGCTGAAGTCATCATCGCGGATCAACTGACAAAGCCTGCCGGCGCGGCGCCAACGGCAAAAGAGTTGAACATGGCGAAGCAGCTCGTCGAGATGCTCAAGGGCGAGTTCAATCCGAAGGATTACAAAGACGAGTATCGC
>DATELP010000254.1:0-13929 GCA_035276425.1 Pyrinomonadaceae bacterium
TAAACGGCCACAAATAAACACAGATTGAAGTCAAATAATTAGAGGAGCAGCTTAATGCAGGAAGCACTCGGAATGGTTGAAACTAAAGGACTCGTCGCGATGATCGAGGCCGCGGATGCGATGGTCAAAGCCGCGAACGTCACGCTCGTCGGCTGGGAGAAGATTGGGGCCGGCTACGTCACCGCGATCGTGCGCGGCGACGTGGCGGCGGTGAAAGCCGCGACCGACGCGGGCGCCGCGGCCGCGCGACGCGTTGGCGAACTGGTCAGCGTACACGTGATTCCGCGTCCGCATGGCAGTGTTGACGAGAATCTTCCAATCGGCCTTCACTAAACAGGCATGATCATCGCTCGCATCCTCGGCTCCGTTGTGTCCACGCAAAAGGACGAACGGTTACAGGGAAAAAAACTACTGATTGTCAGGCCGATCAATGTCGACGGCAGCGACACGACTGGTTACGTCGTGGCGGTTGATACGGTCGGCGCTGGTTTTCACGAACGCGTGCTGGTCGTTGCGGGTTCGAGTGCGCGCCTCGCGCAGGGAATGAAAGACGTGCCGGTGGATGCGGCGATTGTCGGTGTTATTGATACTGTTGACGTACAAACCTGATCTTTGTACTTAGAGCTTTGTACTTTGTGCGCTTGCGACACGCTTCGCTGTTGGGTACGAAGAACAAAGTACAAAGATCAAAGCACAAAAAAGATGCAACTCGCGCGCGTTATCGGAACAGTCGTGGCCACGGTGAAGAACGATTCGCTGCAAGGCCGAAAGCTGTTGGTTGTGCAAACAGTAGACAGGAATCTCGAGCCGAGTGGAAAGCCAATGGTGGCTGTCGATTCGGTTGGCGCTGGCGTTGGCGAGTTAGTTTTTTGGTGTCGTGGTAAGGAAGCGAGTTTTCCTTTCAAACGCGAAGACACGCCGACTGATTGCACGATCGTGGGCATTGTCGATTCTGAGGATCACGTGAGACGTTAAGGATGCTCCTTGCTCGTGTCATCGGGAATGTTGTGGCGACGCAGAAGAACCGTCGTTACGACAGCGCGCGCGTGATGTTGTGCCAGCAGATCACGCCGGAAGGTGAGGAGACGAGTTATTCGGTGCTGGCGCTGGATTCAGTTGATTCGGGTGTTGGCGACACGGTGCTGATCGTGCAGGAAGGTTGGGGCGCATCGACGGCGGCGACTGGCGAAGCGGGCGCGGCGATCGATTCCGCGATTGTTGGAGTGGTAGATCGGATTGATCTGTTATGAGTGCTGACCAGGCGAGAGAAATAGCGGAGCGGATCGCAAGGCGCGTTGGCGCCACTGCTGCACCGGCCAAAACCACGGATATTGGCTCGGAGCTGGCGGCAATGCGTGCGACGCTGAATGAACTACAAAACCGATTAATACAGATCGAGTCGAAAGTTGGTTCCAGTGGTCCAACAGCACCGCCGCGGGTGCAATCACCGTGGCTCAGCGGCGTGAACGCCGTTCACCCGAGCGCTGATCGTTTCGGTGTTGAAGAGGCCACGGTATCGGAGTTGGTCGATTTTTTCCAAAGTGAAAAGGCTTGCAGCCTGGAGCCCGGCGGCAAGCCTTGCGATCACTGTGCGATGTGCAGTTCGAGGGGATTCTAGTTTTTATTTCGTCGGGTTACGCAACGAGTTGGAGTTGATTGTCGGCGGTTGCGACGCGCCTTCCTCGGCCTTGAAGTACGGCTCCTCTTTAAATCCAAACAACTTCGCTGAAATCACCGTCGGAAAACGCGCGCGCGTAGTGTTGTAGTCCTGCGTCGCATCGTTGTAGTCCTTGCGCGCCGTTGCGATGCGATTCTCCGTGCCGGCTACTTCGTCCTGCAACTTCAAGAAGTTTTCGTTCGACTTCAACACCGGATAATTCTCCTGCAACACCAGCAGACGTCCGACAGTGCCGCCGAAACTGTTCGCCGCATCGATCACAGCCTGCTTCTGTTCGGGCGACTTGTCGCCACCTTCACCCTGCGGCGCCTGGCTCGTGGCATTCAACAATCGCGAACGCGCATCCGCGATCCGGCCGAAAACTTCCTGCTCCTGAATGCCCGCCAGCTTCGCTGACTCGACCAGGTTGTTTATGAGATCCGCGCGACGTTGCAACTGCGTCTCAATGTTGGCCCACTTTCCTTTCACATTCTGTTGCTTCGTTGTGAGCGTGTTGTAACCGCAACCGCTCGCACTCAGCGCAATCACACCCACCGCCAAAAGAAGCAAGAATTTTCTCGTCTTCATAGTTAGTTCCCCCTCCGTTCCAATTCATCAACTGCTTCCACCACTTGTTCGATCTGATACATGTAAGCGGCAAAAAGTTCGTTCGCGTCCTTTTCCGAGCCCGGCAATCTGCCGCCGGTGCGGAATTGAAAAATTCTTTCAAACGGCGTCACGTCGAGCTTCAACAACTTCGCAGTCGCGCGCACGACGTCAGCCTTTGCGACCGGCGCTTGCTGTCCGTGCAACAACAATACCGCGCGAAACAGCGCCGCAAACGTCGACAAACTCTCGCTCATCAGATCCGACAACTTCTCGATCGAGATGGACGCCGGAATGTAATGACGACGAAGCTGGATCAATTTGCTGCGCAGTTCGTACTCCGCCTGGTGACGCAGGTTCGCATCCGAAAGTTGCGCATACTCAAACGGATCGTGACCGTAAAGAACGACGCGCGCCTTCGCCATCTGATGAAACTCGATCGGAAACACGTCGGCTGCATCCGAGAGTTCTTCCACCGTGAAATACACCGGCAGTTGATGGCCCAAACGTTGCCACTCGCGCATCGGCGCCTGCGCCTGTCGCAGATCTTCCGGCGTGATGCGATTGAGCGCGATGAGCAGGTTGTAGTCTGACTGCAACTCCGTGTCGTCACCCGCCGCTGCCGAACCATAGAGAACGACAGACGCCAGATTCTCGCCGTGCGTCGCGCGCAGATCCTCAACCAGTCCGTTGAGAGCTTGCTGAACTACTGTCTTAACCATCGCATTTTTGTGTAGTGCGAAAGCTGGAGCTACCAGCTACCGCCCGCACCTCCTCCACCGAAACTTCCGCCGCCACCACCGCCGCCGCCAAAGCCTCCTCCAAAACCACCGCCGCCGCCGAATCCGCCACCACCGCCGAAGCCTCCGCCCCAGCCGCTGCTCGAACGGCCGCTGCTGCCCATTCCACTCAGCAGGTTTGCGAGCAACAGTCCTTGCCACAAGCCGCCGCCACCGCCCCAACCACCACGGCCACCTCTGCGACCGCCACCGCCGCGCGAGACCAAAAACAAAATGAATATGATGACGAGTGCGCCGCAACAGATCGTGCCGACACCGGCTCGCGATTTCGGCTCGAAGCCGGTGTCGCGTTCTGCTCGTTGTCTGTATGCGTAACGTTGATCGACGCCGTCGACACTAAACCCGCGCTTCGCCGCGAGTGTTGCGACGTAAGCCTGAATGGTGTCGTAAATTCCCTTGCTGTAGTTTCGTTGCTTGAACGCGGGCACGAGACGTTCGCGCTGAATCTGACCCACGACGCCATCGGGCAGATCGCCTTCAAGATGATCGCTCACTAGAGTTTGGTACTTGCGATCCTGAATCGCGACCACCAGAAAGAAACTGGTTTTCTCGCCGCCTTTCGGTTCAATGCCCCAACCGCGCGCGACGGCCATCGAAAAATCGAAAATGTCCTGGCCGTTGGTTGAATCAACGGTGAGCACTGAGTACTCGATCTGCGCGCGTTCTCTCAGGTTGAGAAAGATCGCTTCGAGTTTGCTGCGCGTGTCAGCGTCGATGACGTTCGCGTTGTCGACGATGGGAGTAAACGGAACCGGAAGGGGAACAGGAGATTGTGGCGGAGTCTGCGCGTGGACTCCGGGCAGTAGCGCCGCGGATAACAGAAAAAGCAAAGCCAACAGGCCGAAGCCTGGTCGCCAGTGTGAATTTTTCAAACGTCGATACAATTACTAACTTTTCGCCCCTGGTTAACCCTCTATCACCTTGTGTAACAGGTAGAAGAGCGCAACTCCAACAAAAACGACAATCGAGACCACGGGGTTTCGTTCTTCTTTATGATTCACTTCGGGGATCAGGTCGCTCGCTGCAACGTAGAGGGTTACGCCGGCAGAGAAGGGTAGCGCATATCCAACCGCATCACTCATGCGCGCGTCAAGTAGCGCGACCGCGATCACGCCGATTAGCGTCGCGGCGCCGATAGCGGCGGTCGCGATCAAAGCTGTTTTTGTCGAGCGTCCGGCGGCGAGCATGATCGACGCGACCGTGAAACCTTCCGGCATCTTGTGCAACAGAATCGCGATAAACACGAGTAGTCCGACTTTGAAGTTGACGAGAAAAGCGGACGCGATCGAGACGCCGTCGAAGAACGTGTGAATCCAGAGTCCGCCGACGGCTGTGTACGCAGCGGACGGGCGCATGAACGACTCCGGATGCGTTTCGGCGCCGAAGTGAAAGTGGGGTGCGATCGTGTGTTCGACGAGTTGAATGAGCAGGTAGCCGGCCAGCAAAAGCGTCATCGCGCCGAGCACGGCATCCGAGGCTGAACTGCCGCGTGCGGTGCTGGTCCAGATGTTGATACTCTCGGGAAGAATCTCGATAAAGATCGCGGCGAGCATGAACCCCGCGCCGAGCGCGACGAGATACTTCAAAAAGCGTTCGCCCAGCCGGTGAACTCCCGACTTCACCAGAACCAGGCCACCTATGACGTTAGCGCCTGCGGCCAGCAACCCAAACAGTAGGATGGAAGTCATCTTGTCGGTGGGTCACTATAGCCGATCCGTGGTTTCCGTGTAATCCGTGGCTCAAAAAGGCGCACAAAAGGCGATCATTTCAAGCAGAACACTGTATTGACAGGGTCTGACGTGCAGCGTAGTATCCGAACTCGGGTGGTCAAAAGTGGTCGGAAGTGGGTCCAACCTCGTAGCAACCCGATCATTAGCAACACTTTTCCTGTAGGCCACCCACCAATGCTCTCTCGTCAGGCGATGAACGATGCTGCGAGGAAACTACACGGCGCGGATCGATGTCAAAGGTCGTCTTAAAGTGCCGACCGAGTTCCGGCGCCTGATGGAAGAGAAGCACGGCAAAGAGTTTTATATCACGAGTCTTAACGGTGATTGCGTGCGGATTTATCCGCTGCCGGAGTGGGAGTCGATCGAACAACGACTTTCACTACTGCCCTCGATGGACCCGGCACGCCGGAAGTTCCTTGATAGAACGAACTATTACGGTCATCAGGCGACGCTCGATAACCAGGGACGCTTGCTGATTCACCCGTTGCTTCGGAAGAGCGCGGAAGTGCTCGGCGATGTAGCAGTCCTTGGGTACCTGACGTATTTGGAAGTTTGGGAACTCGACAAGTTCCGAGCCCGCATGCTTGCCGATCCTTATACCGAGGAAGACGAAGCAGCAATCGCGAGACTTGGGATTTAAAGTTTGAGCTTTGTACTTTGTTCTTAGTGCTTTGTAACAATTAAGGAGTGACTAAGCACAAAGGACAAAGAACAAAGCACAAGCACAAGGTCTTTGAACGAGATCACGGGGCGGTGGTGATGGCTGCGCCTTTGGGGGGCAGAGGTGCGCCCCATCGCCCCGTGCTGCTTAAAGAGACTCTGAAGTTCCTCGTTCCTGAACGAGGAGGTCTCTTTGTTGACTGCACGGTTGGACTTGGCGGACACAGCGAAGCGATTCTGAATTCCTCCGAGCGTACTCGCGTCGTCGGGATGGACCTCGATCCCGCCGCACTTGCTTATGCGCAACAACGACTCGCTTCCTTCGGCGAAAGATTTCGCACTTACCAAGCCAACTTTCGCGAACTGGCTGACGTGTTGAGTCGCGCAGGCGAACGCGATCCCGACGGAATTCTCGTCGACCTCGGCGTTTCATCACTCCAGTTCGATTCCCCCGAACGTGGTTTCAGTTTTCGGTTCGACGCTCCGTTGGACATGCGCATGGACCCGACGAGCGGCGCTACCGCAGCCGATCTTCTTCAGCAACTTCCCGAATCGGAAATTGCCAGAATCATTTTTGAATTCGGCGAAGAGCGATTCTCCCGGCGCATTGCTCGTCGCATCGTCGAAAGACGTGAACAAGGAACGCCGGTAACGACCACTAAAGAGCTGGCCGATCTCGTTGCGTCGGCTGTTGGTGGTGGCAGTAAACGGCACCAAATTCATCCGGCAACGCGCACGTTCCAGGCGTTGCGCATCGCCGTTAATAACGAGCTCGAAGGGTTAGGTAGTTTTGTTGAACTAGCAGTCGATCTTTTAGCACCCGATGGCCGCTTTGTGGGAATCAGTTTCCACTCGCTCGAGGATCGGATCCTCAAGCAGGAATTGCGACGGTTATCGGGCCAGTGTCAATGTCCGCCACGTTTGCCGGTTTGTTCGTGCGGCGCGCGAGAAGTAGTTGAAGTTTTAACTCGCCGTCCGGTGGCGCCAGGTGATCGCGAGATCGAAGAGAACCCGCGAGCACGCAGCGCGAAATTACGAGCAGCTCGCAAACTCGTCTCCCAGTGACGCCGCGCGATGTTGTACGAGACCGAAAACTCCCGACTTTCTAACAAGGGGTAGCAGGCTATGAAACGTTTTCCCGAGCACCAGCTTAACGCGAAGGTTCGCCGCACACGCGACACGACAGCGCTCTCCCGTTTGGCGCTGCTGTTGTTCTGCGGTTTGGTCCTGGCGGGTGGTTTTGTTTTTGCCGCCAAGCAACACTTCGCAGCCGTCCAATACGGTTATCAGAGCGAGCAGCTCCGTAGTGAGCGCAAGAGACTGTTGGAAGAAAATCAGCGACTCGCTCTCGATAAAGAACGTGTGACGGCGCCTGACAAGCTGGAGCCCGCCGCTCGGCGCTTGGGACTTAAACCGGCGAGGCCCGGTCAAATTACGACACTTAATCACAGGTGACACGGATGAACGCCAATCCGTGAAATCGGGGTGCAAAATCCGTGGCGGTTATCCCCAAATCCAGACCTGACGTGTCCCTAAGCCGCGCGCTTTTTGTCGCGGCTTTTATTGGCTTTTGGATGCTGATCGTCTGCGCGCGGCTCGTCTACCTTCAGTTTTCCCAACACGAAGGACTCGCCAGCCGCGCGCGTCAACAACAACAGAACGCGATCGAAACCAGTCCGCAGCGTGGCGAACTGCTCGATCGCCAGGGCCGTCAGCTCGCGCGCAGCGTGCAAACGGTTTCACTGTTTCTCGATCCCGGCGATCTCGACGAGGGACAGCTCGAGTGTACGGCGCAGCAACTCTCGCAGTCGCTCGGTCTTAAATTTAAAGATCTGATCGCTGAGTTTCGCGAAGCACAAAACGCGAACCGCAGGTTTATCTGGATCGCTCGGCGCCTCGACGCAGAAGTTGGCAACAAGCTCGTCGAGATGAAGCTGCCGGGTTTGCAGTCAGTGCTCGAACCGAAGCGCTACTACCCGAATGGACCACTCGCCGCGCACGTGCTCGGTTACGTCGGACTCGACGGCGACGGTCTTGGCGGTTTGGAACGTTCTTTCAATTCGAAGATCGCGGGCGAACCCGGCCAGGTGCTTGTTGAGAAGGACGCGACCGGCAAACCGTACGAGAGTTATGAGATCGCTTCGAAGCCCGGGCAGACAGTTGTACTGACGATCGATCAGTCAATTCAGTACCAGGCGGAACAGGCGCTGAACGCCGCGGTCGGGAACTCGCGCGCGAAATCGGGAACAGTGATCGTGCTCGATCCGCGCAGTGGCGAAATTCTCGCGCTCGCGAACGCGCCGACTTTCGATCCGAATCAAGTGGACGCGTCGTCTGCTGCGACACGATCGAACTGGGCGTTGCAAAACATCTACGAACCCGGTTCGACGTTCAAAGTCGTCGCGTTCTCGGCGGCGCTGGAAAAGAAACTCGCGCGAGTCGACGACCATATCGACTGCCAGATGGGCGCGATCACAGTCGCCGGACGCGTGGTCCACGATCACAAACCGTTCGGCACGTTAACGATGTCCGAAGCACTCGCGAAGTCGAGCAACGTGGCCGCGATAAAACTTGGAATGCGCGTTGGCGACGAGTCGATGTACGACTACATCACGCGCTACGGCTTTGGATCGAAAACCGGGATCGAGTTACCGGGCGAAACCGCCGGCATCTTGCGCAAGGTTCAGCGTTGGCAGCCGTCGTCGATCGGATCGATCGCGATCGGTCAGGAGATCGGCGTGACGCCGGTGCAGATGGTCGCGGCGTTTGGCGCACTCGCGAACAACGGCGTGCGAATCGCGCCGCACATCATTCGCGAAGTTCGCAACGAAGCGGGCGCGGTTGTTTACCAGCCGCAGCCGGAGCAGCGGCGTGTGATCAGTTCCGAAGTCGCGATCGCGTTGCGTGGGATGCTCGAAGGCGTGACGTTGCGCGGCACCGCGAAGGCGGCGCAGTTGGATGGTTATTCAGCGGCCGGAAAAACCGGAACCGCGCAAAAGATCGATCCGAAGACGCGCGCGTACTCGGCAACGAAGTTTGTCGCGTCGTTTGTCGGTTTTGCGCCGGTTTCGAATCCGCAGGTCGTGATCATCGTGGTGATCGACGAACCCGCGGGCGCGTATCACGGTGGCGATGTTGCCGCGCCGATCTTTCGTGAAGTTGCGGAACAGATCCTGCCGATTCTCGGCGTGATGCCGGACATCGAAACGAAGTCGACTCCGGAACTGGTGGCGCAAGCCGACGAGAATCCGGAACGCGCGGAGAAACTTCGCGAAGAACAAGCGCGCGCTGAGGAAGAGCGGAAAGCCACGTTGCCGACCGTGGATAGCAACGGGGGCCGCGGCGGCGAAGTTGTTTACGCTGTAGGAACGCGCAAGGCGATGTTGATGCCGGATCTGCGCGGGCGCAGTGTACGTGATGTGGCGCGAACGGCTTCGCAACTCGGGTTGCAGCTCAAAGCGCGCGGTGAGGGAAGAGTTTACAAACAAGACCCAGCCGCCGGCAGTGAAGTGAATACAGGTCAGACGATTTACGTGGATTTCGGGAGATCTCAATGAACTCCGTCTCTTCGAGGGAGCGCGGGCGGCTCGCCCGCAACCCACGGCAGCACTTGTTTCGTAACCTTGCGGGCGAGCCGCCCGCGGTCCCAGGTGCAGATGAAGAGATGCCGGAAAATGACGTACACTACGGCATTGCTGATTGCAGACGACGACTACGCAGTCAGCATTCAACCTTCCGGCAACATCGTTCCCCCAAATACGATATGGATGAGCCGTCGCACGAGTTTGCAACGGCGCTGCTAGAGGAGCGAGAAGAGGCCGTAATCACGTGAACGTTCGAGAGGCAGCAGTTTTGATGGGCGCGGAAACGACGAATTTCACCGCCCCGATGTTTGACAATCAGATTACTGGCTTTTCGATTGACTCGCGTTCTGTCGGCGCGGGTGAAGTCTTTTTCGCGCTGTCGCAGAAGGATTACACCCGCGCCGGTTTCAACGGCGAGTTTGTCGATGCACATCGTTTTATTGGTGAAGCATTCAAACGAGGAGCGATCGCGGCAGTTGCGCGCGCGGATCGCATCAACGGCGATCCGGAATTGGAAGCGATGCGCGATCGACTTGTGGTGGTTGAAGACGCGATCGCCGCGTTGCAACAGCTTGCGCATCGCGTTTACGAAGCGTGGAACAAACCCGTTGTCGGGATCACAGGCAGTGCGGGCAAGACGACGGCGAAAGAGTTAACCGCGCATGTGCTGAAGTCGGCGGGTCATCGCGTGTTGAAGAGTGAACGCAACTACAACAATGGTCTCGGTCTGCCGTTGTCGGTATTGCGCATGGTCAGTGAAGGCAATACGCCCGATCAATTCGATCTCGCGGTTTTGGAAATGGGCATGTCGTCGCCGACACATGAGATCCAGCGGCTGACCCGCATCACACCGCCTGACGTCGGTGTTGAGTTGATGGTCGCGCCGGTTCATCTCGAGTATCTCGGCACGATCGAGAACATTGCGGCGGCGAAAGCAGAACTGATCGAGGGTTTGAAACCGAGTGGAACGGCCATCTTGAACGCGGATGACGCGTTAGTCATGAAGATGCGCGAGAAACACGCGGGCAAAACGTTGACGTTCGGAATTACCAATCGAGCCGATGTTTCGGCAGTGGATATCGACACGAGCCATTTGGGCAAAGTTAAGTTTCGTTTGTTGACGCCTGATGGTGAAGCGCGCACGGAGTTGTCGATGAGTGGTCATCACAATTTGAGTAACGCGCTGGCGGCGGCCACGGTTGGCGTTGCGTTTGGGTTGTCGGCGCAGGAGATCGCGAACGCGTTGGGGACGGCGCGACCGCCGAAGATGCGTGGTGAGATTGTAGATTTCGCAGCCGGGTTCACGGTTATCGACGACTCGTATAACTCGAATCCGCGTTCGTTGCTGAACATGGTGCGGACGATGGCTGAAGCCCGTGAGGGCCGCAAACGTTTGTTGGTGATCGCCGGGGAGATGCTGGAACTCGGTCCGGATGAAGCGTCATTGCACCGCGCTGCCGGACGCGAGATAGCGGAGACCGGCGTGAATGTGCTTTGGGGAGTGCGTGGCCTGGCGAAAGAGATCATAAAGGGAGCACAAGAAGCGGGACTCTTGGAGGTTCGATTTTTTAACTCGTCCGAAGAGGCCGCTGTTGCGGTTGTGAGTGAAGTTAAAGAGGGCGATCTTGTTTTAGTTAAGGGATCGCGCGGTGTCGCGACGGAGAAAGTAATCAATGCGTTGAAGGAACGGTTTCCACTCGCGGGAGAGGACGTTGGTTCTGAGTTCAGCCTTTAGGCTGGTTTTGCAACAGGCAAGCTAAAGCTTGAACTCTAAACAGAGCTGAGATGATCTACTACCTTCTTTACGAACTGCTCTTCACTCACTTCAAAGATAAGGATTGGTATCTCGTAAAGGCCCTCAACGTTTTTCAGTACGTCACGTTTCGCACTGCGTACGCGACGATCACGGCGTTGCTCATCTCCCTCATCTTTGGCGGCAAGCTGATCGAGTGGTTGAGAAGATTGAACGTGGGCCAGCAGATTCGCGAAGAAGGCCCGCAGGGACACATGGTCAAACGTGGTACGCCGACGATGGGCGGTGTGCTGATCGTTGGTTCCGTTTTGATCTCGACGTTGTTGTGGGCGAAGTGGTCAAGCGTATATGCCTGGACCGCGATGATTGCGACGTTGCTCTTCGGATTGATCGGTTTTGTCGACGACTATTCGAAGATGGCGAAGCAGCGAAGTCTCGGTTTGAAGGGCCGGCAAAAGTTGCTGGCGCAGTTGCTCGTGGCGGTCGGTGTTTGGGCCGTGCTCTTTATGGCAACGAAGTTCACCGGCGGCACGGAATATTCGTGGACCGTCAGTATTCCTTTTTTCAAAACGACGGCCACCAATCCGGACAAGACTTTCATCGGGCCGTACCTGTATTTGGTTTTGATCGCGGTCGTGCTGTTGGGATCTTCGAATGCGGTGAACTTGACTGACGGACTGGACGGGCTGGCGATCAGCGTGACGGTCATCGCAATGGGCGCGTTGACCGGCTTCACTTATATCAGCAGCGACGCGCGTTGGGCTGGCTATTTGGAAATCGCTCACCGGCCCGAAGCCGCTGAGTTGACCGTCTTTTGCGGCTCGATGGTTGGGGCGAGTCTCGGGTTTCTCTGGTACAACGCGCCGCCCGCGCAGGTGTTCATGGGCGACGTGGGAAGTTTGGCGATCGGCGGCGCGATGGGGACCGTCGCAGTGCTCACCAAACAGGAGTTCATGTTGTTGATGGTGGGCGGTGTGTTTGTGATCGAAGCGGTGTCGGTGATGTTGCAAGTGAGCGTGTTCAAGATGACGAAGCGCACGACCGGCGTTGGGCGGCGATTGTTCAAGATGACGCCGTTGCACCACCACTTTGAAATGCAGGATTGGAAGGAGTCGAAGATCGTGTTTCGGTTCTTGATCCTCGCGATTCTGTTTGCGTTGTTGAGTCTGTCGACGTTGAAACTTAGATAGGAGCCACAAAGAGGCACAAAAAGAGATGAGTAGTGAGGTGAATTCTTTTGTGCCTCTTCGTGGCAAAAAGGTTTTGATAATCGGGGCGGCGCGTAGCGGGATTGCCGCGGCGAGGTTTCTGGTGGAACGCGGCGCAATTGTGGCGCTCAACGATCAGAAGCCGAGCGAGCAGTGGTCGACGGAAGCGTTGGCGTTGAAAGAAATCGGCGTTGGCTTGTTGCCGGGCGAAGCGCCGATGTGGTTGTTGGACCAGATCGAACTGGTCGTGGTGAGTCCGGGTGTTCCGGCGACGATCATTCCGATTCGTTATGCGGAACGAGCGGGCGCGGAAGTCATCGGCGAAGTGGAACTCGCCGCACGTTTTTTGAAAGGACGAATCGTTGCGATCACCGGAAGCAACGGCAAAACGACGACGACGTCGCTGATCGGCGAGTTGTTGCGTGATGCGGGATTCAAGGTGCAGGTCGGCGGCAACATTGGCCGCGCGCTGATCTCGATGGTTGAGAGTTCGCAAGACGACGGTTGGACAGTTGTTGAGTTGTCGAGTTTTCAGTTGGAGACGATCAAAACGTTTCGTCCGTCGATCGCGGTCGTGTTGAATGTCACACCGAACCACATGGATCGGTACGAAACGTTCAACGATTACGCAGCAGCGAAGCACCGCATCTTCATGAACCAAACGGAAGATGATGTAGCGGTGCTGAATGCGGATGACGAAACTGTTTCGTCGTGGGCGAGTGGGTTGCGAGCGAGAGTGATGACCTTCAGCGTCAGACAGGAACTGGAACGAGGAGTTTTTCTTCGCGGTGACGAGTTGGTTTTCGGCGGACAAGTTTTGACACAGATTAAAGAGATGAAACTGCGCGGATTGCATAACGTCGAGAACGTAGCTGCGGCGTTGGCGGTGGGAATCGCGGCCGGCGCCCACGTTGAATCCATGCGCGAGACCGTGAAGAACTTCAATCCGGTCGAGCACCGGCTCGAGTTTGTCGACGAAATCGCAGGCGTCAGGTTTTACAACGATTCAAAAGCGACGAGTGTTGACGCCACGTTGAAAGCGCTCGAAGCGTTTGCGAACGACGCGGGCCAGGTTGTTTTGATTCTCGGCGGCAAAGGAAAGAAAGCTCCGTATGCGCCGCTGGCGCCGCTGGTGCGCGACAAAGTGCGGAAGCTCGTGCTGATCGGAGAAGACGCCGAGACGATCGCGAATGAACTGGGCGAATACGCATCGTGCGAACGCGCGGGCGACATGAAAGACGCAGTCGCGAAATCGTTTGCGGCTGCGGAAAATGGTGACGTGGTTTTGCTGGCTCCCGCGTGTGCGAGTTTCGATATGTTCGAGAGCTTCGAACACCGCGGGAAAGTTTTTAAAGGGGATGTCGCGGATCTGAAAGCCTGATCGTAAACATAATAAATGGCACGCAAACTAGCTCCGGACAAATGGCTCTTCGCGGCGACCATCGGCCTCGCGCTCTTCGGCGTGGTGATGGTCTACAGCGCGTCAGCCGTGATGGCCGCGCGGGAAAACGGCAATCAGTTTTTCTACGTGCTGAAGCAGGGCGTGTGGGTGGCGATCGGTTTCGGCGTCATGCTGTTGATGATGCAGTTCAATTATCAACAACTGAAGCGGCGTCACATTGTTTACGGTTTGTTGCTGGTGACGATTCTCGCGCTCTTCGCCGTGTTTGGTTTCAGCAGCAGCAATGGCGCGCATCGCTGGATCAAACTTCCCGGCGTTTCGTTGCAACCGTCGGAAGTCTCGAAAGTTGCGCTGATAATTTTTCTCGCTTACTTCCTCGAGAAACGTGCGGGTGAAGAAGGCGACTTGTGGCGCACGTTCATTCCGTGCGGCGCAATCACGGCATTTCTCGCGGGACTGGTCGTGATCGAACCTGACCTGGGCACGGCGCTGATGCTCGCGGTGATCTTTGTCGTGATGATTTATACGG
>DATELP010000255.1:0-5539 GCA_035276425.1 Pyrinomonadaceae bacterium
TAACGCTCGATGTGATCGGTGCGGAAGCAGGCAGTATCGTCACGCGGCCGCAGGATGTGTTGGGCCAATACGACATCGTCTTCGCCAAGGCGCGATGCGCGCTGGAGGCGCTGGCGGTTGGATCGGCGGTGGTTCTTTGCGACACGGTTGGTGTTGGACCAATGGTGACGAGCGGCGAGGTGGACCAGCTTCGGCGTCTGAACTTTGGTGTGCGTACGTTGCAGGGAAACGTACATCCGGATGTGCTGGAGAAAGAGATCGCGCGTTACGATGCCGCTGATGCGACGGAAGTGTCGCGACGCATTCGTGACGGCGCCGGACGCGAGGCGGCGATCGATCAGATTCTGGCGCTTTACGAAGATGTCGTCAGCGAGTTTGAAGTTACTGCGCGCGACAGTGACGCCGAGGCGCGTGCGGAAGCAGTTTATCTACAACAACTGGCGCTACATCTCGAACAACAGCGCAACGTTCTTCTGAACTCGCAAACCTTTCGCCTACGTCAACGACTCGTTAACCTTCCGCTTGTTGGTTCACTCTTCCGTTCACTCGCCCGCAAGCTCTAGCCGCAAAAAGGCACAAGAAGCACAAGAGGCACAAGAGAGCAATTCAGTAGAAAACAATGATTTCTACTCACTAATATTTCTTGTGCCTTTTGTGCTTCTTGTGCCTCTTTGTGGCCTCGGCCTTAAAGATCCGAAAGCTTCCAGAGTGCGAGTGTTTTGCCGAAGAACTCGGCTCGTTCGTGTGGAAGTTTCTCCTCGATCTGCTTCAGCGGCGGTGGGAAGTTGAACGGCGACGCCAGCAAATTGATGTAACGAAAGTCACCGGTGCGAATGTTCTTGTTGGCGGTCCAGTCTGGATAAGTGTTTGTCAGGAGAAAAGTCGATCCGCTGCGTTTGAAGTTCTTGATTGCGCCCGCAACGTCCCGGTTCGAGAAGTGAATGAAGCAGTCGCGGCACAGACTCACGTCCACGCGTGGCAGTTTGTCGCGTGTTAAGTCAAGCAACTCGAAACGCGTCCGCTCGTTACCGTAGAGGTTTTGATTGCGTGCGACGAGCTCGGGAATGACGTCCGCGCCGATGTATTGGTCGAGACTAAGTGTCGTGTGCTTCATCCAGTTGAAGTCGCCGCACGGAGCATCGAGCAGCGTTCGCGCGCCGATGTCTTCGAGCAGAGCCGGTAGGTCACTGCGGAGTTTCGCTGTGCGTTCGAGACTCGATCCCGGACCTGACACAGACTCCGCATCGCCCCAGCGGTTCTCGCTGTAGAACGGCGCAAACGTCGACTGCATCCGGTCGCGTGGAGCGAACACGTTCTGGACGAACGTTTTGAGCCAGGCGGTCAACATGCGGTCGATAGTAACTGAACAAATAGCACTTCGCGTCGTACTAATATCCGTTCCTCATAGTAAACTTTCGGTCCAAACCAGTCAGAGCAATGGAGGCGGTAATGAAGAAATTGGTCGTACTATTTGCAGTTGTCTTCGGCGTCGGATTGTTGAGCATCCCGATTTACTCGGCTTCAGTCGAAGCGTCGGAAGCTGCCGCGGCACGTGTGCCGCTCGAGAACTACATCCAGGGCCACGCCACCGGCAACCCCGATTTCATACGCAAAGCGTTTCATACCGAAGCGAAGGTGATGGCGTTTCGTGACGGCAAGCTGACCAATCTGACCGCCGAAGAATTTGCTACACGTTTCAACGGCAAACCCGCGGCGGACGAAGCGCAGCGCAAGCGACGAATCGAGAGCGTGGAACTCACCGGCAATGCAGGCGTCGCGAAAATTGTTCTTGAGTATCCAACCGTCACTTTCACCGATTACATGTCGCTGTTGAAGGTTGGCGACGAGTGGAAGATCGTCAACAAAGTGTTCTACGCCGAGCCGAAAGCAAAACCATGAGAATTCGCATCATCGCTTCGTTTCTGTTACTCGCCGTCTTCGCGATGAACTTCGAGTTTGTGCGCAACACGCCGAAGGCGTTGGCTAATTTCAGCCCAGGGTTGTTTCAACCCTGGGAATCCAACATAGATGACGTTCTAACGCCGAAGGCGTTAGCGAGTTGAACGCGCGAGTTTGCCAACGCTTTCAGCGTAAGTCTCGGTTCTTTTTCTGTAACCCAGGGTTGAAGCAACCCTGGGCTGGAATTAGCTAACGCCTTCGGCGTTTGCGCCAGAACCCACATTAACCTACGTTGCAAAAACTAACCTTAACGAATCGCACGCGCACGTAGTAAACTGCCGGACGCTTTGCCCAGAACCAGGACCACAAATCAGGAGGTTTTTGCTTGAAACATAAGACCCGGCTGACGTGCGCCTTCATAATCGCGCTTGCGATCATCGGCTTGCAGACGTCCGCAAGCACCGCGAACAATCAAGACCAGCCAACCATCGCTAAAGACTCGATCCAAATCACCGCATTCACTTTCAACGTCTACAAAGGAAACTACGATAACTGGAGTTGGGTGCCACGGATGCAATTTCGCGTCAACGGACCAATCGAGAGTGGCAGCCAGCTTTACGTCGAGTTCAGCACGCCGACCGGTCCGTGGGTCAAGTTTGACTGCTCGACCAACAACATCGAAAAAGGTTACTGGTGGAAGACCGAGTGCGGCGGCCGCGACATTCCCGAAGACAAAGGCTCGCTTTACACCGGCCCGGTGAGCTTCACGATCAAGATGCGCAACGAGCTACAAGGCTCCGATACGACGATGTTTACCGGCAAGATGAAAGTAGCCAAAGCGCACTCGAACGAGGTTGGACCAAAGGCCGCGAACAAGTGGGTCTACTTCGTGGACCACGATTGGAACCTGCCGATCGGTTACGTCTATCTCACACCCGCCGACGTGTACGGCTGGAAAATGCCCGACTTCCACGTGGCGTTCTGGGTGCGCGGCGATGCGTACAAGTTCGATCCACACCTGTTCTATCAGGGCAAGGAAGTCGGCAAGAAGATGTACGAGGGAACGGAAGTCGGCCGAGCGGGTTGCGAAGCCGTGATCGAAAACAACACGACACACTACGTCGAAGATGCAGTGCCGCAGAAAGCGAAGTGGGCGCGCGTCGAGTGTGATTTCCCAAACATCAAAGGCAGCAACACGACTGGCGAAGCGCCCGGCATGTTTGGCCCGATCTTCACGCTCGCCGACAACCCGGGCGAATACGAGTTCAAACTGCTCTGGAACAACAAACTCGCGCGATCGATCAAGTTTACCGTTCAGCCCGGCGGGAAGTTTGACAACGGCATTGCCAGTTCAAACAAGCTCGGCTCGGATATCGTGATCGTGCCGGTGCAGATCATCGGCGACCAGGACGGCATGTGGAATAAGACGGCGTGGAAAACTGACGCATTCTATGGCAACCCGCTGAACGGCTTCACCGCGCTGCCGTAAATATTCCTGACCGCGCGAATTGGTTGTACAATGCGGCGGCATGAGTGAATGCACCCCTACACTCTCCGCTGGCGAAGAGATTGCCAACAGCATCAGCCACGGTCTTGGCCTGATCCTGGCGCTCGTCGCACTGCCGGTACTCATCGTTTCCGCGATGCGTGTCGGCAGTACGCATTTTATGGTGGGTGCGTCGGTGTTTGGTGCGACGATGGTGCTGCTCTATCTCGCGTCAACGCTTTATCACTCAATCGCCCACGAACAGACCAAACAGCTTTGCCGACTATTCGATCACAGCGCGATCTTTCTGCTCATCGCGGGCACGTACACTCCGTTCATGCTTGGTGTGTTACGCGGCGCGTGGGGCTGGACACTGTTGGCGATCATCTGGGTTCTGGCGATCACGGGCATCATCGTTAAGGCGATGCCGCGCACAAGGCATTCGTGGATCTCGATGGTGCTTTACCTCGTGATGGGCTGGCTTTGCGTTGTAGCGATCAAGCCGATCTGGCAACTCGTTCCCGGGCCCGGAATTATGCTGATTGCAGCCGGCGGCGCCTCATATATGAGCGGCCTCGCATTCTTTGGCGCGCGCCGGCTGCGCTACAGTCATTTCATCTGGCACCTCTTCGTGATTGCAGGCACGACCTTTCACTTCTTCGCAGTCCTCTGGTACGCCGCGGAATAAAGCCACAAAGAGGCACAAGAAGCACAAAAAGCACAAGGTAGTGAAGGAGCGCCAGCTACTTCTTTTCTCCTTCTTTCTTGTGCTTCTTGTGCTTTTTTGTGCCTCTTGTGGCAAAGATAAGAGCGCCTCAAGTACTACTTCGACTTGTATTGGAAGGTGATCTTCGTCTCCTCACCCATCACCAGCGGGCGCACGAAGCGATAGGACCGACCACTGCGCGGCACCTCGATGCGCACCGGAAGAATTCCCGCGACGCGGCGTTGTAAATTCATCACGTTCTGCGAAGGCGCGTTCTGAAACACCTCGCCTCTGCCTTCGTCGGACTTGTTCTTGCGCACCATCTCCTCGATGCGACGATTCTCGCGATCCAAACCATCGAGGCTCATGTCGGCGACGGTTACGGTTGCAGCTACGGTCCCCACTTGCAGCGTGCTTCCCATGCGCACCGCGCGAGAACCCGAGTAGTCAAAATCCTGTTGCAGCGCCTGGAAACCCGGAGCCGAGATCCGCACCTTCACTGGTCCCGGCGATAAGCCGGCAATCACCCAACGACCCTCGCTATCGGTGCTCGTGCTCAAGCTCGATCCTGATTGTGTTTGCACTATTACTTCCGCATTAGGCACTACCGCACCAACCGGATCTACAACAATGCCGCCGATCTCACCGGGCTCCAACACGCTGAGATCGTTGCGCGTCCACATCCGGTTATCGACTTCCGTCAACTCATCCTCGTCGGCCAGGAAGTTTTGCGCCGCCGCGGGAAACACTTCCGCTGACAGCGCATTGCCGCCGAACTGTTTCACATCCAATCGTTCCGGCAGCGAAACTTCCCACGTCAACAAATTGATCGGCACATCCAAACGCGGCAGGCCCATGTCGTACGATCCGTTCTTGCCGAACCGCGTGCCCGTGCTCAAGTAAACAAACGAGACCGTGTACGCGCCCGACGCATTCATACCCGCGCGCAGCAACGGCACACGAATACCATCCGTACCTTCGACCGGCTTCACTGTTTGACCCGCAACCTCGGCGGTAAAAAGCTGCGAGCCCGGCGGCAGTTCGACTTTCACGAACGGCTGCGAATGATTGCGAATGCGCAGCGTCACTTCAGTCAACGAGCGGCCTTCGACGTTCGTCAACGTTGTCACAGTCGCGCGCTCTGCGACAGCGGAAAGCACATCCGCGTCGGAAAACTGTTGCCACTCGAGTTCGAGTTTGGGCGCGTCAGCCGCGCGGCGGTTGTAACGAAACGCCGCCTGCAACGGAAAGTGCGACAACGATCTCGTGATCGCGTTTGCCTCACGCACGTCCATACGCCGCAAGCCACCAGACTCTTTCGCTTTCAACTCCATCGCGCCGATTCCTTCAACCAGCAGTTCGCCGGTCTCGCGTTGCGCGCCTTCGAAAGCAAACAGCGGCGGCTCCGCTTTCGGTTCGCCATGCGTGCGCTCGATCGCGATCAGAAA
>DATELP010000256.1:0-10107 GCA_035276425.1 Pyrinomonadaceae bacterium
CGCAGGTCGTCCGTACCCGCCTTAAAACTAAAACCCAAAATCCCGATCCGCTTTTTCCCAGTGCGCAAAACCATCTCCAGCGCACGCTCGATCTGCAACCGGTTCGTGATGCTGATCGCAGTCAGCAGCGGCACTTCGACGTCGAGCTCCTTCGCCTTGTACGTCACCGCGCGCAGATCTTTCGGCAAACACGAACCGCCGAAAGCAAACGCCGGTTTCAAGTAATAAGACGAAAGATTGAGCTTCGTATCCGCGCAAAAGACGTTCATCACTTCATGACTATCAAGCTCGAGCGCCTTGCAAATATTTCCGATCTCATTCGCAAAACTCACCTTCAGCGCGTGGAAACAGTTGCAGACATACTTCACCATCTCCGCCGTCTTCGTCGAAGTGGTAAAGATCGGCGCGTCGATTCCGGCATAAAGGCCGCTCACGACCGTCGCGCTTTCTTCATCATCCGTGCCGATCAGCGTAAACGGCGGCGCGTAGAAATCCTTCAACGACGTGCCTTCACGCAAAAACTCCGGATTGACGCAAAGACCGAAATCTTTCCCAGCCTGTTTTCCCGACGTCGATTCGAGCGCCGGACGTGCCACACTCTCGATACTCCCCGGCAACATCGTGCTGCGAATCACGACCGTGTGCCGTGAAGTCTTGTCCGCTAACGCCGCGCCGATCTGCTCGCACACACGCGCGACGTGGCCCAGGTCAAGACTGCCGTTTGGTTTACTGGGCGTACCAACACAAACCAGCGAAACGTCGGTCGACTTAACCGCGTTCGCGGTATCCGTCGTGGCGCGCAGTTTTCCTTCTTTAACCATGTCGCGAATCAAGTCGCCGATACCTGGCTCGACGATCGGACTCGCGCCGCTGTTTATGATCTCAACTTTGGTAGGGTTGACGTCGACGCCGACGACTTCATGTCCCGCACGCGCGAAACACGCGGCGGAAACACAGCCGACGTAACCAATGCCAAAAATGCTAATTTTCATTGAAAGTTTTTGACCTCGGGACTCAAACCAGTAACCACAGATTGCACAGACTTCTGTGTCGTCTGTGGATGGTTCGCTTTGTTGCAAATGCCAATAAAATCTTGAGTAACTTGTTGCCAGCCGTGTTTTTGCCGGACGGTCGCAGCCGCTCGCTGGCCCAACTCGTGCGCGTATGCGGGATCACTCAATACTTTCACTACCGCATCGCTAAACGTTTCCGGCTCATCCGCCAGCAACAGTTCGACCCCGTTCGTGAGTGGCAATCCTTCAGCGCCGATCGTGGTCGAAACGACCGGCTTTTCCATCGCCATCGCTTCGAAGATCTTCAGCCGCGTGCCACCGCCGATACGCAACGGCACGATGTAAGCGGAAGCGCCTTCGATGTAAGGCCGCACGTCTTCTACACGTCCCGTGATCACCAGTGAACGATCTTCCTTGCTGAGATCAACCAATGACGACGGCGGGTTCCGGCCCACGACGGTCAGCGTGGCGTCCGGCAATTTCTTCCTGATCAGCGGCATGATCTCGCGCATGAAGTAACGAATCCCGTCTTCGTTCGGGAGCCAGTCCATCGAACCAGTGAACACGATGCCGTGCTTTGAAGCTTCAATCGCACCGCTCGGACGGAAGAATTCAGTATCAACTCCCGTCGGCACGTCGAACACGGATTGTGCGCCATACTCACTTTTCATCTGATCGCGATCGTCCGCCGAAACCGCGATGACGCAATCAAACCTGCCGCACATCTCCTTCTCAAAGCGGCGCATCTTTTGCCACTGGCCGTACAGATAAGCCTTCTTGATCGGATTCGTTTGAACTTCGTAGTGACGTTTCCAGATCATCGCCTCCACGTTGTGCTGAAAAAGCACGGCCGGCGTGTTCAGCGTCGGCGGAACGTTTGCGGCGGGCGCGAGAAAATCACAGACCAGCAGATCGAACGCGTTCTTACGTTCGAGCTCGGTTATCTCGCGCAGCATCGCCGCCGACTCGTATTTCTTAATCGCGTAAGGACGCGGCGACACGAGGTTTAACAGCAGTTCGAAGTAAAAACCGGGCGTGAATTTTTCGCGGCGGCTCTGCGGGATGCAGACGAGTTCGTGGCAATACTCAGTCGCTTTGGCGCGCTCGTCCGCGGTCGCCGTACCGTCGTCGAGCGTCAGATACGTGACGTGATGTTCGCGCTTCAGCTCTTTCAGCATGTAGTAAGTGCGAATCTTCCCGCCCTTATCGACCGGATGAAGCAATTCAGTTTTGAGCCAGAGAATACGCACCAGGTTTTAGACAGGATTTTCAGAATTAACAGGATTTACCAACTTCAAAAAGAGTGACCGTTGCTGCTTTTAAACACGTCTTGTTAGTCGTGTAAATCGTGTCAACGTGGTACCAGTTTGCAACGCACGATCGCGGTGGTGAACTCCCTCGTCAACCGGTTGGCGATCGGTTTTAGCTGCCGTATCGGCACCGGCTCGAAGTGTGCAACCTTAAAATCGCTTTCAGCGACGATCGAGTGAAAACGTTTAATCGTGAGCTGATTCAGACCGCCTTCCACTTCGCGAAAACACGTCGCGCCATCCGTCTTGAAATCCGACCGCCAGCGAATCAACGACCGCTCGGTGAACAGCAGGTGCGCCCACGGAAACGGCGAAAAAAGATGACCGCCCAACGGGTGATACCACGTTGGTCCAAAGGCCGCGATCACGCAGCCGTCGTCTTTCAGCAGCCGGCGCATGATGCGCAGGATCTCGGCCGGATCGTCGAAATGCTCGAAAGCGTCGAGCGATAAAATCACGTCAGCTTTCTCGTCAGTTTTGGTAGTGAACGTGCAACGATCGGTTACACCGTATTCCGCAGCCCGCTTGCGCGCTCTTGCCAACGAGTGTTCGAGAATGTCGACACCGATAACTTTCCGCGCACTACGCTTCGCGATGTCCACGGCGTCTTCGCCGTCGCCACAACCAAAGTCGATGACGACCTTGTTTTTGGTTTCTTCCCAGATGCTTTCGCCGAGCAGGGTTTCGACTTTGCTCACGCCGTCGTAGGCGCTGCCATCGCAATAACCGGTCTCGCCGTCTGCACTAATTTGCCGGAGCAAGTGGTATCCGAGTGTTCCTCCAATGATCCCCATATCAATTGCCCCCATGTTCCCGTTGGTTTTTTTCATCATCGCTACTACGGCCTCGCTACGGCCAACATGCTTTCGTCCGTTTCCGAATGACTGTCGGGGTGACTACTCGCGTTTTCGCCGTCGATGAACCGGCGAAACCACATTTCCAGGTTAACCAGCGACCACAACCGTTCCGAGTGATTCGCAAGCCCGCGCCGATGTTGGTCCACAAGCGAGCGTACGAAATCTGCGTTGAAGATTCCGCGTTCGCTTGCGCGGCTGCTGAGAACGTATTCATCCAACACGGGCGCGTACGCGCCGCGAAACCATTTACCGAGCGGCACTGGAAAACCCATCTTCGGTCGATCGAGAATCGCCGGCGGCAAAACACCTTTCATGCTCTGCCGCAACACGTACTTCGTGGTCCCGCCGCGCAGTTTCAATCTCTCCGGCAGACTCGAAGTAAACTCAACCAGCTTGTGATCGAGAAAGGGCACGCGGCTTTCGACTGAAGCAGCCATGCTCATCTGGTCCTGCTTCATTAGTAGTTCGTGCAGATACGTTTTGATGTCAGCGTAGAGCAATCGATCGAGTAACGATTGCGCGTCAGTGTCTTGTAAAACATCGCGCACGCCGGCGTAGGGATCGATAGCTCCCATGCGGTCCATCGCGCCGGGTGTCAGCAGTTGCTGCTGCAACGAACGCGAAAAGACGGCGAAGTTGTCGAAGTAAATACTCTCGATGTCTGGCGAAAGATTCAGGAACGTGCGGCCGAGCTTCAAACGCAGCTTCGAACCGGTCATGCCGGCGAACTGCTTGCGCACCAGATCGCGCACGCCGTTTGGCACCATGCGATGATACTGCTCGCCGATCGCGAGGTTCAGAATCGTTTTGCGATAACGAGCGTAACCGGCCATCAACTCGTCGCTGCCCTCACCCGTCAACACGACCTTCACGTGCTGCGACGCGAGGTGCGAAACGAAGTAGAGCGCAACGCTGGAAGGATGTGCGAGCGGTTCGTCCTCGTGCCAGACCAGATCGGGCAGCTTGGCCCAAAACTGTTCCGGAGTCACGACTATCTCGTGATGGTCCGTTTTATATGCCTGTGCGACGAGACGCGCGTATTCGAGTTCGTTAGCTTCGCGTTCGGCAAACGCGACCGAGAAAGTCTTGATTGGCTCGTCGACGAGCGTGCTCATCACCGCCGCGATCGCCGACGAATCAATGCCGCCGGACAGAAACATGCCGAGCGGAACGTCAGCCATCAGCCGAAGCTGCACTGACTTCTTGAACAGTTCGCTCCATTCGGCGATGTAGTCCGCGTCGCTGCGACCGGCCTGTGACTGCTTTTCAAAACTAACGTCCCAATACTTTCTGATTTTGAGTTCGCCGTCGCGCCAACGCAGGGTGTGACCGGGCAGCAAGCGCTTCACACCGACGAACAGCGTTTCTTCACCCGATGTTGCGTGGTTCGCGAGGTAATCGGAAAACGCGCGGAAGTTTAATTCGGGTTTCACTGCGCGGGCTTCGAGCAGCGCTTTGATCTCGGAAGCGAAATACAGCGAACCGTCCGCAGTGTGAACGTAGTAAAGCGGCTTCACGCCGAGACGATCGCGCGCGATGAACAGTTCGCGTCTGTTTCGATCCCAGATCGCGAACGCAAACATCCCGCGCAGGCGATCGACGCACTCGTCGCCATACTCGGCGTAAAGGTGCAGGATCGCTTCGGTGTCGCAGTGTGTTTTGAAAACGTGGCCGCGAGCGATCAGCGGTTCGCGATAATCGTTGTGATTGTAGATTTCGCCGTTGTAGGTCACGTGCAGCGAACCGTCTTCGTTCGCCATCGGCTGGTGGCCGGACGCAACGTCCACGATGCTCAGACGTCGGTGGCCCAAACCCACCGGTCCATCGACGAAAATGCCTTCGTCGTCGGGACCGCGATGCGTGATGACGTCACGCATACGTTTGAGCACAGTCGCGTCGATCTGACGGCCTGACTGGTTAGAAAACGCGATTCCGTTAATTCCGCACATAAAATTCTGGGCCGCGTCAGCGAGGGGGATTCAGGTGGAAACGGTCTCTACGACCTGCCCGGTTCTCGTGGTTCTCGTCCACACCCAGGCGCCTGAACGTGGAATGATAACAACATCCCGTGAATTTGCCCCGCCGACCTCAAATGCACGCCCGTCTTTCGCTTCGATCTCCGTTACCGTCCATTCGGTTCCGGGTTTTGGCGGCAGCAGGAAAGTGACGACATCGCCACCGCCCTGCAAAGTCGCGGCAAAACTGAGGGCTGTGGACGCCCTCTTTTCTCCATAACAGTGCGAAACAAACCCTTTTTCCTCAATCGGATGGTCAGTTCCGAAGGTTCGAATTTCGATGGCCGATTCGATTCCCAGCGTCGAATCAAAGTGAAACCGCACGTTAACCTTATGCTCGCCCGCGGCAGCGACCGAGTCGCGCACGATCCAGTAATCGTGTTTCAGAAAGAGTATTTCGCGCTTGACCGTTACCGGATCTGCCAGCCGCATGAACCCGTCGTGCCGCGCGGAAACGAAGTCGAACCGGTCTTCGCTCCGCCATTTCTCCAGCGTGCAACCGGCGATTGTTTTCCACGAAAACGGGCCATTCGGCTCGGACGACGACTGGTCGTCGATGGTTACCGTGTTGTGGGCATGGGAACTGCGAAACCAGTCTCTCAACTCGCGCGATCCGGTGTAGGTATACGTGCCGGGATCGACCAGAACCGTGCGGCCGTTTGCCGAAACGTCGATCGCCAGGGCGTCCGCGTGAGCATGACCGGAGGCCAGCGATCCGTGTGGTCCGCAGTCAAACAGCAGATAATTTGCGTCACGCGTCCAGCCGTCGCGCATGACGAAATAACCGCCTTCAGCAAAGGCGACGGACGTCTTTTCCGGTTGTTTAGGAACAATCGCGTCAAACCTGCTAAGACCCTCGACACCCGTTAACCACAACAGTTCCTCGGCCGCGTCATCCGCAACGAAGCGATAATCTTCACGTTCAAAGACCACGGCTCCAACGGCGAGCGTGCCGCGGAAATCGTTGGCCGCACGAACGTCCAGCATAGCCAGTCGCCCGCCATCATCGTCGCCAAACAACGGCGTTGTCCCATCAGGCCGCGTGATGTACATCAGATGGTCTAGCAATAACAGCAGATTTTGTTCGACTTGTTTCGGAAGGCTGAAATTGTTGCTGCGCGCGAGCAACAGAAACTGAAGATAAAAATCGGTCGTGTAGCGGTGGTAGTAGCTCGACTGCTCGAAATACACGCCGTCACCACGAACGTGAAGCGGCAGTTGTTCGACGAGAATCGTGGCGCCCAACTCCTGCCAGCGTTTTGCCGCTTTGAACTCCGGCAGCACTGTTCCGAGAAAGAAAAGTCCGAGCGCTTCACCGGTCAGGTGCGTGTTTGGACTGAAGTATGTCGACAGGTACGACTCGAGATGGCGCGCGCCGAGATACAAAAACTTCCACGCGCGTTTGAAGGTCTCTTCGCTTAACGACGGCGACGATTTGAAGAAGTAAAAAGCCCACAGCCAGGCCATCGACCGGAACGCGACTTCGAGGCTGCTGGCCCAGTTGATCCCGAGCTTCGGCGGGTTGGCGCTCATCCACGCTTCGAGATGCGTGACGAAAACGCGTGCGTACTTCTCGTCGCCGGTTAACCAATAAGCCTGGCCCAACGTCACGAAATACTGGTGCCGGTTCAACTCCCAAATGATCTTCTTGTCGCCCGCGACTTCGGCGTTGAGATAGTCGAGTTTGCTCCAATGGAGCAGCGGAATGCGTTTGCCGGTTAACGGTTCAAACTGCCAATCTATCGACTCGCCAAAGCTCAGATCCCGATGGCCCAACAAATCAAACTTGCCTTCACAAATACGATTCGCTTTATCGACAAGCTGCTGGGCCGTCGTGGTCCAACGAGACTTGAACACACCCACGGTTGTTTCAGGACTATGAAAAGCGGAGAAAAAACGTGGCTCGGATCTCGCTCGGAAGTGTTCGAGCAGATGATCGGTAGCGGACCTTTCAAGCGCGAGCAAAGAAGCGAATGCTTCGTCCGAAGGGAGTTTCACCAATGGAGACCAGCCACGTCTTTCACCAAACGCCGCCAGCCTCTGCGCCGCCCGCACACGCAACTCGTGAAGGCTCGCGTTCCTAAGTTTCTCCAGATTCACTGATTCGATCTTTTTCTCAGAGTCTGTTATTAGTCAATAGAAAAATCCGATTCTAATAAGCCCCCCGATTGGAATTGCCGACTGGTTCGGTGTTTTAAGTCTTTGCTGTGTATCCATGAAGTTCTCGGTAATCATCGCGACTTACAACCGCGCGGACAGCCTGCGTGACACGCTTGCGAGCCAGGCAAAGCTCCGAACCAAAGAACAATGGGAGCTGATCGTCGTCGACAACAACTCGACCGATCACACGCGCGCGGTCGTCGAAGAGGTTGCCAAAAACTTTCCGGTAGAACTCCGTTACCTGTTCGAAGCAGAACAGGGAAAGTTCGCCGCGCTCAACCAGGCAATTCAAGCGTCGCGCGGTGAAATCATCGCGACGACTGACGACGACGCCTTCTGCGAACCCGACTGGCTCGACCTGGCTGCGGCTGGTTTGGAACGTTTTAACTGCGATTTTGTCGGTGGCCGGGTGTTGCCCGTCTGGAAAGGCCCGCGTCCGCAATGGCTCCCGGACAGACCGGGCATGCACTGGGCGGTCATCGCGCTGCTCGACCTCGGATCCGAACCGAAGGAGTTTGGCGTTGGCGGCGTTCCGTGGCCGCTGGGAGTAAACGAAGTAACACGCCGCGATGCGTTTACACGCGCCGGATTGTTTGACAATAACCTCGGCCGAAAAGCCGGCACGCTCCGGAATCAGGCGAATCGTGAATGGCATCTGCGCGCGCGGGAAGCCGGTATACGTGGGTTCTACATTCCCGAAATGGTGGTGCATCACGTGATACCCACCGACCGGTTGACCAAGCGTTACTTCCGCCGCTGGCTTTACTGGCACGGGATCAGCCGCGCAATTCTTTACGAGAAGCTCGGCGTGGACATGGAGGCGCCTGACAATTCACAGCTCGACTTTTCGAAGGTGCCGCACATCGCCGGCGTGCCGCGCTATTTGTATCGAAGTTTTCAACGTTCGTTCTCCGCAATGTTACGAGAGTCGATTCGCCGGGAACCTGTGGCATCCTTTGAACACGAATTGAAGTTGTGGTTCTACGCCGGAATGTTCAAACAACGTTGGAAAAATCGGGACCGGGGACCGCACAGGCCGACAACCGCATGAAAGCAATCATCCTGGCCGCAGGCAAAGGCAAACGACTCGATCAGATTCGCGGAGACGATCCGAAGTGTCTGCTGGACATCGGCGGCACATCGTTGATCGAGCGACAAATCAATGCTCTGAACATGGTCGGCATCGACGACGTCGTCGCTGTTGTCGGATTTGGCAAGGAGCACGTGCAGGCGCGTTGCGGACGGCAGATCCGCTACGTAGAAAACGAGATTCACGAGCAAACGAACAGTCTGTACTCGCTCTGGTTGGCGCGCGAGATGTTGCGGGATGGATTCGTCGTGCTGAATGCGGACGTGTTGTTCCATACGCGAATGCTGGAAGATCTGGTCACCTCGCGACATGAGAATGCACTGCTCATTTCTTACGAGTCGTTAGCGCCGCTTGGCGACGAAGAGATGAAAGTGAAAGTGCGCAAAGGCGTGGTTGTTGAGATTTCTAAAAGCATGGATCCGGCTGAGGCCGACGGCGAGAACGTCGGGATCGTCAAGTTCGGGCCGTCAGGCGCGGCGCTGCTGATCGAGCGCATGAATGCGTTGGTTGAGGCCGGGAATTTGAAGGAATGGGCGCCGCGGGCGTTTGGCGCGTTTGCGGCTGTACAACCGCTACACGCGATCAGCACGCGAGGTTTTCCGTGGATCGAGATCGATTTCCCCGCCGACTACGCGAACGCGCAAGAAAAAATTCTCCCCGAACTGACGCGGAGTGGGGATCAACTTACCGAACAATTTCACGAGTCAAAATTTAACGAGCCAAGGGATGCCGTGCTGCGGTAGGTGCTTTGCTTCAAAGTACTTTCATTCACACCGGGCTTAGCCCGGTGGTAGAACGAAACTTATCAGCAGAAAACCGTTTCAACGGTTTTCGCTCACGGGAAACCGTTGAAACGGTTTCTGAACCGTGTGACTGCGTTTCCACCGGGCTGAAGCCCGGTGTGAATGAGACTTTAAGGCCGTGCTGCGGTAGAACGATTATTTCGAGATGAGTTTGAGCCGTCTAACACGGTTCGTACAAGACTGCGATACGAAGTGGCAAAGGTGGCGTGAACCCGGCGTCCGCCGTGTGCTCGTCTGCGTACGCGCGCCCATGAATTACGTCATGATGGCGCCCATCTACAAACGCATGTCGCAGGACCGGCGCGTCCAGTTTTATTTCACAACGACCGCGGACGCCTCGCGTGAAAGCGAAGTCTACAGCGCGGCCGACCGCGAACTGCGGGTGATTCGCGCGACCGACGCGAAGTTCATGAAGTTTGACGCTTATCTCGCGGCTGACTTCATCTGGATGTCGCTGCCGCGCGGAACTCGCCGCGTGCAGATGTTTCACGGCGTCGCAGGCAAGTACACGAACGTCTACGACACGCCCGCGGAATCCGTGCGCGGTTGGGACCGGTTGTTTTTCATCAACCAGCGAAGGCTTCGCAACTTCGTGCGTTCGGGCGCGCTCGACGCCAACAGCAAAGCCGCGCGACTCGTCGGCATGCCGAAGGTCGATTGTCTCGTCGACGGATCGCTCGAGCGCAACGCCGTTCTCGAACAGCTCGGCATCGATCCCACGCGGAAGACGGTTTTGTACGCGCCAACGTGGTCGGCGCACTCGTCGCTGGTGACGATGGGCGCGGAGTTGGTGGAACAACTCGTTGCGGCGGGTTACGCAGTGATCGTCAAGCTGCACGATCGTTCGCACGACCCGGAG
>DATELP010000257.1:0-17977 GCA_035276425.1 Pyrinomonadaceae bacterium
ACGGTCGTCTATCACGACGAAATCAAAGCCATCCAGGCCTTCCCGCAGTTTGAAGACCCGGTGCTTTCGCACACGCTTTACAGTGTCAAAGACGGCTTCGCGATCAACTACGGCACCGGCGGCATCGGCGCGGAAATTCTCGCCAACCGTCTCGGCGTCGGCCCGATGGCCAATTGCACGGAATGTAAATACGAAGACTTCTTCCTGTCGGCGTGGGCCGTGGGCGATCCGGCGCAGGTCGTCGACGTTCCCGCGAACACGACCGACGGCAGTGGAAACTTGATCAAAGGCGCGAAAGCGACGAAGGTCCTGTTCCCTGACGATCCGTCGAACGTTCACCACAGTTATCTAAACGATCACGTGAAGATGCGTGTGGTCCATGCAGGTCCGAAAGAACATCACATCCACCACTTGCACGCGCACCAGTGGTTGAATACTCCAGACAGCGACAACTCAAGTTATCTCGATAGCCAGGCGATGGGCCCGGGCTATTCGTTCACAACCGAAATCGCCCACGGCGGTTCCGGCAACCGTAACAAGACTCCGGGCGATTCGATTTTCCATTGCCACTTCTACCCGCACTTCGCGCAAGGCATGTGGGAACTGTGGCGCACGCACGACGTCTTCGAAGCAGGCACGCAACTCGACGGCGACGGCCGTCCGACGGATGGCGCACGCGCGCTTCCCGACGGCGAGATTGCCAAAGGCACTCCGATTCCTGCGCTCGTGCCGTTACCGACAATCGCGATGGCGCCGATGCCAACCGCGCAGTTCAAGGGTTATCCGTTTTACGTTCCCGGCGTTGCCGGACACCGTCCGCCACACCCGCCGCTGGACACGATCGACGATGGTGGTTTGCCGCGTCACGTGATCGTCGGCGGTGAGGCCGAGAGCGTCGAAACGCGTCTCGATTTCAGCAAGGAAATTTTAGTCGCGCAGGCGCAGGCTGTTCCGGAAACAGGAACACCCGACGAGATCACGGCAATGAACTTTCACGCACAAAAGCAGGTCGCGAGCTTCCGTCCTGACGGCACGGCTGCCAGCTTTGCGTTGAATGGACTGCCGCCGAAACCGGGTGCGCCGTACGCAGATCCCTGCCGCGACGACAACGGTAATGCTTTTGGCCGTCCGCGTTTGTACAAGGGCGCTGCGATTCAGCTCGATCTGAAGTTGAACAAAGCAGGCTGGCACTTCCCGCAAACGCGCATTCTTAGTTTGTGGGGCGACGTCGCCGCGACTCTGAACGGCACGCGTGCGCCAGAGCCGCTTTTCTTCCGTGCCAACACGAACGACTGTATTACGTTCCAGCACACGAACCTGGCGCCGAGCGTTTACGAACTCGACGACTTCCAGGTACGCACGCCGACCGACATCATGGGTCAGCACATTCACCTCGTGAAGTTTGACGTGACTTCGTCAGACGGCGCGGGCAATGGTTTCAACTATGAAGACGGCACGTTCGCTCCGGAAGAAGTAATCGAGCGAATCAATGCCATCAACGCCGCCGGTGGTTTGCAGGCTTTCAACAGCACGACGAAGACTACGTTGACGGCCAAGCCGCATCCGTTCTTTGGCACCCTCGGCGCACAGACAACCGTGCAGCGCTGGTTCGCTGACCCGACCCTGAATCTGGCGGGCCGCGATCGCACGCTCGGCACGGTCTTCACGCACGATCACTTCGGGCCTTCGACGCACCAGCAGAACGGTCTTTACGCCGGTCTCGTGACGGAGCCTGAAAATTCCATTTGGAAACACAACGAAACCGGCCAGGCGCTCGGTGGACGCTTCGATGGTGGTCCAACAACCTGGCAGGCGGTAATTCAAACGCAGAACGCTGCCGCTAGCTATCGCGAGTTTCTGCTCGAGTTCGCCGATTACACACTCGCGTACAAACCGGGTGGCGGCGTCAACAACGCAGGTCATGCGGTTCCCGATCCGGCTAACGCGATCAACCCGCCGGTGAGAGACGAAGCTGCTCTGCCAATCAACATCAAGAAAGCAGATGAGTGTCCGGGTGGCGTGCCGCTTCCGTGTCCGGAAGCAGTTTCGGCTGCGGACCCCGGCACGATGGTCGTTAACTATCGCAACGAACCTGTCGCACTGCGCGCGCAGGATCCGGGAACAAATCAGCAAGCCGCAGGTGACGCAGGCGATCTCTCGAACATTTATCGTTCGGACATCACGCGCGCCAACGCTGCGCTCAATTCGCAACCCAATTTCTATCCGGCATTGACGGGCGGTCTGCAAGGCGGCGATCCGTTCACGCCGATGCTGCGCGCCTTTGAGGGTGACAGAGTGCAGGTTCGCATTCTTGTCGGCGCTCACGAGGAAGGTCACAACTTCAACATCCACGGCCAGAAGTGGCTCTACGAACGCACTGATCCGAATTCGGGTTACCGCAATTCGCAGATGATGGGCATCTCAGAGCACTTCGAGTTCGAACTGCCGGGTATCGCATCGATCAAGGGCGGCATTCCGTTCGTTGATTACCTGTACCAGCCGGGCGGCTCCGTGGATAACCAGTGGAATGGAGTTTGGGGTCTCTTGCGCGCTTATCGCGGCGCTGAAGGAATCCCGACGGACCTTCAACTACTACCGAACAATCTGACCGGCACGGTTAAAGCTGCTGACAACAAGAAAGACTTCAACGGCACTTGTCCGGCAGCGGCGCCGAGCCGCAAGTTCAGCGTGACTGCCGTGGCCGCGCAGAATGCGCTACCGGGCGGAACGCTCGTTTACAACAACCGAACGAACCAGGGCGGGATACTGCACGACCCGACGGCGATTCTCTACGTTCGCACGAACGACATCGACGCTGCGACCGGCAAGCTTAAAGCCAACGTTCCGATCGAGCCGCTCGTGTTGAGAGCCAATGCCGGCGACTGCATTGAAGTAACGCTGTTCAATCAATTACCAAACAACGTTCCCGATGTTCCGGGCTGGAACACCTTGCCGATGATCATCGAGAACTTCAACGCGAACCAGGTGAAGCCGTCCAATCAGGTCGGTCTGCACCCGCAACTCGTCGCATATGACGTCGTGTCGAGTGACGGCGCCAACGTTGGCTTCAACGTGGTGGGTAATCCTGAAACCTACACTGTCGACGGACGTCAAACCGCCAAGCCCGGCGAATCTGTGAAGTACAAGTGGTACGCCGGCGACATTCGTATGAACGGTACGACGAAGGTTGCAACGCCGATCGAATTCGGCGCGACCAACCTGATCTCGTCAGACCCGATCAAGCATTCCAACAAGGGGGCGATCGGCTCACTCATTATCGAGCCGCAGGGGGCGACCTGGATTGAAGACGCGAACTCGCGCGCGCAAGCGACCGTCAGCAAGACCGACGGCACTTCGTTCCGTGAGTTCGTGCTTCAATTCCAGACTGATATCAATCTGCGTCGCGGCAATCTGCAAGGTGACGCCGCGGCGGTACCAAACGTGGCGGGAGAAGAGGATGCTGAAGACTCCGGTCAGAAAGCCCTCAACTATCGCAGCGAGCCGATGTGGAAACGATTGGGCTACGAGCCTGATCTACCGCTCGAGCAAACACGTGCATTCGATTACACCAACTCGCTTTCCAACGCACAGGTTGGCGGCGATCCCGTGACTCCTGTGTTCACGGCCAAAGCCGGAACGCCTGTTCGCTTCCGCGTGCTCAATTCAAATGGCCACGCGCGCAACAACGTGTTCCAGGTTCACGGTCACATCTGGCAACAGGAGCCATACATCAACAACTCGACCCAGATTGGCAACAATCCGCTCTCCGAGTGGAAAGGCGCTCAGCAGGGTCATGGCGCGTCGAATCACATGGACGTAGTTCCTGTGAATGGCGCTGGCGGCGCACGCGGCGTGACGGGTGATTATCTCTACCGCACGCAGTCGTCCTTCCAGTTCGACAACGGGCTGTGGGGCATCTTCCGCGTGACTCCATAGATAAAGTTAGGCACGGATGGCACAGATTTCATTCTGTGTCATCCGTGTTGACTAGTGTTCCACCACGGAACACAGCCTTAGCAGGGAACCGGACAAATACAGTCTTAACCAGCAAAGGCACGGTCGTTGCTAAATAGACAGCACCCGATTACTACACAAAAGGAACTATGAAGATGAAGATGAAGAAAACCTCGTTCGCCGCTATGTTTTTCGCGCTCGCTATGTTCGTCGCCGCGCCGTTGGTTCACGCGACAACCGTTAGCGAAGTGCAGTCCATGATCAACCAGCTCAAAAGTAAAGTTCAGATAATTACTATCACCGGCAAGAACGCCGAATCAAAAGATCGTCCCGGTCTATTGGGCCAGCTCGATGGCGTGGCGTTGACGCTCGATCAGGGCAAGTTCTGCAACTCTGTGACGAAGGTCAAAGATTTTCAGAAGAAAGTCAACGATATGATCTCGGCCGGCAAACTCAATCAGGATCCGACGGCTGGACCGACGGGCCAGGATCTCATTGCTGACGGCGACGCGATCATTGCGGCTCTTAACGAATTGCAAGCGCAAGGCTCCGGCAATCGTTGCTTCTAAGATCCTTCGTTAACTCTCAATAATTTAGACCGCACTACTTAACTCCGTTTCCTGGCTGACTGGCCTGTTCCTTCAACCTCGCGAACAGGCCAGCATTCAGCAAGTTTGAGGTGTGTAAAAAATGATGAATAGCTCTCACTCTCAGGAAGAGCAAATTCCGATGAAACCTGCCGCTGACTCAATTTCCCCGAAGTTGAAACAGACGTACCAAACCACAGACCTAACCTTAACCAGCTTTCTGCGCTGCCGTGGTTTTCAGATTGAGAACATCAAACAGAACAACGGGCGCACGCTCTTTACTTTTCTGGAGTCGCCGGAACTGCGTTTGGCGATTCTTGACTTCGCCAACGACGCCGCCGTTTCGGTTCGATCGTTTTGCAGCACGATGCGCGACTTGAAGGCACTGACGCGCGTGTTGATTTTCTTCGTTGCAGCAGTGGTTGGCGCGAACACCGGGTTGGCCCAACAAAAGACTGGACCACAGAAGATTGAACGCGGTGGCGTTGAAGTAGAGTTCACGATCGAACCGATTGCGGAACCCGGCCAAGAATTACGTAAGCCTTCAGATCTGATGGAGGCGAAAGAAGCGGTTGTTCGTTTCAAGATCAACGACAAGGCGAGCAAGACGCCGCTTTCCGGAGTGAAACCAGCCGTCTGGTTAACACAACGAGCAGAAGGCGACACCGACGACAAGCAGTGCCGCGACAAGGTCCAGTCGTTTCTTCAGGGCAATCTTCGCTCGCGTCCTGATGTGGACCTGAATGCTTACTTCGTGCTCGCGCTCAACGAGGAATCGAATATCTCAGTCATCGACCCGCTGCTCGGTTTTGGTTCGAGCAAGTTGTTGACGCTCATCATGCTGAAAAGCCCGGGAGAAGACTGGGTCCAGAAGATCAGCGACGAGAAACTCTTCGTCAGCATGCCGCGCGCAAACCAGATCGCTGTCGTCGACACGAGCACGTGGAGAGTTGTTGCCAACATTGATTCCGGCTTGAAACCGACGCGCGTCCGCTTGCAATCCGACCAGCGATACTTGTGGGTCGGTAACGACGACGCTGCGGCCGGCGACCAAAGCGGCGTGACCGTGATCGACACCGCCACGCTGAAGGTGGTGGGCCAATTCAAGACCGGCAAAGGCCATCACGAGTTCGAGTTCAGTAAAGATAACCGCTTCGCGTTCGTCACCAACGAACAGGACGGCACGCTTTCCGTTATCGACATCACGAAACTCGCACGTGTCAAAGAACTGAAGACCGGCACTCCGGCCACGTCCGTCGCTTTCTCAACACTCGCCAACGCGCTCTATCTCGTGAATGAAGCCGACGGAAATATCACCGTTGTCGATACACAAAGCCACGAGATCACGACACGCATGCAAACGAAGGCCGGAATCAAGAAGGTGTATTTCGCACCGGGTGGTCGTTGGGGCTTTGTGCCAAACGCAAAAGAGAACGTCGTTTACGTTTTCGACGCGTCCACGAATCGCCTGGCCCATACGATCGAGGTCGAGAAAGGTCCAGACCAGGTTACGTTCACTGACGTGTTCGCGTATCTGCGCTCGAGTGGTTCGACTGAAGTCAGCATGGTCCGTCTCAGCACGTTGACCGGCCAACCGGACATCGCGAAGTTTCCCGGTGGTCAACTCGTGCCGGCGGAAGCGCCAGTCGAAGAGAGCATTGCGGACATCATGGTGCCAGCGCCGGAAGGCAATTCGATCCTGCTCGCGAATCCGGCTGACGGCGTCATCTATTTCTATCAGGAAGGCATGGCCGCGCCGATGGGTGGTTTTCAGAACTACCGCCGCCAGCCGCGCGCGGTGATGGTGGTCGATCGATCGCTGCGTGAAGTGACCGCGGGTGTTTATACGACCACGACGAAATTGCCGAAGAGCGGAATTTACGACGTCGCGTTTCTGCTCGACTCGCCACGCATCACACACTGTTTCAACGCCGAAGCGAAGCCGAATCCGGATGTGCCGCGCGAGAAACAGGTCGCGCTGCGCATCGAATATCTGAACAAGGAAAAGCAACCGCGCGTCGCAGAGAATTTCAAGCTGCGTTTCAAACTCGTCGACACTGCTACGTCGCGCGCGAAGAACGATTTGAAAGATGTGCGTGTGCTGACGATGTTGTCGTCGGGAATCTGGCAGAAACGCGACATCGCGCAGGCTGTCGGCGATGGCGTTTACGAACTCGATCTCAAAGTCCCGCAAACCGGAGTGTATTTCGTGTTCGTCGAGAGCCGCTCGCAGGGAGTTAGCTTCCGCGAACTGCCACACCTGACATTACAAACAGTAGCGCCAACCGCGGCAAACGATCCCTCACACAAAGGAGAGAATTAACTATGAACCACATCACTATCAGTAGTTTGCTCATCGGTTTGTTTATCGGTTTATCTATTGGTTTTTTGATTCCTGTCCCTGCTTACGCGCAGAAGCAGTCGCCGCGCGCGGTGCAGCGCGTCTATTCCTGTCCGATGCACCCGGAAGTGACGTCAAAGAAGAAAGGCAAATGTCCGAAGTGCAAAATGGATCTCCGTTTGGTCGACAAGAAAGAAGAGCCGGCCGCGGAAACACCTGTCGCTCAGAACGAACCCGGCGTTGTTCAGAAAATGAATATCCCGGACGTCGAACTACTCGATCAGGACGGACGAAAGATTCACTTCTACACGGACCTCGTCAAAGGTCACACGGTCGCTATGAATTTCATCTTTACCACCTGCACGACGATCTGTCCGCCGCTCGGCGCAACCTTCGCGCGCGTGCAAAAAGAACTCGGCGACAAAGTCGGGCGCGACGTGCGCTTTATCTCGATCAGCGTCGATCCCGCGACCGACACACCCGAACGTCTCAAAGCGTGGGGCGAGAAATTCCACGCCGGTGCGGGATGGATATTCGTCACGGGAAACAAACCGCAAGTCGACGAACTGCTGCGCGCGCTTGGCGCGTCGTCAGCAAAACGTGAAGATCATTCACCGACCGTACTCATCGGCAACGACACGCTCGGCACCTGGACACGTACTTACGGCTTGGCCAAGTCGAGCCAGTTAGTCCAAATCATCAATGACGCCATCGACGGCAAAAGCACCACTGCGGAGGTATCCAAATAATGAAACGACAAATTTTCCTACTGTTCGTCTTGACGGTTGCGGTTTTTACAACGGCGCTGGCCCAAACTCCCGCAACGTCGAACAAGCCCGCAGCGCCAACGCCGCCGCACGATCATTCACACATGTCGAAAAAACCGGAGGAAGCTTCGCCGGCGGAGAAGTACTTCACTGACGTCGAGCTCATCGATCAGAACGGCAAGAAAGTGCGTTTCTACACGGACGTGCTCAAAGGCAAAACTGTCGTGGTCAACGCCTTCTTCACGAGCTGCACTTCAGTGTGTCCGCCGATGAACCGTAATATGCAAAAGATTCAGGAAGCTTTCGGCGACCGCGTCGGCCGCGACGTTTTCCTCGTTTCGATAACGGTTGATCCCGCGGTTGACACGCCTGAGAAAATGAAAAACTATGCGAAGAACTTTCACGCTGGTCCGGGCTGGATGTTTCTCACCGGAAAGAAAGAAAACCTTGACTGGGCGCTCTACAAGTTGGGCCAATATGTCGAGAGTAAAGACGACCACACGACGGTCCTGATTGTCGGCAACGAAAAAACCGGCTTGTGGAAGAAAGCGTTTGCGATGGCGAACGTGGCCGAACTGGTGCAGGTCGTCGAAAGCGTGGCTAATGATAAAGGTGCCGACAAAGGCGGCGATAAAGGCGCCACCAAGTAACCTCTAAAAGATGAAACGGAGTCATATGAAAAAACATTTATTCGCTCTTCTCATAATCTTTGCCATGAGCGCGCCATTGGCTGCTCAGACCGCTGACTGCGGCTGCGAAGACAAGCCACTTCCGGAAATACTCGGCGTAGTAAACGGAGTGAAGATCACCAAGCAGGATCTGAGCCCCGAAACACGAACGCGCGTGGAACAGTTGCAACAGCAGGTCGTCGAGGCGCGGCAGCGTGAGCTCGATCTACAGATCGATTCGCTGCTGCTGGAAAACGAAGCGAAGAAGCGCGGTGTCACGGCGTCGCAAGTTATCAAGGACGAAGTCATCGCCAAGGTCCAAACGCCGACCGACACTGATGCGCAGGCTTTTTACGATAAGAACAAGGACCAGATCAAAGCGGAATTCAAGGATCAGAAAGACAACATCATCGAGTATCTTCGCTATCAACGGCAGCAGGAAGAGGCTGGGAAACTAGCCGAGCGTTTGCGGGCCGCGGCGCAAGTGAAAGTGTTGGCGAAGCCGACAGCGCCGCCAGCCAATAACGCAGATCGCGCGCGTGTGTTGGCAACCGTCAACGATAAAAAGATCACAATGGGTGACATTGAAGACAGTTTGCGCCCGCTGATTTTCAACGTGCAGGAACAGGTCTACGCGCTGCGTAAACAGGAGGTTGAACTCAAAGTCAACGACACGCTGCTCGCGCAGGAAGCGCAGAAGAAAGGTGTCACCACACAGGCGTTGCTCAGTGCGGAACTGAGCGCGAAAGTGCAGCCTGTCACGGAGGCGGAGGCGCAGGAGTTTTACAATAAGAATAAAGATCGCATCAGCGGTGAGTTTGCCGATCTCAAAACGCAGATCATTCAGTACATGAAAGAGGAGAAAGAGCAGGCAGCGACGGTTGCGTACGCCGAAGAGTTGCGGCGCGCGTCGAAGGTTGAAGTAAATCTCACCGCGCCCGAGTCGCCGGCTTTCTCGATTGCGACAGACGATCAACCGGTGAAGGGAAATGCTAAAGCTTTAGTCACGATCGTTGAGTTTACTGACTACGAATGTCCGAGTTGTGCGCGGCAACATCCGGTGCTGGAAAAGATCGTGAGTGAGTTTGGCGATCGTGTGCGGCTCGTGGTGCGCGATTTTCCGCTGTCGCAGCACGCGAACGCACGCAAGGCTGCGGAAGCTGCGGAAGCTGCACGCGAGCAGAACAAGTATTGGGAATATGCCGCCGTGCTTTTCCGAAACCAGGCGGATCTGAGTGTTGATAAGTTGCGTCAGTATGCGACCGATCTCGGTCTCGATCGGGCTCGGTTCGACGCGTCGTTGGACAGCGGCAAGTTTGCGGAGAAGGTTCAGCGAGACGTGGTCGATGGACACAAGCTCGGCCTCAATGGTACGCCCACGCTTTTCATCAACGGCAAGCGCATTTCTGACAACTCCTACGAGACCATGAAAGCGGCGATCGAAGCGGCTCTGAAAAAGTAGCCACGGATTTACACGGACGAACACGGATCTGAAATGAAGAAATCAGGTCCGTGTTTGTCTGTGTAGCTCAGTGGCTCGTTCGTTTAGCGCCGTAGAGGCCCATGAAGATGAAGTCGATCTTTCCGCTCTTACCGGGCACGAACACGATCTCGTTCTCGTTTTGATCGCCGTAAGTAAACTTCTTGTCGCCGGTCTTCGTCATCACGTAGTCCTTGCCTTCAGTCTTTACGTAAAGCTTTCCATCTCTGACGGAGACGTCCCACGTGAGCGGCGCGTGCGAGTAGACGCCGACATAATCATTCATTTCTGAGTTTGTAAGAGCCGCTACAGGTGCGGGCTTTTGCTCTTCATCCTTGAGTCCCAAGCCCAACTCCATCGCTTTATTCAGACTCCGTCTCATCGTTTCGCCGCTCTTATTCGTCAACACGATCACTGCAAACTTGCGCGATGGGACCATCTGAATCATTGATCCATAACCACGACTGAAACCGCCGTGGCCCACAATCTCCAATCCCTGGTATTTGAAGACCGTCAATCCGTACGCGTAATACGAATCCGGTTCACCAGGAACAGGCATGTGATGTTGGGCCATCTGATTCACCAACGACGCTGGCAGCACTTGCTGGCCGTCGACTTTTCCTTCGTTCAGCAAAGCAATCACCCAACGCGAGAGATCCTTCGAGTTGGAGAAGATCGAACCCGCGGGCCACATCGCAGTGTTATTGAACATCGGACGAATGATCGAAGGCTTGCCCTTGTCGAGTGCGTGACCCGTCGCAAACGGATAAGTGATCGCCAGAAACGGACGCAGCGTGGTGCGCTCCATGCCCACCGGTTTGAAAATGAGTTCGTTCATCGCGTCTGCGTAGGGCTTGCCTTGCAGCTCTTCGACCACAAACCCCGACAGCCAAAAGCCCGCGCTTGAATACGAATAGATCTCACTCTGCTCGGCGAAAAACACATCTTCCTTCCACGAACGCAGCATGTTGCCCAGCGAAGCATCATCGTTTGACGTTGCCGTCGCGGCGAAGTCGCGAAAGCCCGCGGAGTTGCTCAACAGGTGATGCGGCGTGACTCTCGCGATCCTCGGATTCAAACCTTTGACTTTATCGCCAATCGGTTCGTTGAGTTTGATCTTGCCTTTCTCCGCGAGCGAGAGTAGCGCAGCCGCGGTGAACATCTTGGTGGTGGAACCCAAACGGAAGAGCATCTCGGTTTGCATCGGCGCGTTTGTCTCGACGTTCGCGACGCCGAATGCTTTTTGATAGACGACCCTGTCGCCGCTCACGATCGCGATCACCGCGCCCGGTGTGTTCGTCGTCTTCAATTCTTCGGACGCGACGCGGTCGAGTTCGGTGAAGTCGATCGGTCTAGCCGTTGAAGAAGTCGCGAATAGACCAAGACACAAGAGTAATAGGAAGAGTTTGGTTTGAATTGTTTGGCTCATAGTGGTGGCTAGTACGTGTTTCGTTCGCGCAGAGTTTTTACCAAAATTGCTTGGCTGAAATTTACCATTGAGTCTAAACTGCCGCCATGCTAACCGACTTCATCTACGCCTTTCGCACGCTGCGCAAGAGTCCGATATTCACAATTACGGTGGTGGTGACCATTGCTTTGGCGATCGGCGCCAGCACTGCCATTTTCAGCGTCACGAACGGCGTGCTGCTGCGGAAGCTTCCTTACAAAGATCCGGAGCGTCTGGTCCTGGCCCGCGGCGATCTTCAGAAACGGAACGTCAAAGACTTTCCGGTTTCCAACGTCGACTTTCTCGATCTTCGCAACGGCGCCAAAAACAATTTCGACGACTTCGCCGCGGTTCAAACTTTTCGCTTTACGCTTCCCGGTTTGGACAGCACGCCCGAGCGCGTTCGCGGCGCGTCCGTATCGACTAACTTCTTCAAGATGATGGGCGGTTCGATCATCGCCGGACGAGACTTTGAGGACTCCGATGGAACGCCTCAGGCGCCAGCCGATGGCAATGCTCCCGCTGCTAATGCGCCGCCGCCGTTGCCAACGATGGTTATTTTGAGTAACGACTATTTTCAAAAACGCTTTGGTGGCGATCGATCGATTGTTGGCAAACCGCTTCCGGTGGCGGCCGCGTTTGGACCACCGCCGATCGTCGCGGGTGTGCTCGCGCCGGGTTTTGAGTTGCTGTTTCCACCGAAGTCAAATGTCGAGCAATTTCCAAGTGTCTGGATCGCCGCGCGTATTCCATACGACGTAGAGAACCGCAACAACGTGCAGTGGCGCGTGATTGGCCGGCTCAAGCCCGGCGTCTCACTTGTGCAGGCGCAGGCTGAAGCCGAGACGATCGCGCAGAAGATTCGCGATGAGAACACGATCGCGCGCACGGCCGGTCAGTATTTCCAGCTCGTGCCGATGAAGCAGCACCTGGTTGACGAAGTGCAAACCACGATTTTCACGATCATGGCTGCGGTCGTTGTGTTGTTGTTGATTGCGTGTGCGAACGTGGCGAATTTGATGTTGGTGAGAACGTCGTCACGCGAACGAGAGCTTGCCGTTCGAGCTGCGTTAGGCGCTGGTTGGTGGCAACTGGTTAGGCAAACGCTTGTTGAGGCGTTCGTGATCGCGGCTCTCGGGACAAGCATTGGGATCGGGCTTGCGTGGTTGGGTATTCGCCAACTGCTTTTGATTGCGCCGGAGAATCTGCCGCGTTTGAATGCGGTCGGGATCGATTGGCAGGTGTTGGTGTTTTCGGTTTTGGCAGGCCTGTTGTCCGCGGCGCTGTTTGGTGTGATTCCGGCGCTTAGAACCGCAAAGCCGAACCTCATGGAAACGTTGCGCGCGGCGGGGCGCAGCGGCGCGCTCGGTGCTGCGTGGTTGCGCAACGCGGTGGTCGTGATTGAAGTTGCGTTGGCGTTTTTACTCCTGATTGGTTCCGGGTTGATGTTTCGCACGTTCATGAACATTCAACGTGTGAATCTCGGTTTTGAGCCGCGCGGGTTGTTGACGTTTCAACTGCTCGGCAACGTCGGCGACACACCGCAGGAAAGGGAGACCTTCAAGCGTCAGCTTCGCGATCAACTCGACGCGTTGCCGGGTGTGAACAGTGTGACAGCGTCGTTTCCGCTGCCACTCGCGGGCGGGTTTAGTCCGGTGCGGTGGGGCGGAGCCGAAGCGCAGGCGGATCCGAGCAAGTTTCAGGCGGCGGATTTTCAAGTTGTGCTGCCCGGTTATTTCGAAGCGATGGGCACGAAGCTTTTGGAGGGACGCACATTTACTGAAGCGGACAGCACGCCGGATCGTAATCTGCTCGTGATCGATCAAGTGCTCGCGGCGAAAGCGTTTCCAAACGAATCGGCTGTGGGAAAAAAGATTTTGTATCGCGTGCGCACACCTGAGGCGCAGTGGGGCGAGATCATTGGCGTGGTGGCCCATCAGCGCAACACGTCTCTGATCGAAGCGGGTCGCGAGCAACTCTACGTCACCGACGGATATGTGAATCATGGGGCTGCGTCGTGGTGGGCGCTGCGTACGGATGGCGATCCCGCGGCGCTCGCAGGCTCGGTGCGTGAAGTAGTTCGTGGTATGGGCAAAGAGACCTTCATCAACCAGATGCAACCGATGGACACGCTCGTCACGGCAGCGCAGGCGCAAACCCGCTTCTCGCTGTTGTTGATCGGTGTGTTCTCCACGATCGCTGCGCTTCTTGCGGGTGTTGGTTTGTACGGTGTTATGGCGACTTCAGTTCGTCAGCGCACCGCGGAGATCGGCGTGCGCATGGCCCTCGGCGCCGCGCCTTCGCGCATCTTCCGTCTGATGGTCGGCAAAGGTCTCTACCTCAGTGCCATCGGCATCGCGATCGGTTTGGTCGCTGCCTTCTTGGCCACTCGTGTGTTGGCGAGCATGTTGGTCGAAGTGAAGCCAACAGATCCGGTGACGTTCATCTCAGTCGCCATACTGTTCTTCGTCATCGCCTTCCTGGCCTCCTGGCTCCCCGCCCGCCGCGCCTCGGGATTAGATCCGACGACGGCACTGCGGAATGAGTAGTGTGAAGCATTTTTCTTAAACGCTATTAGATAACAGCACGGTCTACTTGCTTTTTGATACGCCATTGGCGTATAGACTAGCCGTGTGTTTACATTCATCGAATCCTCCATCTTTGAGCGCATTCGGCCCGCATACCTGGACGATGATGAATATTCCGAGTTACAGCAGTTTTTGATGCAGAACCCTGAGGTCGGTGAACTCATACCGAGGTCAGGTGGCATTCGCAAGGTGCGCTGGGCGCGTGTGGGCATGGGGAGGCGAGGTGGACTGCGCGTCATCTATTACGTGCGCTACAGACCTAATGAGTTCTGGATGCTAACCGTCTATGCGAAGGCCAAGCGTGAGAACATCCCTGCACACATTCTGAAGCAACTATTAGAGGTATTTCGCGATGGCTAGGAAGACTACTAAAAAACTTACGAAAAGCGAGCTGGCCAAATTTGAGGCAGAGCGTGATGTGTGGCAAGAAGTTCTGAAGGGTGTACGCGAGATCAAAGCAGGCGGCGGAAAACGGAAGAAGGTTGTGGCGCCGAAATCTGACGTCGTTCGCGTGCGATTGAAGAGTGGATTATCGCAGGTGCAGTTTGCGGCGGCCTTGGGTGTTTCAAAGCGCACTCTGGAGCAGTGGGAGCAGGGTCGTCGCAACCCCACGGGAGCAGCCAAGCAACTCTTGAAGGTAGCTGAACTTCATCCTGAGGTGCTGATTGAAGTGGCTCGATGAATGACAGGGAGCTTGAACTGGAACTAATGCAGCGATCAATCAAAGCAACTCGAAAGCCCTCGCGCCAAGCGTGACCTCTTTACTGAACTGATGGAAGGCGTGGCTGCTCTCGCTGATGCACGACAAGGCAAGCGAGAACTCCGAATTCACCCGATGGATATCAGCCGGAGCTTACCGTCACGCCCGACACGGCAAAGGACTGGCCGGATATTTGGAAACAAAAAACGGTAAGCACAGTCAATGAACTAACACCTTCCAACGTCGCAAAATGGAAGAGTACATCAGAGCCAACGCGGAAATGGTTGTTCAGGAGCTGCGCCCACTCAGTGGCATCGACTTCGGCTACACGCACGAATCCGTCAAGTGGCTCGAAGGATACATTGAACGGCTAAGAACCTCAGGTGAGTTTGATGATGTTGAGACGAAGCATAAACTCATGAGTGTATTCGGTTCTTTTCTCGGCGAGTGCATGGTTCGTTGTTACGGTGGAACGTGGAAGGAACATGGCGAAGGGGACTGGGGCGTGGCTTTTGCAAACGGCACGATGGCGTTTCCCTTCGGCAGAGTCAGGAAGCAGATGGACGATGGTCTTTCCGAGGGGATCACGAGCTTCTTTAGTGCTATACCAGCGATCTTGAATCATTCCTCAAGTGTAGTGGCAGTAACGCCGAAGAAGCCGTGGTGGAAAGTTTGGTGAACTTCGACACGTGTAATCCTGTCAACTCCGTTTTCTGATCACTAAATCTCCCGATCGCTCACCTGGGACCACTTCCCAATCATTCGCAAGTTCCAAAGTCCAGCCTTCGCCTTTCAACGGACGCGCGGAGGGATCTGCGGGCGCGGGGACGCGGGCGCGGAGGAGGTCGCCGGACGCGGCGCGCTCGAGCCAGGCTCCGTTTGATACGGTGAGAACGCCCCAGACGTCGACGAGGCGCATGGTTGGATAGACGGTGTTGCTTGCGTCAATGCCGATCACGTGATTCGGGTCGTAGCTGTAACGCACGTCTGAAGTTAAAGAAAGTATCAGCACCGGTCCGTCCATGAATTTCTTACGTGCTGCGGAAATTTGTTGCTTTCGTTTTTGATCCTGTTGCGTCTCAATCGACACGATCTCGTCGCCTTCATAACGCGAGACAGCAGCACGTGCAGCGGCTTCAGATACGCGGACTCTGATCCCGTATTGCTGTTGTAGCAGTATTCCGAGATCAGCCGTGGGTTTCAGACCAACACGCCACGGTTTGCCACTAAGATCGAGCAGCGCACCGTAGGCCGGACCTGAGATGTACGCAAACGAGCGGGCAAACGTCGGATTGTTGCGCGCCTGGCGCAGGATGATATTTGCGCGCACCGCACTTTCCTGCGCATCGGCCGAGCTTAACTTCACACCCGTGTACTCGGCTAATCCTTCATTGATCTCCAGCGCGTTTTCATTAGCAGCAGAATCGGGGAACAGCGAGCGTCGATAACCCCGGAACAGCAAGGCATCACTGATAGCAGCGTTTCGATCGGGACCGGTGACGCGTAAAGCACGCTCCAGTGCGCGCCATTCCATCTGTATCCAGATGCGTCCGTTGAGTGTGTCGAGATGCGAATTGACGGCGTCACGCGCCGGTAATCCGAGTTTCTCCTGCAAGCGGTGAAAACACTCGTGCAATAACAACCGCTCGCGCGCCTGACGAAACTCCGACACGGGCCACATCACCATGGTCCAATGCACACCCGCCCAGTCGAATGCGGTATTCGCCGGATTGATGTCGCCTGGAAGTATTCCAACAAAGACGCCGTCCTGCGGCACGAGCTTGTGTTCGAGGTCTGCCTGGTTGGCGACGACATTACCACTACGCGGATCGACAAACATGAGTGGACCATACAACGGAACGCCCCAGGTCTTACCGCCTTCGCGGTCAGAAGTCTGTTTGAGTTGTCGGAAATATTGCGCGGCGAGTTTGGTGTCGATGCTGGAAGTCTGCGCAGCCGCGTAAGTAACGAATACGACCAGGTTCAGAACCGCCAGTTTAGCTTTACAGTGCGTCATTTTTCGGTTTGAATAATATCCCTGGTCCGTCACCAGTTCCAGCAGGTTCGTGAGGTTGAGGTCCATTCGATGGAGTCGAAATTAATAGCGTGGAGACTCTTGCTGCTGGGCAGTCTTTTTGTCTTTCCGCAACTGCTTGGAATCCTGCTTTACTTCAGACTCAGCCGAGCACCGCGATGGTTAGCCGCACTTGCTGCGATGTTGGCTCCCGCCATCATCTTTGTGTGGCTTGCCCCGATACTTCTCTTTGAGGGTTTGCGTAAAGCTGATGCGACACGCCCGGTGTGCGGCATGCCCGCATTAGGCGGGATACTCATCTTGTTCGCCGGGACAACAATTCACCTAGTGCTAGGTCTGATTTCGCTTCTTGCCCAACGCACGTTTCGCAACCAAACCCGTCAATCCAACCGCGAGTAATGTGAGTGACATCGGCTCGGGGATCTCGGCGCTCTCGAAGTTGTAAGAGACGCTCTGAATCTCGTAGATGGACTCACCGTTGGCGTTGAGTGCAAAAAAGCGCAGTTGCAGCGTCGCGAGCCCTTGTCCAACAAACTGAGCGCTGAAGACCTGAGTCGACGGCCCGCAGTTCAGGCCACCTACTGCCAAAGGGCATACGAACATCGACCCGGAAAACGTGAACGCGGAAGTGAGTGAGATGTTGGTGGTGGCCAGCGGTACCAGTACCGGATTGGCAGTAAACTCGAAGATGCCGCCAAAAGCCATGTTACTAAAAGTGGTGCCGTTGAAGGTCACACTTCCCTGGCCGAGACTCGTGCCCACGAACGTACTATTCATATTTATCTGATCACCGCTTTTACACGGAGAACAGACCGGCGTGTTGCTAAAGTCGTGGCCAGTGCCGATGACTGAAAAGTTCTGCCCGGCGAACGAGTAATTCGCGTTACCAAATTGTCCCTGGACTGAGAGCGAACCGCTGGTCACGACGAGTGGATCTGCTTTGACAGACGGTGTGAACGTCAGCAGAAACAATGCGGTTAGCACGATGAGGAATTTCGACATGGGTAATACTCCTTGTAAAACCACCGAGTTGAAGTTTCAATGCAGAGAGCGGTCAGTAAAACAATTGCGGGGCTGCTGCGCTGCTAAGGGATAGAGTGCGCAGCGCGCAAGCACTTATACCACACAAGAAGGTTAGATTGATATCCAAATGAATGTTCACTACTCAAACACACGTTTCGCTCGCGTCTCGTTAAGCGCTGTCCTTTTACTGGCATTTTGTGTTGCAAACACGCTCGGTCAGTCGCGCAAACTCACGCTCGAATGGATCTTTGGTCCCGAAGGCCGCAGCGTCGCGAGTGTGCCTTCGACGGCGTGGCTCGACGACGGCACGCTCGTCATGCTCGACAATCGCCGTCCACCCACCGAGCAAACGTTCGAGAAGTTGAATCCGGCGACCGGTCAACGGCA
>DATELP010000258.1:0-5675 GCA_035276425.1 Pyrinomonadaceae bacterium
TCGCTGAAGCGGTCGATCGTCGCGGCCCCGGAGCCGAAGGCCGAACTAAACCTGACGGCAAGAAACGGCGTTCGAAATCAGCGGCGTTCCTGTCGGATTTCAGGGATTTGAAGACGAACGATTACGTGGTCCACATCGATCACGGCGTCGCACGTTTCGGCGGTTTGCAAACACTCGACCTGGGCCAACGCACCGGCGAGTTCATGCTGCTTTACTACGCCGACGAAGCAAAGCTCTATGTTCCCGTCGAGCGACTCGATTTGGTCCAGCGTTACTCAAGCGCTGAAGGTCATCAGCCGCAACTCGATCGCCTCGGCGGACTCGGTTGGCAGAAAACCAAAGCCAAAGCCAAACGCGCGATGCGCGACATGGCCGACGAACTGCTGCGCCTTTACGCCGAACGCAAACTCGTCGGTGGTTACGCTTTCGCTGCCGACACGCCGTGGCAGCACGAGTTTGAAGACGGCTTCGCTTTCGTGCTCACGCCCGATCAGGAAACCGCGATCGAAGACGTGAAGAAAGACATGGAAGAAGCCGTGCCGATGGATCGTCTGCTTTGCGGCGACGTCGGTTACGGCAAAACGGAAGTTGCGATGCGTGCGGCGTTCAAAGCCGTGATGGAAGGGAAACAGGCAGCGGTGCTCACGCCGACGACCGTCCTCGCTTATCAACACTACGACACGTTTCGCACGCGCTTCGCGCCGTTTCCGGTGAAGGTAGAACTCCTGTCGCGCTTCCGCACGTCGAAAGAACAGAAGGAAGTCGTGAAGCGAGTCGAATCGGGCGAAGTGGACGTGATCATCGGCACGCACCGGATGTTGTCGAAAGACGTGCAGTTCAAAGATCTCGGTTTGGTTGTCGTCGACGAAGAACAACGTTTCGGCGTCGCGCACAAGGAACGGCTCAAACACCTGAAAAAGAAAGTCGACGTGCTGACACTTTCGGCCACGCCGATTCCGCGTACGCTCAACATGTCGCTCACGGGCATGCGCGACATGTCGTTGATCGAAACCGCGCCGCGCGACCGGCTCGCGATTCAAACGCAGGTCGTGCAGTTTTCTGACGGCGTCATCAAGTCGGCCATCGATCTCGAACTCTCGCGCGGCGGACAGGTGTTCTTTATTCACAACCGTGTCGAGACGATCGAGACCATCGCGGCGCTCGTCAAACGCATGGTTCCGCAAGCGCGCATCGCCGTCGGACACGGCCAGATGAACGAGAAAGAGATGGAGAAGGTGATGCTCGACTTCATCGACTACAAGTATGACGTTCTCGTTGCAACCACGATCATCGAGAACGGAATAGACATCCCGCGCGCAAACACCATCATCATAAACCGCGCCGATAACTACGGTCTTTCTCAGCTTTATCAACTGCGCGGGCGGGTCGGGCGTTCAAGCCGGCGCGCTTACGCCTATCTTCTGATACCGGGCGAGCAGGAGCTGTCACCCATCGCTCGCCGTCGTTTAGCAGCAATTCGTGAGTTTTCGGATCTCGGTGCGGGATTTCGCATTGCGGCCCTCGATTTGGAACTGCGGGGGGCAGGAAGCCTTTTGGGGGGCGAACAATCGGGCCACATGGAGGCGCTCGGGTTCGATCTTTACACCACGATGCTCGAGCGCACGGTTCTGGAATTGCGCGGCGAAGAGGTTGAAGATGAGACGAGTGTGACGCTGAATCTCGGCGTGGATGTGGCCATTCCGGAAGAATACATTTCGGACATGGGACAGCGGTTGCGGACTTACAAGCGCGTTTCCTCGGCGCGAGACGAAGCTACGCTGACGGCTATTCGAACTGAGACGGAAGACCGTTACGGGCGCGTTCCGCTGTCGCTGGAACGTTTATTTGCGTACGCGCGGTTGCGGCGGACTGCTGAAGAGTTGAACCTGTTATCCATCGACCGGACGCCGGACGGCGCAGCGATAAAATTTAGTGAAAAGGCGCGTATTTCACCGGAAAAACTGGCGGAATACGTGAGTTCGCATCAAGGCTCGACGTTCACGCCAAACGGTGTTTTGCGGCTGGTTTTGACGGAAGACGAGCAGGACAACGTGCTCGATGTAGCCCGCGACGTGTTGCTACGGCTTCGAGCCAGCGATTAGAATCTGCGGTTTGGTTTTCAATAGGTCCTATTTGTATAGGTCCTATAGGACATTTAGGACCCATGCTTTCGATTAAGAGGAGTACCTTTGTGAAGAAATATCTATCTTGCATTGCCGGGTTGCTCATCGTTTTGTTTTTCGCCACGAGCGCCTTCGCGCAAGAAGGCGAAGTGCAGGTCGTCGACGAAGTGATCGCGCAGGTCAACGACGACGTCATCACGCTCTCGATGTTGAAGCGTGAAACTGAAGCGCGCATTGAAGCGCTCAAACAAAACGGCATGAACGAGCAACAGGCTCGCGACGAAGTCTCCAAGCACCAGGCCGAACTGATCGCTACGCTGATCAACGAGAAGCTGTTGCTCCAGAAGGGCAAAGAGCTCGACCTCGCCACTGAGATCGAAGCGGAAGTGAACCGGCGCATGTTGTCGATCGCGCAGGAGCAGGGAATCAACACGATCGAAAAACTCTATCAGGCGATGCGCGACAGTAAGCTGGATCCGGATGAGGTCCGCCGCACGATGCGCAGCGAGATGATGAAGCAGGCGGTGATGCAGCAGGAAGTGGATCGCCGCGTGTACATGGGTTTCTCGTCTGATGAAATCAAGAAATACTATGACTCGCACCAGGACAAGTTTCGCAAACCGGAAAGTGTGAAGCTGTCGGAGCTGTATCTCGTAACGACCGGCAAGGATGAAGCCGCCGTGAAGGCGCGGGCTCTCGAACTGATCGCGCAGATCCGCGCGGGCGCCGACTTCGCCGCGCTTGCGGCAGCAAATTCCGAACGCGAAAAGAACGGCCAGCGCACCGCGCCGCAGGACAAGGGCTACGTCGGCGAGTTTGACGTTCCGCAACTGCGTGAAGATCTGGTTGCGGCGTTGAAGGGCGTGCAGGCAGGCGGTGTGACTGAGCCGATTCGCACGCCGGAAGGTTGGCAGATTCTTCGCGTTGACGCGCGTACGCCCGGTGGCAGCACGCCGACGTTCAACGACAATCGCGTGCGCGAGGCGATGTTGATGGATGTGCAGACGAAAGAGCGTGAGGCTTACTTGCAGAATCTGCGCAACGAGGCGTTTATCAAGGTCACGGATACTTATCGCGCGACCGTGGAGCCGTTGCTGAAACTCAAGCAGCCCGCGACCGCGAAGAGCGCTGACAAGAGCGACGACAAGAAGAAGAACGACAAGAAAAACTAACACGGATTCACACAGACAAAGCACACTGATTGACACCGACAACACTCATCACCTTCTTGTTTCTGGTCTGTGTTGTCGGTGTTAGTCTGTGGCCCGAAGGTCCCATCAACGATCCGCACATTGTCGTTTACAAAGGCGCGCGCAAACTGGAGCTTTACTCCGGTAAGACTCTGCTGCGCACGTACAAGGTCGGCCTCGGTTTTAGCCCCGTGGCCGATAAGAAACGCGAAGGCGACGGCGCGACGCCCGAAGGCGAGTTTTACGTCTTCGTCAAAAACAGCAAGAGCGCCTATTACCTCTCGCTGGGCATCAGTTATCCAAACGCGGAAGACGCCGCGCGCGGCCTGCGCGACGGGCTGATCACGAAGGCGCAGCACGACACGATCCTGGACGCGATCAAGAAGAAAAAGGCGCCGCCGCAATACACGAAACTCGGTGGCCTGATCTATATTCATGGTCACGGCGCGGGCAGCGATTGGACGTGGGGCTGCGTGGCGCTCGAGAACACAGACATGAAGGAGTTGTACGACGCCGTCAACGTCGGAACACGCGTAACGATAAAACCGTGATGCCGGAAATCAAGCCGTTCAAGATTCGTGACGTTGAGATCAATCCGCCGTTGATTCTGTCTCCGATGGCGGGTGTGACGGACGTGTCTTTTCGTCGTTTGCTCAAACGGCGCGGCGGTGTCGGGCTGTCGGTTTCGGAGTTTATTTCGGTTGAGGGATTGACGCGCAGTAATCCGAAGTCGAAACGGCAGATGCGGTTCTACGAGGACGAACGGCCGTTTGCGGTGCAGATCTTTGGTGGCCAGCCGGAGCGCATGGCCATGGCCGCGGAGATGGCGCAGGAAGTCGGCGCCGATATTCTCGACATCAACTGCGGTTGTCCCGCGCCGAAGGTCGTGAAGCACGGCGGCGGCTCCGGTTTATTGAAGGATCATCCGCGGCTGGAGACGATTCTCAAAGCCGTCAGGAAAGTGGTAACGATTCCGTTGACGGTGAAGATCCGTGCGGGTTTTTACGACCACACGATCAATGCGGTCGAGACGGCGAAGCTCGCGGAAGACTGTGGCGTCGAACACATCGCGTTGCACGGTCGCACGAAAGAGCAAGGCTATCGCGGGCTTGCGAATTGGGATTTGGTGCGGCAGATCAAAGAGGCTGTGCGCGTGCCGGTTTCGGGTAGTGGTGATGTGACGACGATCGAAGGCGCGTTTGAGAAGTTTCGTGAAACTGGTTGCGACGGTGTGCTGATCGGTCGTGGCGCGATGGCGAATCCGTGGATCTTCCGGCAGATCGAAGACGCGATGCACGGGCGCGAGATCTTCGAACCGACGCTTGCCGACAAGCGCGAGATCCTGCACGAGTATTTCGACATGCTGCGCGAAGACATGCCGGAGACGCCCGCGATCAATCGCATGAAACAGTTGGCCGGACAGTTTACGCGCGGCTTGCAGGGCGGCGCGTTGTTTCGCACTTCAATTTATCACTCGCACTCGGTTGAAGAAGTGCTCGATCGAATCGAAGAGTACTTCAGCGCAATTCTCGAAGGCCGTCCTTACTACGGCGAGGCAGGACCACCAATCGAAGAACCAACCACAGATTACACAGAGATCACGGATTGTGCGGCTTTCACGTCCGTTTAGTCCGTTTCGTCTGTGGCTTATTACCTTTTCCGTCGTCCAAACTGACCGGCGCCGGATATCCCTTTTGCGCTAAAGTCCCTACATCAATCGTCACTTCAGTCTTCGGCGGTGTTTTCAACGCCGCGAGTGCTTGCTGCTGTTGTTCCGGCGAAAGATCTTCGAGACGAGAGCCGTGTGTTTCGAGTACGCGCCGCAGGTTCTCTTCAGTGTTCGTGTCCTGCTTGTAGACGTCCTTGTAGATGTGCAGCTTTCCGTCTTCGAGAACGATCGTTTCGTAACGCAGTTCAACCGGGATCACTGCGTCCAGCTTTACGGTTTTAGTTTTGGTCTTGTCGTCGAGATATTGGGCGACCTGCTCGCTGGAGACTTCGTTGTTCGCCGCGCGCATCAGCAACATCGCGAAATCCTTGATCTGCGCGTTCGTCAAACCAACACAGCCGTGTGAAGCAAACTTTCCGATCCTCGCCGGCGACTTTCCACCGTGAATCAGCGACGGCAAGCCGATCGGGATCTTGATTGGACCAAGCGGGTTGTCTTTACTGCCGGGTTCGATCGTCTCGCCGGGCGTCGCGTTTTTCATCTTCGCGACCCATGGCGAATCCGGCGGCGTCCACGATGGATTGAAGATGACTGTTTGCGCTTTGCGTAATCCGAATGGCAACGGAAACTCGGGATAACCGATACCGACCTTGTACGTCTTCACGAGCGAACCATTCTGAAAGAGGTCCATGC
>DATELP010000259.1:0-5826 GCA_035276425.1 Pyrinomonadaceae bacterium
ACTGGTGATTGCGTTTTGCGGGATCGTGAACTCGCAGCGTCAACACACCCGAAGACAATTCACTCGATTCGAGCGAACTACCCGAAGCCGCGGTCAGTTCGTAACCCGCGGGGATCGGCACTTTGAACTCCGCCGCCTCGCCCTGAATCACGTTAACGTCGCACAACGCGGTGAGTCGTAGTTGCGAATCACCAACGGAAACGACGCTCTTGATGTCGGAAAGAAAACGAACTTCACGTTGCGCAACCGGCGCGGCGATTTCTCGCGTGGTCCACCAAATTCGTGCCGCTTTGCCAGGCTCGAGCGAAGCTTCGATCACGGTGTGGCCGTTAACAGTGTCGCGCTTTGTAATGATTCCCGGTTCGACGTGTACATTCGCGTGATTGCCCGGCAGTTCCAAACTCAAAAGCGAACTTCCAGCCAGCGGCACCGGCAACATAAACGCCGCGCGGCCTGCGTCGATCGTCAACGCTGACGCGACGCCGAGCGACACGGCAAACGGTCCTGGTCCATTCAGGATCGCTGCGTGATTCGATCCTTCAAGCAACAACGGCAGCGGATTGCCCGACTGATCGGCTTGCAGCACGAGCAGACCTGTCGTCAGCGGCGCTTTCACCGGCCCGTTTGCGAGCGAGGTACCGTCGATCCCGACAGTGCCCATGAGCGTTTGGTTTTCGACACGTAGTTTGAAGACCGCGCGCGTCAACACAAACGGCAACGGCGGCGCTTCGAGCAGTTTTGGTCTGCGTGTCGACATTTCAACGAGACGGTTGTATTCGGCAAGCGAGAGCGTCACCGTGCCTGCGGAAGCGTTGGTGGGAAGCGGCATCTCGGTGGTTGTATTTCGCTGACCGAAGGCTGTGACGGTCAGAAGTAAGATCAGGATTACGGCTGCTGGTTTCATCGGTCACCTTTCTTTCTGTCACGCTGAAAATCAAACTCTACGGTGGGCGTTTGGTTCTCGCCGGTCAGTTCCGACACCAAAAAGATCGAAGGACCAAAGTGCGGGAACACAACACGCAACGGCAGGTTGCGCGTGGGCCGCGTGCTTTGCTTGTTCTCGCGGACTTTAGCGATGAGCTGTTTTACTTCCGTCTGCTCCCCGGGAATCTCGCCTTCGGCTTGTTGCTGTTCGTTTGCGGATACGGTCGGCGTTGTGCGCAGCGCTGACGACGCGGGCGGCGCGTAAGTCGCGACGCGAAAACTTCCGGCCAAACCCGGCGACGGCGTCACACGAAAGAGCGGCGGATGATGCAGCAGTAGATGCGATTTCGAGATAGGCAGGTCAACTGCGACGAGCGAAACGCGCGCACGCCCGCGGTCCGCCCACGGCGCGGCGTGATCGAGATATGAAACTTCAACGATGAAAGGCGGCGCATCACCACCGGCCCGTGACTTCTCGAGTGGCAATAAGAGCGAACCATCGGGTGCGCGTCCCGGCCTGATCGGACGTCCGGCCACTGAAGCACTCCACAACTCCGCGCCCGGCGGCAATGTTAGTTTCAGAAAGTTGCGCTGGTTGTTACGTACGGCGAAGCGCGATTGGACCAACACCTTGCCGTCAATCGCGACGAGCGCGTTGTATTCCGCTTCTTCGATGTTTGCGGTGAGCACTGCCTGTGGCGTGTAACGCGCGACGTCGAGCGAAAGCGTGCGGATCGTCTTCCCATCGCCGGGTAACAATCTGAACGCCAGCAACGAAGGTGATTGACGATTCGCAATCAGTTGGCCCAACTCTCCGGCCTCGGCTTCTTCCAAGCCATTCGGCTTGCGATCCTTGATCTCGCCGGCGCCGAGCACTTCAACGCCGACTCCGCCAGTTTCACGTTCAACCGCGGGCAAGCGAATCAACGGCACATCAAGCTTGCCCGCGCGCGGAATGCGTAACTCGCCACTCAACGTAAACTTCACGGTGTTCTGAACGGGCTCGATAAAAGAAACTTGCAGATCTCGATTCTTCACGTCCCAGTCAGCGACCATCGCGCCCGACACTTGATTGATCGTGAACTGCTCCGGCAACTCCACGTGAACGTCCTGCGCCACGCCCTGCAACACGTCGAGCTTCACTTCAGCGTTGACTTGCGTCGCGTCTTCGCCGAGACCGACGAGTTGCGTGATCGCGCCGCGCATTCTGAGTGGTTGATTCAAACGCGAATCGTCAACCTTGCGGCGCCACGCGAACGTCAGCGGCTCGTTGCCTTTTCCATTCGCGACCCAGCGGCTTCCGGTTGCTGATTCAGAATGATCGAGCAGCAGTCCGCCGGTGATGCGAACGTCGACGCCTTGTCTGACGAGTTCGATCTTCGCGTGCGAAACAGCGGAGTTGCTGACGGGCAGTTGCAGAATGTCCGTGCCCGCAACAGTTGTCACCGGCGCGACGATCTTCAAACTCAACACGGAGCGTCCAGTCTTCGACAACAACAGATCGAGTAGTCCTGGCCCCTTGTCCGCCGGCCGCGTGACGAGACTGACGGGTTTGCCGTCGAGCTGCGCGTCGCGCACCATCAAACCTCCGGGCAGCGGCCCACGCACCCAACCGTTCTTGATCACGTCAACCGTCAAACGCGCTTCACCGGTCGCGAGATCGCCGTCGATCTTGAGGTCGTAGTCGATGCGCGAGAGCGTTGCTTCGACGGGAGGCGGCTCGGGTTCGGGCTCGGCCGGCGAGGCGGCGTGTTTGAGTGCGGTGTATTCAGAGACTTGCAGAACAACCCATCCGTCAGAGGTCGCGGCAGTTTGCGCACTAGCCGGAACTCCGCCGGCAAGTGCGATGGCAATTAAGACAAACTGCCACACGAACAGACGTAGACGGTCCATTGGACTTTCTCCTTTGCAGAATGTGCTTTAGTTTTGGGAGACCGTGGCGAGAAATCCGAGTGCCGCGCGGTATGATGCGAGGGAATTCAAGAAAGGTGTCCGAGGAAATGAAGCCTACAGAAAAGCCGCGCGTGAAGATCTGTTGCATTCAGAGCATTGAGGAGGCGTGGATGGCGATCGAGCACGGCGCTTCGGCGGTTGGGCTTGTGTCGGCGATGCCGAGCGGGCCGGGTCCGATTCCTGAAGACTTGATCGCCGAGATTGCGGCGAAGGTTCCGCCCGGTGTGAGTTCGTTTCTGTTGACGTGCCAGCAGGATGCCGACGCGATCATCGATCAGCAAAGACGTGTGCGCGTTAACACGATTCAGATCTGCGATCGTTTGCCGGGTGGAAGTTATCGGCGTTTGCGTGAAGCATTGCCGGGCGTGTCGCTGGTCCAGGTGATTCACGTTACTGGCCCGGAAGCTGTTGACGAAGCGATTGCGATCGCGCCGGAGGTTGATGCGATTTTGTTAGACTCGGGAAATCAGTCGTTGGCGATCAAGGAACTCGGCGGCACAGGGCGCACGCACGACTGGCGATTGAGTCGAAAGATACGCGAGTCGATCGACGTGCCGTTATTTTTAGCAGGTGGATTGAAACCGGAGAACGTTGCGGAAGCGATTAGAGAAGTGCGGCCGTTTGGGATTGATGTTTGCAGCGGTCTGCGGATCGAGGGACGACTCGATCCGCAGAAGCTCGAAGAGTTCTTTAAAGCCACGGACTTACACGGACAAACACGGACTGAATAAAAAAGAAAACTTAACCTTTTTTCCTCTGTCCGTGTTCATCTGTGGCTAGAAAGTCAGTTTCACTGCCAACTGCACCTGCCGCGGATCGCCCACACCTTGACGCAAGAAACCGTCGAAGTTGAAAAGCCCGGGCGTGACCAGCGGGTTGACGTTGTTGGCGTTGTTGAAGGTATTGAACATCTCGATGATCGGAATCAGCTTGAAACGTTCGCTAAGTGTGATTGGCCGTTGAATGCGCCAGTCAAACGAGAAGTATTGATTGTCTTTGCGCGCGGTGTTGCGATTTGTGGCCGTGCGTGCGCCCGGTGTGATCGGTTGCGCGGTGCGGCCTTGCACGCGGAAGTTACCTTCAAAGCCCCAGCCAATTTCGACAAACGTATAGAAGTTGAACCGGTGACGAATGTCGCGATCCGACAGCGCGTAGTCGAGCTGGAGATTGTTGATGTCAAACGCGCGATCGGTAAACGGATCGCGTTCGTTTGAATCGTCGTCCTTGTCTTTCGCGAGCGTGTAGTTCCACTCGAGTTGATAACGACGGCTGAAGCGCTTCCGCATACCGATCGTGAAGCCGTCGTAAACAGACTTGCCAACCGAACTCGTCACCATCGTCTCGCCGAGGAACGGCGAAAAGAAGTTGTTGCGGTTGACGTTCAGAAAGCGAGTTAGATGGACCGCTTTCGAATGGATGTAGTCGAGATACAGCGACCAGTCAGTAGCGACTTCCTGTTCGAAGCCGACATTGACCGTGTAGATGCGCGGATTCTCATAGTCGCGACTGAACACGCGCACGCCGCTGAAGCACGGAAACGGATTAGTAACCCCGCCTGAAACACACGGCGTCACTGTCGAGGGCGGCACTACGACATTGGGCCAAACAGGAGTGACTCCGGCGATCGTCTGCTGCTGAACGCCGTTGGTCGTGATCGAACCGACTTGCGACAGCATGTTCTGCCGGGCGTAGAAGATGCCCGCGTTTGCGCGTATCACAGACGTGCCTTTTTTGGAAACGTCCCACGCGAAACCGAGCCGCGGTTGCCACTCATTTTTCTGATCCGGCAACGTGCCATCAGACGGAAAACGCGGATCGTTCAGGAAGATTCCGTAGGCCGTTTGACTTGGCGGCACGACCGGCTCCGGGAAAAGCTGTGCTTCCCAACGCAGACCGTAGTTGAGCGTGAAGTTGGGCCGAATCCTCCACGAGTCCTGCGCGAAGAAGGCGATGTCTTCGTTGGTAATGTTCGACGCACCGGCAGCGTCCGTGGCAGGACCAGTCAGACCCGCGCCCTGCAAATAGAGCAGGAGCGGACTGCCCGTCGATGTTACGCCGACGCCTGAGCAGGTAGCTGGAGCAGTAACGAACGTACCATTCGAGCAACCGATCGTATTTGGACCAAAACCTCCGGGCGCGGCGGGCGAAGCGTAGCGCAGGAAGCCCGCGACGGTGCCGAAGATGTAACGGCCCGTGAAGAAACCGCGGAACACTTGATCGTTCAGTGTGTGCAACCAGTCGCCGCCGAACTTCAGCGTGTGATTGCCACTGACGATCGAGAAGTTGTCTTTCACTTGTGTGCGCCACAGGAGTTCGTCGACGTTTGGCTCGAGGAAGAACGGATTGCCGAAACGGAACGTGGTCACGAAACCCATCGCCGTGTCCGCCGGAATGTTCGACTGAACTGCCGAGCGCGGACGCAACTCGCGACTGTAAGAGAAGTGGGCTTCGTTCAGTTTAGTCGGCGAGACGGTGGTGTAAAGATTGGCGCGAATAACGTTGATCTTCGAAGGACCTTCGATACCGTTCGCGGAGTTGCCGTAAGTCGCAACGTCGAAGGTTTGATTCGTGTTCTTCGAGTGGTCGAAGTTGTACGAGATCGCCAATTGATTTGCGTCGTTGAGTTTGAAATCGAGCTTTCCGAAGAATGCCTGGTTGTTGATCTTGTGTGCGACCGGCAAGCCTTCTTCCTGATTACGCGTGGTGCGCATGAAGTTGATCAGAGCGAGGCGCGCGCAGTCATCACTGCTGTTAATCAATGCTTCGTTGGCGATGATTGTTGGCGCTCCGATCGGGCACGGCGCGCCGATTGGTTCGCTTAAATTCGGCCGCGTGAGGTTTTCAAAGATTCCTTCAAAGGCGAGAAAGTAAAACGCTTTGTCTTTTCGGATTGGACCACCGAACGTACCGCCGTACTGCTCGCGATGAAAGTCCTGAAGCGGTTTTCCA
>DATELP010000260.1:0-3510 GCA_035276425.1 Pyrinomonadaceae bacterium
AGTAAGTGGCCCGAAGGTGATTGGCGCAACACTTACTTCGTGCCGGAGAACTTGATCCCGAGCGTGGAACGTGCGGAAGCGATCAAAAAGCTGCTCGAAGAGTGGAACCGCGAACACGAGACGCACATCACGATGCCGGAGCTGGCGTTGCGCTTCATACTTGCGAATGATGACGTGAGTACGATCATTCCCGGAATGCGCAAGTTGTCGCATGTGGAGTCGAACATTGCGACGAGTGATGCTGGCCCATTGCCGCGCGAGCTTTACGACAAGTTGAGGACGTTTCGCTGGGTGCGTAAGCCAACACCGTGGTCACAGTGAGTTCGGCCACGGATGAACACGGATAGACACGGATTGGACGTTGAATCGTTGATCGCCGCATGGCGCACGAACAATCGCGTCACGACCTACCTGATCGAGAACTTCCCGCCTGAGCTGTGGTCCGAGAACGTTCCGGGCGTGCCGCGTCGCACCGTGCGCCCTGCAGAACTCTTACGCGCGCTCGAGCGTAGCAGCGAAGGCATCATCGCCTTGATTCGTTTCGGCGCTGAACGCGGCGGCTCAGTCCCGCCGGCGCACTGGCAAAACTTCCCCACCGATCTCGTTCACTTCCTCAACTACTTCGTTGCCCACGAAGCCCACCACCGCGGCCAACTAATCCTGATCGCCCGCCAACTGGGCCACCGCCTCCCGCGCAACATCGTCGACGGCCTCTGGCAATGGAAGACCCGCTCCCGTGAGTAAAGCCAGACAGAGATTTCACCGATAAAACAGATCTTACTGACGTGTGTCCCTCGTGCTTTTCGTGTCCAGCACCTTCACTAGAAACGCCCACCTGTCGGCGATCTCATCGATGATCTTCGAGGTCGGTTTGCCGGCGCCGTGGCCGGCTTTCGTCTCGATGCGGATCAAGATCGGCGCGTCGCCGGCTTGTGCGGCTTGTAGCGTGGCCGCGAATTTGAAACTGTGCCCGGGCCAAACGCGATCGTCATGATCGGCGGTCGTGATCAGCGTCGGCGGATATGACGTGCCCGGCTTGATGTTGTGCAGCGGTGAATACGCGTACAACGCGTTGAAATCATCAGCATTGTCAGACGATCCGTAATCCGAAACCCACGCCCAACCAATCGTGAACTTCTGAAACCGCAGCATGTCCATCACACCCACTGCCGGTATCGCCGCGCCAAACAAATCCGGACGTTGCGTCAACGCCGCGCCCACCAGTAATCCCCCGTTACTTCCGCCACCGATCGCGAGCTTCGGCGTCGACGTGTACTTGTTCGCGATCAACCACTCCGCCGCAGCGATGAAATCATCAAACACGTTCTGCTTCTTCAACTTCATCCCCGCCTGGTGCCACTCTTCACCATACTCGCCACCGCCGCGCAGACTCGGCTGCGCGTAAACGCCGCCCATCTCCATCCAGACAAGGTTCCCAACAGAGAACCCCGGCGTCAGCGAGATGTTGAAACCGCCGTAGCCGTAGAGATACGTCGGATTGTTGCCGTCGAGCTTCAAACCCTTCTTGTGCGTGATGAACATCGGCACCTTCGTGCCGTCCTTGCTCGTGTAAAAGACCTGCTTCGTTTCGAAGTCAGAAGGATTGAACTCTACTTTCGGCTGGCGAAAGATCGTGCTCTTGCCGGTGGTGAAATCGTAACGATAGATCGTGGGCGGCGTGGTGAATCCGGTAAACGAGTAGAACGTTTCCTTGTCCGTCGCCTTGCCGCCGAAACCCTCAGCCGTGCCGATATCCGGAAAAGCGATCTCGTTCACAAACTTGCCGGCCGTGTCGTAGATCTTCACCTGCGTGTAAGCGTCTTTCAGATAGTTCAGAACGAACTTGCGATTGACATAGCTCGTGCCTTGAAGCGTCTCTTTGCTCTCCGGCACCACGACCTTCCAGCTCGCGCGCTCAGGCTTCGCGACATCGATCTCGATCACCTTGCCGCGCGGCGCTTCGAGGTCAGTCTGAAACCAGAAGCGCGTGCCTTCGTTACCGACAAACGAGTAGGCAGCGTCGAAGCCGTCGAGCAGCTTCACGACTGGCGCATCCTTCGCTTTGAGATCCTTGTAGTAGACGCGGTTCTTGACGTCAGTGCCCTGAAAGACGGTGACGATCAGATAGTTCCCGTCTTTGGTAACTGAAGCGCCAAACAACCAGTCTTTCTGATCGGGACGTTCGTAAACGAGAACGTCTTCAGTTTGCGGCGAGCCGAGCTTGTGATAGTAGACCTTTTGAAAATAGTTGGTGGCCTTTAGCGCATCGGCTTTTGGCTCGTCGTAGCGGTTGTAGAAAAAGCCTTTGCCGTCGCGCATCCACGACACGCCGGAAAACTTCACCCACTTGAGATCGTCCGACAGATCCTTGCTCGTAGCGACCTCGCGAACTTTCCACTCCTGCCAATCAGAACCTGACGCCGAAAGACTATAAGCGAGCAGCTTGCCGTCAGGACTGGCCTGCATGCCTGAAACCGCGACTGTACCGTCGGCGGAGAGGGCATTCGGATCGAGCACCATCTGCGGTTGCGCGTCGAGTGTGTTGACGGTGTAAAGCACCGACTGGTTCTGCAAGCCGCTGTTGCGCGTGTAGAAGTAGCGATTGCCTTCTTTGAACGGCACGCCGTACTTCTCGAAGTTCCAGAGCTTCGTCAGACGTTCACGGATTGCCGCGCGTTGCGGAATCGAGTTGAGAAAGCCAAACGTCAACTTGTTTTCGGCTTCGACCCACTGTCGTGTTTCCTCGGAGTCGAGATCTTCAAGCCAGCGATACGGATCGGCGACCTTTACGCCGTGGTAATCGTCAACCTGATCGCTCTTTCTGGCCGGGGGATAATCAATCGTTTTGGTCATAAATATCGTTGTTGCAAAGAGGCACACGAATGCGGTGATGCGGGTGAGTGGGGTAAGCAACATAGAAACGCTCCCTTTCAGATTCGATGGCAACGCAGGGATGGTAACCAGGTGAGAGTATACAGAGGTTTACAGATGCTCACAAAACAGTTGACAACCGGGAAATGAATGAGGGAATCTAAGCCAACGCTTGCCGCCCCCCGGTGAGCAAGAATTTGATCCGCAGCTCTCCGTAAGCAGCTATGAAAACAAGAATTCTAATCGCCCTGGCGCCAATTCTCTTTGTCTTTTCCGCAGTGCAAATCCGGGCACAGGAGAGCAATCCTGATCAACTCGTCCGGCCGCGCGTGGTCGCGCAAAACCCGGCCACCGCGCCAATCAATCCGAAGCTACCGGTATCCGTGAATCCAGACGTGCCGATGCCCGGGACTGCTCCCGCAGCGGCAGCAACCGCGCCGGAAACGCAGAAAACAACAACCACTGCGCAGCTTACTTTTCTAACGCCTTCGCTGATTCAGTCGCGCATTTCCGAAGCGCGCCGCATGTTGAAGACACGGCCGATGACGACGGCGTTGAGCGTGCCATCGATCGACCTTGTCACGATCGCGGCGCTGGATCGCGAAAACGCGAAAACGCACCTGATCACGCTTTCGAAAG
>DATELP010000261.1:0-11009 GCA_035276425.1 Pyrinomonadaceae bacterium
CTTGTGGCTGAACTCCCCGGATCTGGATGGACCTGATGGAGATTCACGACGACAGTTCGGCAAACAAACGCTACGAAGCCAACGAGCTTTTTCACGAGGCTTACGAAGCGCAGCAAGCCAATGACTACGAACGGGCGATTGAGCTTTACAAGCGCTCGATCGAAACCTACCCGACGGCCGAGGCGCACACGTTTCTCGGCTGGGTTTACAGTTTTCAGCAACGTTACGACGAGGCGATTGATGAGTGTCTGGAGGCGATCCGGGTGGACGATACGCTCGGGAATCCTTACAACGACATCGGAAGTTATCTGTTAGCGAAAGGCGATCCGTACGGCTCGGTGCGCTGGTTCAAACGTGCGTTGTTGGCGCCGCGTTATGAGTCGTACGCCTTTCCGCATTTCAACCTGGGGCGTGTTTACGAAACGCGGCGGCGATTTATGGACGCGGCTCGTCACTACGGCCTCGCGCTCGAACAAAAACCTGACTTCACGGAAGCGGCAGTAGCGCTGCGGCGGATGCAAGCGCGGTTGAATTAGAGCCACAAAAGGCACAAGAAGCACAAGAGGCACAGAACAGTTTAGTCAGGGATGGCGATCTTTATCTTCTCGCCTTTTTCATCGACAGCGACGTAGATCACTTCCGCTTCCGTCACGCGAACGCGTTCCTCTTTACCCAAACGTTCGACCTCCACAATCACGCGAACCGTGATCGACGTTGAACCGACGCGCACTGTCTCGGCATAGAAACTCACCAGATCACCCACGAAAACCGGCTTGTGAAAGATGACTTCCTTCATCGCCACGGTGACGAAGCGTTCCATCTTCGTGTGCCGGTGCGCCTGAATCGCGCCCGCCGTGTCGATGTAACTGAGAATCACGCCGCCAAAAATAGTGCCCCGCGAATTGGTGTCGCGCGGCAACAGCGTGATGCGTATCGCGGGATCTGTGTATTGATGCATGCGGGCTATCCTAAGCTGGCGACGCCGGAACAAACAATCGCGGGAGGTGTCTAAATCGCATCGCTCCCCGGCTTAACTGGACCGAGAAAGGTCGTGAGTAATGATCGCCCTATTGAGTCTGCTTCAGGAAGCCGCGCCTACTGAGTTCAACGATTTGGGAAAACTTCTGCTCGGCGGCGTGGCTGCGGCCATCGTCGTGGCCGTCGCACTTACGCTCGTGAGATTTAAACTGCAAGACAAGAAACCACCGTCCTCAAACTTCATCAGCATCAGCTCCCCACCGACCGACCAGACGGAATAAGAGTACCTGAACGGCTTTGCCGCCGGATGTGAAGCGGGGCTTGCCCCGCCGGGACTTGATGCTTAAAACAAATGGGCCCCCGGTTCGGCTAACCCTTGGGCCAAAGGCCATACGAGGGCGGAGCCCAACTTTCTTATTCTTTACGGACCGGCGGGGCAAGCCCCGCCTCACATCCGCGGGCGGAGCCCAGGCAGAGAGGCTCAAGCTCAAACAAAGCTACGCAGCCGCGAGCTGTTCGGTGATCCAGGCGGTGATTGCACTTTTGAGTTCGTCGAGGTGGTTTTCGAAGAAGTGATCTGCGCCGGGGATGATTACGAGGCGGAGTTGCGTGTGCTTTTCCAAGCGCGCGGCCATTTCTTTGACGCGCCCGGCGTCGCCAAACTCGTCCAACTCGCCGTGGACCAGCAGCAAGGGTTTGCGGCACGCTTGCAGAAACTCGAAGTCGTATTTGTCGAGCGGCGTGCCGATCCCTATCAAGTAACGAACACGGTCGTCCGCGATACCGACTTCCAAACCGACGCGTGCGCCAAACGAAAAGCCACACAGCGTGATACGCGAGTCAGGATAGTTCGCGGCCAGGTAATCAAGGCCCGCGCGCACGTCGTTAAGTTCGCCGCGTCCTTCGTCGTGTTGACCAGTGCTTTGTCCAACGCCGCGAAAGTTGATCCGCAACGTGATCAGGCCGGCGTCGTTCAGCGCCGCGGCGGCACGAAAGACCACTTTGTTGTGCATTGTGCCGCCGCCAAGTGGATGAGGATGAAGGACCAGGGCCACACCTTTGGTCTGCCCGGTTCGAGGTTCCTTCAGAATCGCTTCTAACTGTCCGTGCTCGGCCGGAATGAACAGATTGCCGCTGGGATACATTCAACAGACCGTACCTTTAGACAGGATTACAGAATTAACAGGACGGCAGCAATTCAACTGAATCCTGTTAGTCCTGCTCATCATGTCTACTCTGTGTCTTCGCCACCACTGGCATTGTCTTCAGCACCGCCGGTATAGCTGCCGCCGTATTCACCACCACTGCTCTCACCACCGCCTGCGGATTCTTCAGCGGAAGTTTCTTCCATCTCAGCAGCGAGTTCTGGAGCTGAAATGGACTTGCTCGATCGCTTCTTACCAGCCTTCTTCGTTCCCTTCTTTGAACCTTTTTTCCCAGCTTTCTTGCCGGCTGACTTCTTAGCCGCTTTCTTTGCTGCTTTCTTAGCAGACTTCTTGGCGCCGCCTTTCTTTCCAGCCTTCTTTCCGGCTTTCTTGCCAGCTTTCTTTGCGGCCTTCTTCGCCGACTTCTTAGCTGCTTTCTTCGTTCCCTTCTTCGCTGGGCGGCCGCGTCGCTTGCCGGCACTCTTCTTCGTTCCCTTGCCGGCGCCTTTGCGCGCACCTTTAGACTTTTTCGCTCCTTTTCTCGCTGCCATTTTGTTCGCTCCTTTGTTGGTCTGGGTTTGGGCTCACCGTAGCAAAATAATTTAAGACTGTCCACGATGTTTTCATGTTAACTAATCGATCAATCTATAGACATGCATCGGCTCTTTCAGCTACAGTAAACCTGCTCTCCACACAATTTCGATCGGCTTGTAGCGTGGGAAGGCTTGGGATGCGAGATCACTATTCATCGCGTGTGAGTCCTCTTTTTCAACCTGCTGTTTACTACTTCAGTCAGTTCGTACCCAATCAGTCGAGCCATTCAGCCGAGCTCGCTCCGAGCACTCAGAAAACTCGTCGGGAAGCACCTTCGCGCCGGTCTGCCTTAGTAGTCGACGACGTGGCGGACGTGACCGAAATGCTCGCAGTGGTGTTGACTCATGCTGGCTACAACGTGGTGACCGCGGCTTCAGCACCCGCGGCTTTGAACGCAGCACGCGAACGCCAGTTTGACGTGATAATCTCCGACATCGGCATGCCGGACATGAATGGTTACCAGTTGGCGCGAGAAGTCAGACAGTTACCGGGTTACGAAACCACGCCGATGGTGGCCGTGACGGGCTATTCGATGTTCGACGATAGAGAACGTTCGAGCAAAGCGGGCTTCAACGCCCACATGACCAAACCAATAGATCCGCGCGCGCTACTCGATTTGATCGAACAACTGTGAGCCGGCCGAGACTAGTAACTGTCATCCAGTTTGTAATCGGCGCTGTCGCAATCGCACTCCTTTTCTGGCAGCTTCAATTTTCAACCAACTCGATTTGCTGCGGCGATTTCGACGGCTATTACCATATCAAATGGACCCGTACGCTGTGGGAAGGAATTAAAGCCAAACAATTTCCGCCCGCCTTTCCCTGGCTGCCACTCACGACGCTAGGTCCAAAAGAATACGTCGATCACCACCTGCTTTTTCACATCATGCAGATCCCGTTTGCGGCGTTTCGCGATCCGCGACTCGGCGCGAAGGTCGGCTCGATCGTGTTTGCGAGCCTCGCGGTGCTCTCGTGTTACTGGCTGCTGCTGCGTTATCGCGTGCGTTACGCGCTGGTGTGGCTGCTCGCGCTGCTCGCGTGTTCGGCGCCGTTTCTGTTCCGACTGAACATGGCCAAGGCGCCACCGCTTTCGATCATTTATCTGATCATCGCGATTCACCTGTTCTTTCAACGGAAATACTGGCCGCTGTTGCCGCTGGCGCTGATATTTACCTGGACCTACGATCTGTTTTTGCTGCTCGTAATGGCTGCGGTGTTTTGGGTCGTCGCGATCGCGTGGACCGAACAGCGTTTTGAATGGCGCCCGCTGGTTTGGGTGATCATCGGATGCGTCGCCGGGCTCGTAATCAATCCGTACTTTCCGCAGAACCTGATACAGCTTTGGGAGCACATGACGATCAAACTCGTGCCGGATCAGTATGTGACTAAAGTCGGATACGAGTGGTACCCGTACGATTCGTGGGAGTTTTTAGGAAACTCACTGGTGGCGTGTGTCGCGATGCTTGTGGGCTACATCTTCTTCGAGCCTGGCGAGCGCCGAAAAGCCCAGCAGCCGGTGTTTTTCCTGCTACTTTCGACAGCGCTGATGATCATGACCATGCGTTGGAAGAGAAGCGCGGAATATTGGCCACCGTTTGCCGTGCTGTTTGCCGGTTTTGCGTTGAAACCGTGGCTCGACGGCGCGCGCGGGTATCTGACGCGGCTGCCGCCTGAAGTGCAGGACGAGTTGAAACCGTTTTTTGATCCCCAGGACAATTGGTGGCGCAGACTCACCAGCGATGTTCGTGAGGTAATAGCGACTGTAGCCGTAGCTTTTGTGGCGCTCCTGCTCGGCGTGGTGCTCTTTTTCAACCTGCGCAGCACCGTTCACGAGATCGGCCGGAGTTCACCGCACAGCTATTACCAGGCCGGGGCCGCGTGGATGCGAGCCAACATTCCACGGGGACAGATCATCTTCAATACCGATTGGGACGATTTTCCTCGTCTCTTCTATTTCGACGAGACGCACTATTACGTCTCGGGCCTCGATCCGAGTTACCTCTTTGACAAGAATCCGAAGCTCTCGCAGCTTTACGAGCGGATCACGCTGGGCCAGGAAGCCGATCCCGGGCCGTTAATCCGCGATCGCTTTGGCGCGCGGTATGTTTTCTCCGACATGGAGCACGATGATTTCTTCGAGCACGCGCGTGAGAGCGGGTGGTTTGATATTGTTTATGAGGATGCTGAGTGCGTGATCATGTATATTCGCGACGAGAAACTCGAGCCCGATTTGACCGAGCCGTTCTGATTATGACTTATATCCGTTTTTTTCTTCTGGTTGCAATTCTTTCCCTCCTAGCCGCGTGCAACGGGACGCCGCCGGCTGCAAACAATACTCCTTCACCTGAACCTTCCACCACGCCCGCGGCATCACCCACAGCGCCACTTACCGGTTTCGAAAAAGATCTCCAGTACGTTCGCAACGGTGGCTACACCTACGTCTGGGTGTTTTCGCGTAAGGACAACAAACCACTCGACAAAGACGACGGCGCTTTTCTTCGCACAAACGCCCCGCAAGTTGTCGATTGGGTGACCACGGATGAAGGCCGGAAAGTTATCGCGGGAACAAACTTCAATCTCGAACAGGGAAACCTCGGCGCGATTAAGAAGCGCTTCGTGACCGAAGACTATTCAGCCCGTTAGCCACAAAAGAAGCACAAGTTTGTGCCTTATTGTTGCTGCAAGACGATCTTTCCAAACTGCGCCCGATCTTCGATCAGTTCATGCGCGCGGCGCGCCTCACTCAGCGGCAACACACGATCCACCACACCGTGAATCTTCCCCTCACGAACAAACTTCATCGCCTCCAACAACTCCGCCTTGGAACCCATAAACGATCCCAACAACGTCAAGTGACGATAGAAGACCTGCCGCAAGTCCGTGTGCGCGTCGTATCCACTCGTCGCGCCACACGTAACCAACCGGCCATTATTCTTGAGTGAACTAATCGAACCGGGCCACGTCGCAGCGCCAGTGTGCTCGACCACAACATCGACGCCCTTTCGATCCGTAACGCGCCGAACTTCCTTCGGCCAATCATCCTGCGTGTAGTTGATCGTGACGTCCGCGCCGAGCTCGCGCGCCTTCGCGAGCTTCTCATCTGAACTCGCGGTCGTAATAACACGCGCCCCTCGCAGCTTGGCGATCTGAATCGCGACTGATCCAACGCCGCTGCCCGCCGCGTGAACCAGAACGTCCTCACCCGGCTGCACATTTGCCCGCGTGATCAGCATGTGCCACGCCGTGACGGTCACAAGCGGTAACGCCGCAGCCTCTTCCCAACTCAACTGCGACGGCTTCGGAATGATGTTCACGCCCGGAACAGCGACCAGCTCCGCGTAACCACCATCGCGGCGATAACCGATGATGTCGTACTCGCGGCAGAGATTGTCCTGTCCGCTCAGACACGCCTCGCAATGACCGCACGAAACGCCCGGATGGACCATCACTTCATCGCCCGGTTTTACCCACGTGACCAGTTCACCAACCTCGCGCACGACGCCGGCGATATCGTTGCCGAGAATGTGCGGCAGCGGAATCGTGATTCCCGGCATACCGCGCCGTACGAAAATATCGAGATGATTCAGCGCGCACGCCTTGACCTGGACGAGCACCTCGTCGGCTCGCATGCGTGGCTCCGGCACGTCCGCGTATTCGAGCACCTCCGGCCCACCATGTTGTTTGAAGATCGCAGCCTTCACTTCAGTGACAACTCCTTCAAGTCCAGCAGTTTTAGCTTTAGCCGGACCAATCGGCCGCGCGCGTCGCGTGCCTCGCAGTCGGTGTTTACATCCGAGTCGAAGTCTTCGAGATTGTGAATCAAGTCGTCAGCATCTTCATACTCCTCGACTTCACCATTCTCGAAACGAACAGAAATCGGAAACTCCGGTTGCATCGGTCAGTTTTCGGATTGGCTTACTTCGGGTTTGTCCGCGGCCTGTTCGCGCGCGTGGTACGAGGAACGCGTGAGCGGGCTCGATTCGACGTGATGAAATCCCAGCGACATCCCAATCTCGCGCCACTCGGCAAACTCTGCCGGCGTGACATAACGTTCGACCGGCAAACGCCGTGCGTGCGGCTGGAGATACTGTCCGATCGTCATAATGTCGCACGAAACAGCACGCAGGTCTTTCATCAGTTCGACAACTTCTTCGAACGTTTCACCAAGACCAACCATGATGCCGCTCTTGGTCAACATGCCGCGGCCTTCACGATCGCGACGCGCTGCCGCACGCTGCAAAAGTGTCAACGACTGTTGGTAAACCGCATCCGGACGAACGCGTCGATAGAGCCGCGCGATCGTTTCGGTGTTGTGATTGAGCACGTCGGGTTGCGCGTCGAGCACGGTGTTCAGCGCAGCTTCGTCGCCGTTGAAATCCGGGATCAAAACTTCAATCTTGCACTCGGGATTGACGGCGCGCACCTCGCGAATCGTTTGCGCCCAATGCGCGGCGCCGCCGTCGGGCAGGTCGTCGCGATTGACCGAAGTGATGACGGTGTGGGCCAGGTTCAGATGGGCCACCGCTTCGGCAACGTGTCGCGGTTCTTCCGGGTCGAGAGTTCCCGGTTGTCCTTTGCCGACGGCGCAGAAGCCGCAATGGCGCGTGCAAATATCACCGCCGAGCATGAAAGTCGCGGTGCGATCCGACCAGCACTCGAAGATGTTTGGACAGCGTGCTTCCTGGCAGACCGTGTGCAGATTCAGTCCTTCGATTAACTGCAAAACGTGGTTCTGGTTCGTCGGGTCGCCGAGACGAATCCGGAGCCATTCTGGCTTGGGTTGACGCGGTTTTTGGTTGTTACTGATTACACGAAGTTCGCGGGCCAATTGATTTACCTCTGCTCGTGATTCTACACTATGCGGCCATCGCAAGCCCGTGACGGCTCGCGAGAGACCCGCAAGCCCGCCAGCCAAAGGAGACAGTTATGAAGACCCTTGCTTCCCTCGCTTGTTTGCTTTTCTTGGTCATTCTTTCAACTCAAACGGCTTTTGCCGACATTGCTAAACCAAAACCGCCGGAACAGCAGTCGAAAATGCTGATGTCGCGCCGCCTGGAAATCGTGCCGGACCAAAAGTTCGATCAGGCGCGGCTGCAAATCTCGCAATCAGACTTTCAGGAGTTGCGTGCGGCTCTGAATGGCGAGACCGGCTCGAACACAACGATCGCCGCGAGCATCGCGCAGAGTCCGACGCGCACGATCGTCGCCGGTGCGCTGTTATTTCTTTCAGTTTCGTTCGCCGGTGTGTGGCTGGCGCGACGTTCGTCCGCCACGCGCGCTCGTAAGGCAATCGCAGCGGGTGTCGTGGTTGTTGCGATGCTCGGCGCCGCGGCAATCATCACGCGCGGTAACGCTGGTCCACCCCCGGGTTGGTTGAGTTGGAAAGATCTGTCAAAGAACTTCTCGCAAGGCAAGGCTACTTCAGGTCGTATGGTGATCGAAATCGTGCCGGATAATCCAGACAGTCCGGGCATCAAGCTGCTGCTGCCTACGAAACCAAAAGACGGCCCGGCTGAGTAGACCACTGTAATCTCCGTGGAAAGAACTGCCGAATTAGAAGTCGCGCAGTGGAGTGCGAGACGACGCGCGGATGGCGCGCGCGGATTTGTCGTGACACTCGGAGTGTGTGTGCTGGCAGCGGCGGTGTTGGCGACGTGGTTGCCGTTGCAGGTCTCGATCATAACGGTGTTTCTTTTTGCGGGGCCGCACAACTGGTTCGAGTTTCGCTACTTTCTCATGCGCTTGCCCGCGCGGTTCGGCAAGTCGCGCAAGTTCTTCGTCACGGCCTTTGCCGGTATCGGGTTCCTAACGGTTAGTTACGTTTCACTACCGTTCGTTTATCAAAACGTTTTCTGGTCCAACGAAACGTGGCTCGTCGTGCTCGCGAGTTGGAACACGTTGCTGCTCGCATGGCTTGTAGTGCTGATCCGTTTGCGTGCGAAACAAAAACGCAAAGCTGATTGGACGTGGACGACGCCTGTGCTGCTCGCGATCGCGGCACTGAACTGGCTTGGACCAGAGTTTTTCAGCCTCGCGCTCGTCTACGTTCATCCGTTAGTCGCGCTCTGGTTTCTCGATCGCCAACTAAAACGCACGCGGCCGGCTTGGGTTGGCGCGTATCGCCGTTGCTTGTGCGCGTTGCCGTTAATCCTCGCTTTTATGATCTGGCAGTTGTCGCAAACTCCCACGCTCAACGACGATAACGGACTCTTCTGGCGCATCACGCAACAGTCGGGCGCACAGTTGCTGCCGCAAGTATCAAGTCACATGCTCGTGTCGGTGCATCTGTTTCTCGAGATGCTGCACTACGGAGTTTGGATTGTGGCGCTTCCGTTAATTGGAACGGGATTTTGGCGGTTCAAGACGAGTCAGAAGAAACCTGCGCGCACAGTGTTACTCATACTTGGCTTGGTGGGAGTCGCAATTCTCTGGTTTGGTTTTGCCACGGATTATACGAATACGAGGGATTTGTACTTCACCATTGCCATCGCGCACGTGCTCGCGGAAGCACCGTTTCTGCTAAAGACACTCTAAACGATGTCGCCACTTGAACTCTGGCGCTTTCTGCCGCTCGGATACCTGCTCACGATCGCGATCGAGACGCCGATACTGTTCTTCGCACTCTCGCCTCATCATCCGAAGCGTCACCGTGTGATGGCCGGTTTGTGGCTCACGGCCTGTACATATCCGATCGTCATGCTCGTTTTGCCGTTGTTGATGGTGAATTACTCGCGTAGCGTGTATTTGCTCGTCGCGGAGACTTTCGCGCCCGTGGCGGAATGCATCCTGTTCTGGTTAGCTTTTGGAAGCGGAACAGAATTCGGAAGGCGATCGATGTGGCGCGATTTCGGCGCGATCGTGCTCGCGAATCTGGCGTCGTTTTCAGCAGGCGAAATTATTTACCGATTAGTTTAGCGAGTTGATCCGGATCGATGTTTCCGCCTGACAACACGACTCCCACACGCTCGACATCCGCGGGAAGTTTCTTGAACATCACGGCCGCAGCCGCGGTAACTCCCGAAGTCTCAACCAGCAACTTCATCCGCGTGAGCATAAAAAGCAGCGTCTCTATGATCTCTTCATCAGTCACAGTCAAAACGTATTCCGCCAACTGCTGCACGATCGGAAACGTCAGCTCGCCCGGGATCTGAACCCGCAAACCATCCGCGATCGTCGGCGGCGGCGGAATCGAAACACGCTCGCCCTTCAGAAACGATTGCCGCGTGTCGTCAGCCGTCGACGGCTCAACCGGAAAACAACGAATCCGCGGATTGATCATCCGCGCCGCACTCGCAGCGCCCGCAAACAAACCACCACCACTGCACGGCGCAAGTATGCAATCGAGATCCGGTACTTCCTCTAACAACTCGAGTCCGCACGTCGCCTGGCCAGCGAGTATTAAATAGTCGTCGTACGGCGGAACCATCACCAACCGTTCGCGCTCCGCCAGATCCAAAGCAAACTGTTGCCGGTCTGAGGTATGGCGATCGTAGAAGATGATCTCCGCGCCGTAACCGCGCGTCCCTGCAACTTTCAGTTTCGGCGCGTCTTCAGGCATCGCAACCAACACGCGCACGCCGGCTTCACGACCCGCAAGCGCGACTGCCTGCGCGTGATTACCGGATGAGAACGCCACAATGCCACGGCTCTTCTCTTCGTCACTCAACGATCGAATCTTGTTCGTCGCGCCGCGAATCTTGAACGCGCCCGCGCGTTGCAGGTTTTCACATTTAAAAAAGACTTGCTTGCCGGCGACTTCGTTGAACTGCCGCGACGTAACAACCGGGGTGCGATGAATGCGCGACGTGATGCGTTCGCGCGCCTCGTGAATCAGGTCAGTTGTAAGCATGAGTCCATTTCAACTCGCATCGCAAACACTTCAGCAAACCGCGCCACGATGCGATCTTCCACTTCACTTAATTGGGTTTCGGAACCAAGCAACTGCTCCATCGAAGTCACCGGTTCACCTTCACACGCAATGATGAAATTGAAATAGCTGAGATCGGTATTAACGTTGAGCGCAAAACCGTGCGTCGTGACCCAGCGCGAGATGTGCACGCCGATCGCCGCGATCTTTCCGCGCGACGTGTAGACGCCAGTCAGCCCCTCTATTCTAAAAGCCTCGATGCCGAAGTCAGACAGCGCGCGGATCAAAACTTCCTCGAGGTCGCGCATGTAGTGATGCACGTCTTCGCGGTCCGGACTTAGATTGACGATCGGGTAACCGACGAGCTGGCCCAAACCGTGATAAGTAACTTTCCCACCGCGATTCGTCTCAAATACCGTGACGTTG
>DATELP010000262.1:0-11389 GCA_035276425.1 Pyrinomonadaceae bacterium
GTCGGCATGTTGAGTCGTTCGCGGAAGAGATTCAACAGCAGCAACGTTCCGAGTCCGCCGCCGCCTTCAGCTCCGCCGCCGGTGGCCATTACGTCAGGCGTGATACGAACGCCCTTCTCGCCGATGACCTTCAACGTTTCGACCAGCGCCACGCCTTGCGGTCCAAGCGCATTGACCTGTTCGCGATAAGCCACGCCTTGGGCCTCGCCCATGAGACGCACCTTCTCGGCTTCGGCACGGCCAGTCTGCTGAATGTAATGCGCCTCGCCCTCGCCTTCGGCTTTGCGCTGCTCGGCGCGTTTGGCGGCGATCTCGACACCAACCGTCGCGGCCATCAGGTCTTTCTGATTGTCGGCGTGCGACCTGGTCTTCTCGAGTTGGATACGCTTCTCCTCGGCCTCGCGTTGAGCGTTGTACATGTTCTGCCGCTGCTCGGCGAGAATCTTCTCGGTCTGCGTCTTCATCAACTCTTCCGGCAGATGAATGTGGCAGATGAGCACGTTCACAACGTCGACGTGATACTTCAGCAGGTGCGCGCGCACGCGGGCTTCGGCGCGTTCCTGTTCTTCGTGACGATTCTGCAAGTAAGCCATCGCCGACGATTCCGACGCCTGATTGCGGAAGATGGAGTCGATGAGCGGATGCATCACGTTTTGAATCAAGCGTTCGATACCGCCGATCTTCGCCACCATGAAAGGCGCGTCTTCCGGCTTTACGCGAAACACGACGCGCACTTCCAACTGCATCGTGAAACCGTCTTTCGAGATCACTTCGAATGGATTGAAAGTGTTCGCGACTTCGCCGGCCGTCCACTCAACCGTTTGGTTCGTGGTCGGAATCACCATCGGACTGATCGCCAGCGTGTTGACGTAGTAGCGACCTGGTCCAACAACCGCTTCCTGAATACCGCGGAAACCTTCAGGCACGACGTACGCCTCGTGTGCTCCTTCGTCGAGACGACGATCGGCCGGATCGCCCGTCAACAAGTCAGCTTTGATCTGTTCGGCCGTGCGCGTGTCGTCGATCGCGTCGAGACGAGCGACTGATTCTTCAGCCTGTTCGCGTTCTTCGCGTTCCATTCTTATGCGAACCTTCTCGGCCATCTCGCGCCGCACTTCTTCTGAAGGATCTCTACCGACGTTCGACACCACTACCGCGACTTCACCCGGTTTGATCTCCTTTGCTGTTTCCGGAATGACTTTGAACAGCAGCGGATTGATGTAGTAAGTACCGGGCAACAGAATGTCTTTCTGTGGACCACGCTGACCACCGCGGCCGATGAATTCGTGGCCGTCCTGGAAGTTGTCGTGTCCGGGCATCGACTCGGCAACGTAGTCGCGCGGGTTCAACGGCGCACCGTCGAGTGCTTCAACGAGACCGATGCCGTTTTCGTTGATGACCGTGGCGTCAAAGAGTCGCACAGTGAACAGCCCCGGTTTCGTTTCGGTCGAACTTTCGATCGCGCCTGATTGCGTCAGGATGCGATAGACGCCGGGTGTCAGGATATCGACCTGCGGTCCCTTTTGTCCGCGTGCGGCGATGAACTGTTCGGCGTCCTGGAAGTTGCGATGATCTGTGATCGCTTTGCCGAGCAGACGGCCGGGATCGAGTGGATCGCCGTCGGCGGCTGTTATCACGCCGACTTTACCTTGCGGCACCACGGTCGCTTTCGCCACGGAAACGCGAAACAGGTAAGGATGGATGGGCCAGAGTCCCGGTGGCAGTGTACGCAACTGAATACCTTTCACGCCGCCTTGTTTAATGAACGCGATCGGATCCTGGAAGTTGTTGTGTGCGTTCTGCGCGCGATCGGGCGCGAAGATGCGTCCCGGCGGCATCGGTTCGCCGTCGACTGCTTCGATCACGCCGAGTTCGTCGGGACCAATCTCGATCAGCGGGACTTTGCGCACTACTTTTTCAAAAGGAAACTTGATCAGGTGCAGTCCGGGTTTGAGCACGTCGGCTTGAATACCGACTTCACCTTCCGTGGCTACGACGCGTCCCGGAGGCATCTTCGCGCCGACGTAGCGCCGTTCCTTGATCGCGATTTCGCGCGCACCGACGTTGACGAAGATGCGCTTGACGAAGGCGAGGACAATGATCAGTAGGATGAAGATGCCGATCAGCATCGGCAACAACGAAACAAGGTCAATATTTGGCATGGTGTGTCTCTTTCAATTAACTCGCACAATTCAACTGGAGGTCGTTGAATGTGTTTAGGTTCGGTTGTTAGCACGTTCGAGTTCACGCTTCGCTCGAGAGAGCGTGCGTTTCAGAACGAAGCCGGCGCCTGAACTGCGTGCGGCTGAAGATAAAATCCAAAACTCACTGTTGAACAAAGTCTGGAGTTCCGCGGCCGATAAGTCAGGAACGCTGCCGCGTTGCCACACGTTGAGCGCGGTCTCGACGGCGGTGCGAAAAGTATCAGCGTCGTCGGCGAGCGCTGCAAGGTGCAGCATCTTTGCTGTTGAAACTCTGTCGGGAGAAACCTGCCACGCGTCGATGAATTCTTCAGCAAGCGCTTTCTTTGCTTCAAGTTCATCGCTGTGCGCGTGTTCATCGCGCTCCGCCTGCTCTTCTTCCTCTGCGGCCGCGGCGATCTGTTTGGGCTCGCGATCAGAGAATAAGTCGACGTGCGGCGGCGGCGGTAATTCGATGGTTTCCGTTGTCTTCGCGGGTTTCTGCCAGAAGTAGATGGCGATAGCGATCAAGCCTAAAGCCAGAATAGAAGTAATGAGAAGGGTGACCATTGCGGTCGGTAACGACCGCTAAGTTTAAGTTGGTCGTTACCGCGTAATTTGTTTATACGCCCCTTGTGACTAAAAGTTCAAGAGCCCGGATCGGTCAGACGTGCATGCTAACGATTCAGGGCGTTAAAGAACAGGGGAAAAGTAGCCCACGACTGGGCGCGGTACTGCGGGCGGAAGCCGAAAAGAATGATGTGGCCTTCGCCCACTTTCACGTCAATCAGAGCGGCTTTGCCGTTGAGTTTTTCTGCTCCCAGAAGCCAGCCGGAGAGTAGTGGATTCCCGTTGGCAGGGTAAGTCGCAACGACCTGTGCGTTCGCCGCGGGTACGCTCGCGCCGGGTATGTCTTTGACGTCAAACACCGGCGAGTCCTCGGCCCACGCGATGGTTTGTTTGGGCATGGTCTTAGCGAGCGGGTGCGACGTGTCGAGTTCGATGCGTAAGATAGATCCCGGTACGTAAAACTCGGTGCGTGGCAGGCCGGCGACAACATTAAGCACCGGCAGTTTGAACTGCTGGATCGCGAAGTTGGAAGCACGGTTCAGAAAGATCAGTGTTCCGCCACCTTCGACAAACTCCCGCAACGTCTTCACACCTTGTTCACCGATGCCACCGGAAACTTCAGGCGGCATTGTTCCCGCACGATAGCCTTCAAACAGCGTACGCGCCGGCTGATCGGGAATCACGATCGCCGGATACTTGATCGTCAAGCCGGGTGAGGGTTTGTAAGTGACGGCGCCTGCACGCAAATCTTTGTCAGTGAGCACGGCATAAGGAATACCTTTGGTATCAAAGATCCATCTGGTCCAACCCTCGTCGTGGCTCGGTACTGACGCACGATAAAGCGCGCGTAAATGAGTTCCTGGTGCGGCGTCACAACAAACTTTCGATAATATCTTCGGTACTTGTGGCGATGATTCCGGTGTGTATTTAAACGGCGCTTTCACCGCCTGAACTTCGACACCCATCAGTAGCGGCAGCGTGTGAGCGGTAACATCGTAAGGCGCTATCGGATGGCCCGTGGCGTCGCGCAGATTAGGATAACGCTGCACTTCCAGCAGCGTTTTTGCGAAAGCTCCGTACGGTTGGTCCATCCTTACGAGTAGCGTCCCTTCGGGAAAGGTGCGCGTACCGAGCTTGAAGCTCGTGCCTTCCTTAGCTCGAGTGAACTCTACTCCACCGCGCGTCAGGATAGTGTTGACTTCGCCGTAGTTCGGTTTCGTCGGCTCAATCAAATAACCAAACAACTCGCCCGGTCGGCGCGGCCGCACTGCTTCTTTTCCGATCGCATAAAAGTTCTGCAACCACTCGACGCGGTTCTCCGCCGCATTCCGCAACAACAGAAACGCCGCGGTCGTCATGTAGTTCGTGATGTTGCTCAGCCGCCATTCACCACCACGCCACAACGGTCCAAAATTCGCCGACTCCTTCTGCGGATCGTAACCCTCACGCGAATTCAGCTCGCTGAACTTCAACGTCATCGGCGACGCGATCTTCGCGGAAGCAGTTTCCGACAACATTCGCACACCCGCATGGTAGTGCGAATAAGCACGCGCGGGTGTCCACGCGTCGTAAGTCGAATTGGTAGTGATGCCTTCGAAACCTTTCGCGCGCATCTCCTTCGCCATCCAGTTACCAAGTCTCGTGTAACCCGCGACGAGTTGGCGGGGCACGTTTGGTTCAACCGGCGCCATGTACGGCGGCAGAAACAGACGCGAACCCAACGCGCCCTGCTGGTGAATGTCGTGGACAATCTGCGGCCGCCAGACGTTGTGAATCCTGTCGACCGTAAGCTGCGTCTCGACCTGCGTGAACGCGTACCAGTCGCGATTGTTATCGTGCCCGGTGTACTTGTGATAAAGCTCCGGCGGATCGGTTCCTTCGTACGGCGTGCCGAGCGTTTTGTCGTACCAGTTCTTCACGATGTCCACGCCGTCGGGATTCAACGAAGGAACCAGCAACACGATCGTGTTCGCGAGTATGTTTTGAATCTCCGGATCGTTTGCCGACGCGAGCCGGTGCGCGATCAGCATGCTCGAGAGATACGAACCTACTTCGGTCGAGTGAATGCCGCACGTGATCAGCACGATCGTTTTGCCACGTTTGATTAACTCCGCTGCTTTGCGATCGCGCGTGGCGAGTGGTCCGAGTTTGCGTGGATCGGCGAGTTGCGCCTGAATCTGTCTGTAGTCGTCGAGCCGGGCCAGATTCTCAGGCGCGCTGATCGTCGCCATGACGAATGGTTTGCCAAAGGACGTCTCGCCTAACCTCTCGAAAATAACGCGGTCACTCGCGCGGTCTAACTGCTCGAAATACTCGATTACCTGGCTCCACGACGCGAGTTTCCGATCGTCGCCGGGTGTAAACCCGAGCACGTCTGACGGCATCGGAACATCAGCTACGGAGGGCGGCCGACTCGACCGCGCAGGACTCGCGAAAGCGATAAACGCCAGGAGCAGTAGCAGTACGGGTGTGCGGAGTTTCATCCGGCGCAGTTTACCATCAAAATTGCGCGAAAACGCCCGTAGAAACGCTTGCCGAGCGCGTTCGGCCCGTGTAAAGTAGCGTGCGTTTCAACCCCGCGCACTCCCCGTTGTGGAAAAATTGTTGGAGGTCAAACCGGATGTCTTCTGAAACCGTCGGTACCAATGTCGGTGCGAATGAGTTTCCAGATAGAGTTGCAGTCGCTAACGAAGCAGAGTCTAACCCGCTACTCGCAACATTTCGACCGTATATCCCGGCTGCGGCAAGAATTCGCGAGCTCACGGTGCTTCCGTTAATCATCGGAACACTGCTGGGAATGATCTTTGGCGCATCGTCGTTGTGGCTGGTCCTGAAAGTCGGTTTGACGGTCAGCGCTTCGATTCCCGTCGCCGTCATTTCGATCAGCCTGTTCCGGCTGCTCAGTAAAATCGGCGCGCGCGAGGCGACGATTCTCGAAAACAACATCGTGCAAACTGCCGGGTCGGCGGGTGAGTCGATCGCTTTCGGCGTCGGCGTAACGATGCCAGCGATCATGATTCTCGGTTTCGACCTTGAATTCACGCGCGTGATGCTCGTCGCGACGATGGGCGGACTGCTCGGCATCCTGATGATGATTCCACTGCGCCGCGCGTTGATTGTCCAACAGCACGGCGTTCTGAAGTACCCGGAGGGCACGGCGTGCGCGGAAGTATTGAAGGCCGGTGCGTCGGCGGAGTCGCGAGCGGCTGCGGACCCGATTTACAAAGCCAGAGCCGAGGCTTCTGACGATGCGGGCGCGGGTGCGAAGACGATCTTCACCGGTTTCGGTATCGGACTCGTTTACCAGGTCGCGATGGCCGCGTTGAAGGGTTGGAAAGACGTCCCGAGCAAAGTGTTTGGCGCGCCGTTCAAAGCCGGCTCGATAGCTGCTGAGATCTCGCCGGCGCTGCTCGGTGTCGGTTACATCATTGGACCGCGCATCGCTTCGATCATGTGCGCGGGCGGCGTGCTCGCCTATCTGGTGCTGATTCCGGCGATCAAGTTTTTCGGCGAAGGCATGACGACGGCGTTGCCGCCGGGCACAGTGCCGATCAGCGAAATGGAACCGGATGCGATTCGCGGCGCTTACGTGCTTTACATCGGTGCGGGCGCAGTGGCCGCGGGCGGAATCATCAGTCTGTTTCGTTCGTTGCCGACGATTTGGCACGGTTTGAAAGGTGGTCTTAGCGACTTGCGCGGCGGACAGGCGGCTAGTTCGAATGTGCCGCGAACGGATCAGGACCTTTCGATGAAGGTCGTGGTCGGCGGCGTGCTCGTGCTGATCGCGATGATCATGATCCTGCCGCAGCTTCACCTCCAGTTTAATTTGCTGGGCGCGATTCTAATCATCGCTTTCGGTTTTCTGTTTGTGACTGTTTCGTCGCGACTCACGGGTGAGATTGGCTCGTCGTCAAACCCGATCTCGGGAATGACCGTGGCGACGTTGCTGTTGACCTGTTTGATCTTCTTGATTGTCGGTTGGAGTGGACCAAGCTACTACGTCACCGCGCTCTCGATTGGCGGTATCGTTTGTATCGCGGCTTCAAACGGCGGCACTACTTCGCAGGACCTGAAGACCGGTTTCCTCGTCGGTGCAACGCCGCGGTATCAACAGATCGCGATTCTCGTCGGCGCACTCGCGTCGGCTTTGATTCTCGGACCAATCCTGCTTCGGCTTAACGATCAGAGCACGATTTACGTGCCGCAAACTACTTTCCACGCCATCGAGAACGGCCAACAAGTCGACGCGGCAGCCGCGGCGGCGCTTCCGGCTTTCACCGAACCAGCGCAACCCGCGGGCGGCGGCAGTTTCCGGTTACTTAAGAGCGAAGCCGGAGCGCCTGTTGCCGGTCTTGAACCCGGCGAGTATCTCGTCGATGGCTCAGGCAAGGTCGTGCAAAAAGTAGAACGCAATTTCCCGGCAACTCTGCGTCCTGACATGGCGAATCTCGGACCGGCGGAGCCGGTAAAGGGCATGGGCCTGGTCACTCCCGATCCGAATCAATATCGCACGTGGCATAAGGTTGACGAGAAGAATGGAGCTCCGGGCAAATATCTCGTCGACGATCAGGGCAACATCAAGTACTACGTCGACCCCGGTATCAACGGCACGCATCGTGTTGCGCCTGACGGTTCGACGGTTTCGAAATACGACGCGCCGAAGGCGACGCTGATGTCCTACATCATCAAGGGCATCCTGAATCAGCAACTGCCGTGGGGCCTCGTGCTGCTCGGCGTGATGATCGCCATCGTGCTCGAAATGGCCGGTATTCCGTCGCTCGCGTTCGCGGTCGGTGTTTACCTGCCGTTGTCATCGTCCAGCCCGATCTTCATCGGCGGCATGATTCGTTGGCTCGTGGACAAGTACTTGCGCGTGAAGTTCAGAGGCCGCGAGATGACTGAGGAAGAGTTCGTCGCTGAGACTGACAAGAGCCCCGGCGTGCTGATGGCTTCCGGTTACATTGCTGGCGGCGCGTTGGCGGCGGTGTTCATCGCGTTCTTCGCGGGCTTGTGGAAGGAACGCAGCGATTTAATCGAACACTGGTCCAGGGAACACAATCCGTTCTTCGCTGGGCCGTGGGCTGATGTGTTGTCGTTGCTGCCGTTTTTGGTGTTGATGATTCTTCTCTACCTCGTCGGTCGAGAAAGGCTCCTCGCGCCGAAGCAACGATAAACCTTCTTCCAGCGAAAACCAGTTTCGATATAATCAAGGCGCGCTGCTAATTCAGGGGCGCGCCTTTTTATTAAAACGAGGTCTTTATAAATGCTGCAACGCACTCAAATCGTTATTTGTCTCCTCGTGCTGTTCGTACTCGCTGGTTCGTCGTCCGCACTGGCGCAAAACCCGCCGCGCACGCCCACGGAGACCACGCGCCAGTTTTACCAGATGCTGCGGGAAAAGAAGTTTCGCGAGGCTTTTATGCTCTCGATTTATCGGCCCGCGATGGAGAGCTTGTCGGCGCAGGAGTTTGAAGATTTTCGGCCAGACTTCGAAAAGATGGCCCTCGCTGTAAGTGAAAAGACCCCTCAACAAATTGATGTTTCCGGCGAACAGGTCAGTGGCGATTCAGCGACAGTGTTCGTGAAAGTGCTCGATAATGACGGCAAGGAAAAGATCGAGCCCGTGTCGCTGATCAAGATCGACAATGCGTGGATCGTGGGCGACAAAGACAGCCTCGAGCTCGTCAAAAAAGCCGGGAAGCAGTTTTTCTCCGAGGCCCGCATCAACGCTCATCACAGCGACGTGCAGGACATGATGACGCGCATCTCGCTCGGCCAGGTGCTCTACAGTCAGAATCGCAACGGGCTGTTTGGCAACATGGCTGAACTCGTCGCCGCCGGCGTCATTCCCAAAGACATCGAAACCCCTGAATCGACCGGCTATCGCTTCCAGATCAACCGTTCCGCCGACGCCAAATCGTGGTACGCGACCGCCGAACCGGCCCAATACGGACGCTCGGGCCGCCTGTCGTTCTACCTCGACGCGACGGGCGTCAGAAGTGGTGATAACGGTGGCAAGCCGCTCGTAGTGAAGAATAATTAACTATTGCGTGCGTGCGGCGAGTTTCCCTAGAATGATTTTGCGGCAGCCCCCCGACTCCTCTGGCTGGCTTAATACCTCAATAAAAGTAGTGGTCCAGATTACCGGACTAAACAAATATTGGCCCAGGGAATGTCAGAACTTCCTCGCAGAATCGTGTCCCATCTGCGCCGCTTCGTCGGCAATCGGCGCGCCCATAAACGTGTGCGCGCTCGACTGAACTTCACTCTCAGCCTCTCGGATCCGCGTGTTAACACGAACGGTTCGCGGCGTCTTCCGACACTTGATGGACACACGCTGGACGTCAGCACGACTGGTCTCGCGTTGATAGTTCCCGCGATCCGCATCGGCGAACACTACCTTGCAGGTTCGGACCGTTGGGTGTACGTGAAGCTCGATCTGCCGGCTGGTCCGGTGGAGATGAAACTGGCGACTGTTCGTTATGAAGCTCTCGACGCGACTGACGAAGAGACGGGTTATGTGATCGGCGCTCGCATCGTCGAGATGGCCGACGCGGATCGCGCAAGTTTTGAAAAGTACGTAGCCAAGATTCTCAACTAAAAACCAGCGACCCGAACGCTTCGGCAACGTGGAAGTTTGGTTCCGCCGTTCGCGTCGGTCGCCAGGCGAGGTATCGATCCGGCGCTTCAGGACCGACACAGCGGAACAGGTTTATTAACCACACATCTTTAGGATTTGGTTTTGGGATCGAAGCACTCCACGGGATCGACATCGCAACCTTAATCCCTGCTTCCTCAACTCTCGCCGCCACGGACATTCCAGATTTGTAATCCCAATCGGTAAGCCTGCCGTCGGGAGCCAGTACGATCCCGAGATCGATCCACTCGCCCGTTGGCGCAGCTTCAAATTCAAAGTAGCGCGATGGATCATCCGCATTCGGCGCGACGAAGATCTCGCACACGTCGCGATCCCACAGACCCAACGTTTTCCGATCAGTTGCAGGCTCAGCAGACACAACCAGCGGTTCGTGTTGATTGCCCACAAAACGCACGTGCAACGCCTCATCCGACCAGCAAATCCGAACTTCAGCCTGCCGCTCAATCGGCGCGGGCTCGCCGGACCAGAGGTGCGCAATGGTTTCGGGCCGGCATCTCTGCCAGACCTCGTTTTCAAAATCGTCCGTGTTAATCGGTGTGCTTATACACTCTGCAAACATTTTTCTACTAGTTCATTCGGATCCGAGCTCGTAAACACGCGGGCCGCCGTCGCGCGTTTCCCAAATTTCTGTAGCAGAAACTCCGACTCGTCCGCGACGCCGCCCGTTTCCGTCAAACAGCCAATAATCTTTCCCTCATCGTGCGCGATCGTAAACTCGTTCAACGTACCCATCGCGCCCGCGATGAACAAAACAATCTCGCACGAGCGCACCAGCACCACGTTTCGTCCTTTCAAACCAAAGCCTGTGTAGACGATCGTGTCGCACGCGTCCAGCGGCAAGTGATAAAGCTCGACGTGCTCGACCCGGTTGCTCGCCGGTGAGATGCCGACGTGAAAACAGCCCGCATCGTGCGCGGTTTTTCCGACGACGTAAACCAGCCCGGTCGTCGCGCCGGTGAAGAGCACCACGTCGCGCTCGGCAATCGCGTTTGCGAGTTGCTCCGCCTTCTCCACCATCACCCTGCCTGTATCCAGCCGCGTGCTGTCCGGCGCGGCCGATCCCATCACTCCGACTTTAGTTCGCATAGTTGAAGTTTCCGGACGTCACGATCCCACCAACGCTGAGTCAGAAACCACGCCAGACCCGGCATGAGAAAAAAGACCCCGATTACAATCGTAATCAGACGCGGCGAAACCTGGAATCGATCGATCAGTTCGCCGGTCGTGTAATTCGACGCCGCCATCGTCAAAGTGAGTAAAGCCAGCTCCGCGGCAAAGACGCGCCCGCGAAACTTATCGTCCACGCCGCGTTGCAACAACACGGTCGAGAACACCCAAAGAATACTACCGCCGCAATGCGCCACGCCGAGCACTATAAGTGCAAACACAAAACTGGTCGCACTGCCGAAGGCCGCATAAAACACGCCGCCGATGAGAAACGCGATACCGATCCACGCCTGCATGCGTTTATCGACCTCGCCCGCCATGCGCCGCGCCACGATCGGACCGACCGCGGTGCCGATCCCGCGCGCCGCGAAAAGCACGCCGATTCCGGTCGCCGCGCTCTTGCCGACCGGGAAGATACGTTCTCCAAAAACAGCCAACAAAGTGAGTATTCCGCCGCCGAGTCCCCAAGCGGGTTTGACGAGCAACAACGCGAGCACGCGCGGGCGATCCTTCACGTAGCGAATGCCGTCGATGGTCTCTGTAATGCCCAGTGCGCGCCCGATCGTGAGCTTCTGCCGTTCGCGTTTGCGGCGCTTTTGCACGCGGATGCTTGCAATCAACGCGGCGGACAACAGATAAGTAGCCGCGTCGAGAACAAACGCGACGTCGGTGCCAAACCAGCCGGTTATCACACCGCCAATCGCGGCGCCGAGTGTGAGCATCGCCGACCACGTCACCGACGAAATCGCATTCGCCGCGACCAGTTCGCGGTCTTCAACAATGGAAGGGATCGCCGCTGTCTTAGCAGGCTCGA
>DATELP010000263.1:0-3521 GCA_035276425.1 Pyrinomonadaceae bacterium
GCGCAGCGAACACGCGCGCCGCACTCAGCGCGAACGCGAATTCTTTATCGTCTACTTCGGGCTTCGTTTCAGCGCGCGTAGAAGTTTGTTCCAGGTCACCGAACAGCCGGTCATAAGTGGCCCGAACGTGGCGCGTGTGCGTCGTCAAAGAGGAGATAAAATCCTGGGGATTGTTAAAGCCGATTCGTCTCGCAATGAGCGCGCGCGCCTGCTCTGCTTCCGGCACCGTGTGCGTCTGTAGCCCGTGCTCCATTTGCAGCCGGTGCTCCAGCGTTCGCAAAAAGCTGTACGCATCAGACAACTCACTACGCTCCTGTTGCGTGATGAACTCCCGATCCGCCAGCCGCCCCAGACTCACCAGCGTATGCGGCACGCGCAACCAGTCATCACGCCCGCCATGGGCCAACTGAAGTGCCTGCGCGATGAACTCGATCTCGCGAATACCGCCGCGCCCGAGCTTCACGTTGTAACCGCTTTTCTTCTCCGTCTGCCGATCGATCTTCTGCTTCGCCAGACGCACACTCTCCAGCGCGCGGCGCACCGAAACGTCAGGCCGAAACACGTAAGGCGTGACCGCTTCCTTGAACTGCGAAAACAACTCCACCGAGCCGGCCGCCGCACGCGAACGAATCAACACCTGCCGTTCCCAGTCCTGCGCCGAGCTCATGTAATAACGCGTCGCTTCCGCCAGCGAACACGCCAGCGCACCGTCGCGCCCGTGCGGACGCAAACGCAGATCGACACGATACGCAGCGCCTTCACCACCCGACTGGCCCGCGATGCGCGCAATCGTTTCCGACAGTTTGACGAAGTACTCGCGATTAGTGACTTCACCACGTTGGCCGTGGCCCGAAGTCGTGCCTTCGTCTGAATAAAGAAACACGAGATCGATGTCTGAAGCGTAGTTGAGCTCCATCGAACCGAGCTTGCCGAGCGCGATGACGCAGAACTCCGCGGTCGCGATGCGGCCGCGTTCGTCGACGTGCTGCGGCAAACCGTAACGGTTGTCGAGATCCTGGCGCGCGAGACTCAGCGCGTAATCGAGAATCGCGTCGGCGAGGTTCGACAACTCTTCCATCGTTTCGACGAGCGTGTGGGAGCGGCGAATGTCATGCAGATACGTGCGCAACAGTTCGCGGCGGCGAAACCGGGCGAGGAGATTTTGCGGATTGAGCGAAGAGTTCGTTAACGCGAAGCGCGCGAGAGATTCTTTCAACTCGTCGAGCGAGCGCACACGCGGCTCGGTACGTTCACGCGCCAGCCACGGGAAGTATTCGGGGTTTTGTTCGAGAGTAGTGGCGAGCAGCGGACTCCACGCCGCGAGCGCGAGCACGTCGGCGAGCAGCGCCGGTTGCTTCGTCAGGTTCCGGTAAGCGCGCGGCTGCTCGTTCGAGAGCCGATCGAGAAACAGCCGCGCACCGTTTTGATCCGGGAGATCACGTAGCAGAAAATCAACATTAACCACAGCCTCAGTATAAGCCACGGACGAACACAGACTTTCACTGACAAAAATTCATTCTTCCCATCCGTGTTCGTCCGTGTCCGTCTGTGGCCGACTAGATGTCGTAATAAAGCGAAAACTCCAGCGGATGCGGACGCATTCGCAGTGGCTGGATCTCGCGCTCACGTTTGTAGTTGATCCAGCGCTCGATCAGTTGCGGGCTGAACACGTCGCCTTTCAACAGGAAGTCGTGATCGGCTTCGAGCGCCTTGAGCGAATCATCGAGCGAGCCCGGCAACGTCGGCACATCCTTCAACTCCTCGGGCGAGAGATCGTAGATGTCCTTCTCGAGCGGGTCACCCGGATCGATCCGGTTCTGCACGCCGTCGAGTCCTGCCAGCAACATCGCCGAAAACGCGAGATACGCATTGCACGACGGATCGGGCGGACGAAACTCCAGCCGCTTCAGTTTCGGATTCGTCGAGAACATCGGAATACGAATCGCAGCCGAACGATTGCGCGCTGAGTACGCAAGATTGACCGGCGCTTCGAAACCCGGGACGAGCCGCTTGTAACTGTTCGTCGTCGGCGCCGCAAAAGCGACGATCGCCGCCGCGTGCTTCAACAAGCCACCGATGTAGAACCGGGCCAGTTCCGACAATCCGGCATAACCGTCGCCGGCAAACAAAGGCTTCTCGCCTTTCCACAACGACTGGTGACAGTGCATTCCCGAACCGTTATCGCCAAACAACGGCTTCGGCATGAACGTCGCTGACTTCCCGTACTCGTGAGCAGTATTGCGAACTACATATTTGAATACTTGTAAATTATCCGCCGTGCCTAACAGCGTGGAATAACGGAAGTCGATCTCGCACTGTCCCGCCGTCGCAACTTCGTGGTGATGACACTCGACCGTCACGCCACACTTCTCCAGCGTCAACGAGATCTGCGAACGCAGATCGCTCAGCGAATCGGTCGGCGGCACGGGCACGTAGCCTTCCTTCGGACGAATGCGATAGCCGAGGTTCGAACCGGCAAACTCGTTCGCGTCGCGCCCGCTGTTCCAGTGGCCTTCGTCGGAGTCGATCGAATAGCCGGCGGAGTGCTGCTCGTTGTGAAACTTCGCGGAGTCAAACACGAAGAACTCGGCTTCAGGACCGAAGTAAGCCGTGTCAGCCAGGCCGGTAAATTTCAGGTAACTTTCGGCGCGTTGTGCAACCGAGCGCGGATCGTAAGCGTAACCTTCCTTCGTGATCGGATCGATGGCGTTGCCGATGAGACAGAGAGTCGGTTGTTCGGCGAACGGATCCATCCAGAAGCGTCTCGCGTCGGGGACGAGGAGCATGTCCGACTCGTGAATGGCCGCCCAGCCGCGGATGGAAGAAGCATCGAAACCAAAGCCATCTTCGAACTGTTCTTCGCCGAGTTCGCCGATGGGAAATGTAAGGTGTTGCCAGGAGCCGGGAAGGTCAGTAAAACGAACAGAGACGAACTTGGCGCCCTGGTCAGCAGCGAATTTCAAGACAGTCTTGGGGTTCATGTGATCTCCTGAAGTTTATTTCGGGTGTGTTAGGGGTACCCTTCGCCCCGGCGCGAAATTTGGCGAAGTATGTGGGAAGTTGCGCGACTATCGTAAAGCGGGCGAGCGTCATAAAGCGACGGCGCGTAAAAAGCTGCCATTATAAGCGGGGGATGAACGATGTCAAGCGCTTTCAGCCCTACAAACCATCCACAGATTACGCAGATTGGTTTGTAGGGAATCTGTGTAATCTGTGGATTGCTGTCGTCACAAAAACCTTAAGATTTGGAAAAGATATAGACCGCACCCGCCATTTTCTGTTACATTGCGCCACTAAAGCGTTCCACCCAAAACAACTCCGCAACTCGATTCGGGATAATGTGCATCAGTAGTGTTTCTGGCGTGATTGTTATTGTTCAAAGTCTTAGTTCGAAGGCAGGAGACCGCTAATTGACCACAGCAATCGAGCAAACGCTCGAAACTTATGGAATCGAAAACTGGGGCGCTGGCTACTTTGATGTAAACCGGAAGGGAAATCTAATCGTCCGACCCGTCGAGGGT
>DATELP010000264.1:0-21548 GCA_035276425.1 Pyrinomonadaceae bacterium
CCGCGTTCTGAGTTCAAGCTTTAGCTTGCCGACACAAGAGCAGCCTTAAGGCTGAACTCAAAACGCCGGCGCTTGAACGCGGGAAACGCCCGGCGCTGAACGGGGAGCCCGCGCGCTGCTACTATAAAAAAATGGGGCAAATCGCCCTGGAGCCAACACGCTTACAAAAAGTTTATTGTTGACACGGCCTCTGTTAATAAGCTAACTGTTGGCGTCAACGAAAGCGGTAGCAAGTCCTTACGATCCTTAAAGTAACTGGCCGCGCCCAGAATTCGTTTCCTCGTGCCATCCCCTGTTGGTCAAATTCCGAGGGACAATTCTGAGTTGTCGAGCCTGAGTTTTTGGAGAAGCTCTCCAAAACTTTGACGAAGCTGTACTCCAGGTTCTGAAACGTTCAGTTCCGCTCCCATTGGAGATCGGTTGATGACAGTTCCTCAGCCGGCAAAACTTAAATCGCCCTTATCGTGGTCTGCGGTGGACCACTGCCCTTCGCTTCATTTGTTTTTTATCAACTAAGACGGCGCACAGGGGTAATGCAAAAGAACTGGGTCATGTCTCAAGAATCGTTCGAGGCCCTCCTCGACTGGCTCGACCCAAATCGTGACGCCGCCGCCCTCAAATACGAGCAAGTTCGCTCGGGTTTGATTAACTATTTCACCTTTCGCGCTTCGTGCGACGCCGAAGACCTTACTGACGAGACTATCAATCGTGTCAGCAGCCGGCTGTGCGAGATCCGGCACGAGGTCAACGGAGAACGGACACGGTATTTCTACGGAGTTGCGCGAAAGGTCCAATTGGAATATTCAAGGAGAAAGATTCCCCAGCCTCCAACAGAGCCCCCGCTTGATTCGGCAAGGGTGGAAGTTGAGTTCCGCTGTCTCGAGGAGTGCATCAGCAAGCTGAGCGCTGAAAACCGGAAGCTGGTCCTGCGTTATTATCAGGCAGACGGCCGGCAGAAGATCGAACAAAGAAAACAGCTCGCTGAAGAATTGGGAATCGCGCCTAACGCCTTAAGAATCAGGGCCTACCGGATTCGCGCAGCGCTTCAGAAGTGCCTCGAAAAGTGTGTTGACGATTCTTCGCGATGAAATACTCGCTATGTTTTAGTCATTAGGATTAGAAGTTGCTTTCTAACGGAGACCAACCAACAACTGATGCCTAATGTTTCTGAACAGGAGATACGAGCCTATCTGCTCGGCGGACTGTCGCCTGAGCAGCATTCGGAGCTGGCGGCCGCGATCCACAACGACGCCGAGCTTCAAGAGGAACTCCTCGCCATTCAAGAAGAGTTGTTCGATCAGTACCTCGCCGGCAGTTTCACTTCTGACGAACAACAGTATTTCAAGACTCACTTTCTGAGTTCGGAAAGCGGGCAACGCAAGCTACGCTTCGCCACGCTTTTCCGAAAGTACCGCGATAATGATCCGCCCAAAGAGTCGTTTGCCGAAGACCGCGTTCCCGCGCCAATTCCTCCCGTTCCTGCTCCTTCACCGTGGTTTGTGGGCTTTCACCGAAATCCGGCTTATGCAGTTTCAATGATCCTCGTTGCCGGTTTGCTGGCGGCGCTGATTGGGTGGGTTGCTTATATGAGGAAGTCACCCACTATGACGATCCCGCCGACACGGATGGCGGCATTGACGCTGAGTGCCGGTGCGAATGGATCTGGCGGCAGTATTAAAAAGCTGCGTACTCCAGCGCAAAACGACGAAGTCAAAGTCGAACTGGAGCTTTCCAAGTCTGACTTCAAGAAATACAAGACCCAACTGTTTCGCGAAAATCAGGCGCTTGCTTCACAGGAGGAACTACCTATCGTTTCGAAAAATACTCACTACGTCGTGCCCGTGACCTTCACCGGAAACCTGCTCACGCCGGGCGATTATCAGTTGAAACTGTCCGGCGTGCCCGACTCGGGCCAGCCCACATACATCGACGTTTACTCGTTTCGCGTCACGGACGAGAATGCTTCTGACCCCGACCAGGAGCAGAATCGGATCACTCGATAAAATTTTTCTGAAATGTTTCACCTCACAAGGTCATAGATAGTGAAGTGGAATTTATGTTGAATTTACCCCACGCAACGTGAATCCCTCACCCCGCCATGCGTAGTTTGCATGCCTCATGGAGAACGGCGAGCGACTGGTAGTGGTTACAGTCGCTCGCCGCTTTTAGTTTCGGTCTGATCTCCCCCGTTCTGAGTTCAGCCCTCGTTCTGAGTCCAGCCTTTAGGCTGCCTCTTTTAGACAAGCTGAAGCTTGAACTCAGAACGCGGGTTTCTGTAACCGGCCTACTGCTTGCGGATGTAGTTGCGATGCACCCACGCGTCCTTTTCGCGACGGTCCTGCGTTTCGAAAAAGATGTTCTCGTCGTCTTCGCGGGTGACCACTCGCACGCGCTGTGTCACTTCCTTCGATTTCGCCTTCGGCTGTTCTGATTCGGCGAGAAACGAGTGAATCGTTTCACTCACAACCGGCTCGGCCGCAGGCTTCTGATCCAATTCGGCGAGTGCTTCGGTCGCACTGGCTTTCAAAAGTTTCGGCCAAAGTTTGACGAACAGCGCGCGCGACGCATAGACGTCCGCACTGTTGACGTGGCCGTTGATGGCAAACGCATAACCGATCACGTTGGTCTTGTTTCGCAGAATTCCATTTAGCGCGTTGATGTACGCCGCCGTGGTTTCCTTCACTTTGGCATTCTCGACGGACAGCGCGTAGCTCGTTGGCGACGCCGACACTGCGACCACTTCGGCAACGTTCTTACTCAACTTCTCCTGTGCAACTGAGACGTTTTGCCACACGGCACTCTGCGAACCGTCGACTTTAGCGGCGATTTTTAGTTCTCTTGTGGCGGCTACGTTATCGGAACTGCTGAAGTAACCAGCCTGCTCTTCGCCGCGTTTGCTCCAGCGACCGGATTCAACGCAAAACGCCGCGATCGGCATGCGTCCGGAACGTGGCGGAACGATGAAGTCAATCGAGATCATTCGGTCCTGTTCGCCGCCGCGCACGATGTCGCCGGCCTGGACGTAGACATCCTGGTTCGAGAAGTTTCTAATGGCGAGTTCGTTGACTTCTTTCGTTTCGTAAACCCTGACTTTCTTTTGCGCGAGTGCTTCCTGAAGCGTCAGGAAGTTTCTGCCGGGAAGAAGATCCGTGCCGTGTACGAGAAAGACGGTCAGATTCTTGTGGGTGTAGGGACCGGAGATGCGGTAGTTGGTCAGGGCGGGTTTCTTGTCGTCCTGAGGTTTAGTTGTTTTTTGGGCTTGAGCGTTGACGAAGAGCCCAACGGGTAAAGCAATTAACAGGCAGAGGAACGAGATCGTGACCAGGTACTTAGGTGTCATAGTCATCCTCCTGAAGGTCTTACTGTGCGGTTAGAGGAACGTCGATCGAGGAGACTTCTTGCGTCGTGAGACGGTGGGCAGGGAGTTCGCGTTGTCCCGGCAGACGGGAAATCCACAGATTCCGCAGAAGGGTTTCAAGTTCTGAGTTCAGCCTTTAGGCTGCGGTTGCAAGCTAAAGCTTGAACTCAAAACTCGAACCCTTCTGTGTAATCTGTGGATTGCTTTATTCGGCGTGTACTGTCGGTGCGTCCGCGTGGGGCACGAAGCACCGGCGGCAACGCGCTTCGTACTTGTCCGACGCGCCGACCGCAACGCGTTCTTCGGATTCAAACGTGCGCTGTGAGTAGTTTGCCGGTTGGCCACACTTCATGCAGATCGCGTGGGTCTTGGTGATGTATTCCGCGATAGCGAGCAGTTGCGGCATCGGTTCCCACGGCTTGCCGGTATAGTCCTGATCGAGTCCGGCGATGATCACGCGCACGCCGCGCCGCGCTAATTCGTTGGCGACCTGGACCAAGTCGTTATCGAAAAACTGCCCCTCGTCGATGCCTACCACTTCCGTGTCCGGATCGACCTTCGCCATTATCTCCGACGCCGAACGGCTGTTTGCCGATTCATGCCGCATCTCGGAGTGAGAAACGATGTGGTTATCTGAAAAACGCGAATCCAATTCGGGCTTGAAGACCTGAACCTTCTGCCGCGCAATCCGCGCGCGCCGCAACCGGCGAATCAGCTCTTCCGACTTGCCGGAAAACATCGATCCCGCGATCACTTCCACCCAACCGGCGTTCGAACGCGGTGGTGGTTCGTCATGATTAACTTGTGCCACTAGTTCATCCATTCAGCTTTATCGTTACGAGTAAAATTTCGGGTTGTAAAAAGGTGCGAACGCGGCAATCAGCGCCAGCTCAAAACTCAACGATCGCGTAACCAGATCGCGCGATAACACGCCCCACGCTCCCTGTTTGCTTCTGATGTCACGCCCGCCTGCTACTTCGTCGATCACCACACCCAACTCGCGCCGACCCTGAACGACGCTCTTCACAATTTCGGGCGGCACAGAGATCGACGGCGCGCCGCCAAACGCGCTCTTTTCTCCGTCAGTCGCGTAAGCCCAACCACGTAGAAAAGTGTGCCACTCGCCGCCGATGGAGATGGAATGGAAACCGCCTTCAAGTCCGACGTAAATGTCGGCTTCGAGACGCCGGCTGTGCAATGAATCTCTGACCGCGAGCGCGCGTTCGCGTGCGCCTTCCATGAGTTGCCAGTCAGTCAGCGGCATCGCGGGCGCGCTGGTTTCGACACGCCGGGCAACAACGTTGGCATTGGTCCAATCAGCATCGATCGCCGCGACCCGAACGATGCTCGCGCGCACTGCCATGATCTTTGCGGCGCGATCAGATCCCAGGGCGATTGTCTTAACTGCCACAGATACTCACTTGAAACTGGTTGGTGAATCCCAAAACTGAAGTTCGAAAGAACCTTTAACACACGCGTCGTGCTTCGTCAAAACTTGCCTTCGCTTCTCCCTCTGACACGTTTTGGGCGACTTTCTCATTAAGTTACGTGAAGACTTCAAGACTACACGAGACCTGGTGATTTTCGAGCGACGAGTTTCTGGCAGCGTTGTGTTTCTATTGACATCAACCGGAGATGCGAATAGCCTGTCGCGCCTCTGGTTGGCTCACCCCCGGAACCAGCGATCATGTCTAGGTAAAGCTCTCTAGGTCCAGGGAAGAATGTGAAGAGGAAGCTTCACTGTCTCCCAATGTATTTAAACCTGACCGCCTAAGGAGAACGACAATGCCAGAACTAAAAGAATGGACGCTCATGTTCTATTTCGCTAGTGACAACCCCCTGGCGCCCGGAATTGTGTCTCAACTGAAATCCCTCAAAGCAGCGGGGTACCATCCTGACGCAAATGTGGTCACACAATTTGATCCGTATACGGAAGGAACGCCAACCCATATTTTCGACGTTAACCTTCTCAACAAATTAAAACACCCCGGGATCGTGAATGTCGGCTTTCAAGGCAACGATCCATTTGTCAGAAATCTGATCGAAGACAAACTGTGGCGCGACCAGTCGACCCGTAAGGGAGAACTGGTACGAGTGGCGCTTAAAAAGCTGCTGCAGGAACAACGCGAGATCATTTACATGGCGCCCGTGCCGCCAAACGATCAACTTACCTCCCATTTGAAACTGCGCGAACCGATGGAGGAACCTGACCCGCAGGAGAGTCTCAAGAGTTTCCTCGATTTTTGCCGTACCAGATATCCCGCGCGCCATTACGCTCTTTTCATACTCGGACACGGAGTCGTCGTGGGCAATGATGTTTTCCTCTACGACGAACACGCCAGCAAGCAGTCGGTCACGTTAACCGAACTCGGCCTGGCCATGAGAGAGTTCAAGAAAGACGTTGAACTCGAAGACGCTGAGTTTGAGTTCGTCAGTTTTCATAGTTGTTCAGTCAGCTCGCTGGAAGTGGCTTATGAACTAAAGGAAACTGCGAAATACATGCTGGCATCGCAAGGCCCGGCCTTTGTCGGCAGTTGGCCTTACCGTTCGATTCTGATCCGCATCTTCAACGACCTTGTTCGCTTCGGCAGCAATATCGACGTCAAGCAGATGCTGCTCAGGATTTATCACTACTGCCTGCACAACAGCGCCGACTACTTGTTGGCCGGTTACTCGTTTCAGTTGACCTTGTGCAACTTGCAAAAAGTTGAAAATATCAAGAGTCCGATTGAAAAGTTGGCCAAGGCATTGAAGGACGGACTGGCGGATCTCGCCACGAGGGATGTCATTCAACTGGCCCACCTGAAATCGCAGAGTTTTTATCAGGAGCTGTACTCCGATCTTTACGACTTTTGTTTCTGCGTCAGCGCCAAGATTGACGAGCTACGAGGACGTACGTGCCAATGCGCAAACGTGCGTTGCAGTCACGCTACACCGCCAATGCGTGATCTCTATCTCGCTTGTGGCGAGGTCATGGACATGCTGGTGAAGGAGGAACCACCGCGCTGCGGAGTAGATCCAAAAGAAGAAAAGCTCATTATCAGCTCCGAGTTTGTGGGGTATCAGTATCAATATTCCCACGGCTTGTCGATCTTGTTTCCGTGGATCAGGCCGGTAGCGGATCGGCGCATCCTTGCGGAATACAGGGAGTACAAATTCACCAGGGAGTTCGCGGATTCATGGCTCGAGTTTCTCGATGCTTATTTCGAGGAGACGATGCGCGAACCGAGTAGCGAAGAACACGATCGCCGGCGTATCCCGCGTAAATTGTCTGCGCAGGAAGAAACGGAGCAAGCTCTGTTTGAGGACATCGCGAACCTGGTCTGCGGCGCGGGACTTCCGCTCGATGCTTACGAACTTCAAGGCAACAAGATCGGCCCGAAAGACCCGACTGGTGACACCGGCGAGTGCGCGAAGATCAAGAACTTCCCGCGAGATACGCGTCCTCGCAACGTCCGGCTGCAAAGGGCCTTGAAAGAGGACAAGAAGAGGAAACTGCCAGGTCAATTCAGCGAGGATCTATTACGTTTCCTGTGATCGGTCCACATCTGAATATGAACGTTACCAAAAGCATCGCAAGCCTCGTACTTGGTTGGTTGCTCGTCTCGACGTACGTTCACAGTGTAGAAGCCTCTCGAGCCGTAGCGCAGGATCCGTCGAGTGAAGGGCAGCAACGCCTGCGACTCAGTATCGAACAGAACGAATCCGATCATGCGCTCGCATTGAGCACGGCTCAAGAGGCTCTCTCACTTTTTCAATCCGCAAACGACAAGGCGGGTATGGCGCGAGCCTATGCCCAAATCGGCCGTTGCCACCTGGCCCAGAGCGATCTGGCCGAGGCGACGGAAAACTACAACCACGCGCTGCAACAATGGCGCGATCAGGGCGACTTGGGTGAACAAGCCGGCGCGCTGATCAATTTGGCTTATATAGAACAACGAAAAGCAGAGTGGTCCAACGCTCTCGCTTATTACAGCGAAGCACAGGCGTTGATAAAAGACGATCCGTTTCAACTGGGCCTAATCGCCAGTGGCATGGGAGATCTTTTCAATGAAAACGGATTGTTTGAATCCGCGCTCGTGCAGTATGACCGCGCGCTCAACTATTTTCGCGATGCCAAAGTGCCGCTCGGCGTTAGCCGAACGACCATGGACATTGGCTACACGGAATATCTGCAAGGAGACTATCCCGCTTCGCTGAGCCACCTCAACGAGGCGTTAGCCAATCTGGATCCCACAAGTCTTCACGCGGCGCAGTGTCACGAAAATCTCGGGCGGCTTCATATCTCGCTCGGGCAGTACGCAGTTGCACTTCAGCATTTGGAACCAGCACTGGCGAAATACGAGAGTGCTAACAATCCAATGGAAGCCGAGCGCGTTCGTGCTTTGATCGGACAAGCCTACGAGCAACAAGGCTTGTTCGACCATGCGCGTCCCAATTATCTTCAGGCGCTCGGCGTCTTTCGTAAACTCAAGGACCGGATCAGTGAAGCGAGTGTTAACTTCGCATTGGGACGGCTGGAGTTGAAAGCCGGCCAGCTAGATCAGGCAGAGGCTTACCTTAAACAGTCACTCGAAGACACCGAAGACATCCGAACCATTTCCACTGGCCGCGATCTCACTACCGCTTACTCAGCCAGCGTACACGAACGTTACGAGGCTTACGTCGCTTGTCTCGTGCGCAAGAGCAAATCGCGAGACGCGCAACAACTGATCGAATCGGCGTTTGCCGCCAGCGAACTGTCGCGAGCACGCTCCCTCGCCGATCTCCTGCGCGATACGCAAACTAATTTGCTGGCTGGTGTCGATCCCAAGTTGGCGGCGCGAGAAAAAACTCTGCGACAAGCGATTCGCGCGAAGGTCGATCACAGAATCGAACTCCTGTCCGCGAAGACTCTCAACGAAAAGGATCTAAACGAAGTAGAAACAAACCTCGCCCGCTTGCGAACCGAGCACGAGCAAGTCTACGCCGAACTCCGCAAGTTGAACCCAGCGTACGGTGAGATTACGCAGCCGGCCGCTTCTTCGTTACAGCAGATTCAGAGCGAGATCGAAAACGATCAGACGGCCGTTCTTGAATATCTACTTGGAGACTATGGCAGCTACGCGTGGGTGGTAACGCGAAGCAACATAAAGCTCGTCGAGTTGCCTGATGAAGCGACCATCACTAGCGCCGTGCAAAAGGTTTATGACCTCCTCGCTAAACGGCCAGGCAAAGAGACTGAAACACAGCTCACGAAAGCCGTCGACGATTTGTCGTCACTGGTAATAGCGCCGCTCGCCGATCAACTCACCGCACAGCGAATCATCGTCGTGGCTGACGGAGCGCTCAATTACGTACCGTTTCAACTTTTAACCTCACCGAACGATCGGCAGCCACTCATCGCCAGCCACGAGATTGTGAATGCACCGTCGGCGTCGATTCTGAGTCAGTTGAACCGCGAAAAAGTGGCACGGCCGTCTTTCGAGAAGACTTTGATCGCGTTTGGATATCCGGCATTCGCCTCAAACTATGCCGAGCTCAAGGGCAAGAACGATAACGAACTGGTCGCCCAGATAACCGGTGAGGACAAGGAACACTGGGGTTACGCGATGCGCGACATCGAAATCAACAGCGACTCCGGCGACGTCGCGGATGTACAACCACTGCTGCACTCCCGGGCCGAATTAGCGACACTGAAAGATGTTGGCGGCTCGAGTTCTTCGATCGTCACCGGCTTCAGCGCGTCGAGGGAAACGTTTCAACACACTGATTTCTCGAAGTTTTCGATTCTGCACGTCGCCACTCACGGCGTTCTCGATCCCAAGCGGCCCGAATACTCGGGCTTTATCCTTTCGACTGTAGATCCTGAAGGCCGCCGGCAAGAAGGATTCATCACTGTAGGGGATATCTTCGAGCTCCAGGCGCCAGTCGATCTGGTGGTGTTGAGCGCCTGCCGTACCGGACTCGGCAAAGACGTACGCGGCGAAGGTCTGATCGGACTGACGCGAGGGTTTATGTATGCGGGAGCATCGAGTGTGGCCGCGACTTTGTGGAACGTGGACGACGAAGTAACGGCTGAACTGATGAAGCTCTTTTACGCCAACATGCTGGACAAAGGCATGGTTCCGGCAGCAGCACTCCGCGCAGCTCAGAATACTATCCGCCAACAACCACAGTGGCGTTCTCCTCATTACTGGGCCGGATTTACTTTCCAGGGTGAATACAAGCTGCCTGTCAAACCAACGCGCAGCACGGCCGCGAAACTTCCGCTTATTATCGCGGGAGTTCTGTTGCTCGTTTTGCTTCTCGTTGGTGTCTGGTGGTACTGGCGAAGGCGCAGAGCGACTGCAAGCTGATAAGGCGTTGTTACTCCACCCGAAAGTAGTAACTACCCGGAACGCGTTCCTCTTGACCGTCGGCGTGAATCATAAAAAGCCGTACTGCATATCGATCCGGTTTTAGTTCAGACGCTGGAACAGCGATTACAAGTGCTCGGGAATCCTGTCCGGCGATCGTCACTCCTTGCACATTAGCCGGTGGCGCAAAATCCGCGCGATAACGCACTGGCTGAGTTGTTTGGCTGGGCAGCAACAGTTCCAGACGAAGTTCACTAGTGTCGGCGGGTAGTTTGATTGATTTGATCTCAGGCGCCGGGCCGGTATTGCGTTCAGCGTCGCTGATCGCCAGTGTCAGTGGGACGGATTTCCCGGGTGTCGGACCTCCCGAGCGGCTCAGCCACAGCCCACCTCCAACCAGCAGCACCATCGCAACTGCAACAGTCGCAAACCGCGGCAAAGAGTTGGGGCCGCTGAAGAATGCGCGAACGCGTTCAGCAAAAACCGGGCGTTTATCGTGACGCGCCTTTGCCGGCGGCTCCACTTGCGCAATATCAACCTGGTGGAGCAGTTCGGCCATGAACTCCAACTTTTGCCGGCGCTCCGGCGATTGCAGGAAATATCGCTCGACCTGCTCCTTTTCCTTTCCGGCGAACTGTCCCGTGACGTAGGACGCCATGATCTCATCGACCATCATGTCGAATTCCTCGACAAACGCCGGCTCCGTGAGTAGACGCATTTCGAGCCGCTCCTCGTCAGGCTCTCCCAATTGCCCGAGCAGGTAGCGTTTTAGTTCTGTTTTCTCGTCTTCAGCTATGATGGACACTCCTCGGGGTCGGGGCCGCTCGATCATTATGACGATCACCTAAGCTTTTGTTCCTACGTTCCTCCATGCACCGTTGTACGCAGCTTTCCAGCGAGATTCGCACGTGATGCGCACGTGTACGCAAAGCGCCCACCGTTATCGAGCGTTCGCCGGCCATTTCCCGGTGACTCGCGATCTTCTGTTTTCCCTCGTAGACGTGATAATCGTAAATCAACTCTAACTTCTCGCGCGGCAACGCTTTCATGCACTTCGCCAAACAGTCAGCCATTTCGCTTTGACCAGTCCTGAACGAGGGAAATTCGGGAAGTACGTCAGTCGTCACTTCTCTGCGGCGTAACGCCTCACGAATGACGTTCCTGGCAACTCCGATGAAGTATCTTGCGGGTTCGTTTACGTAACCGGCGCGAATCTCAGGCAGGCGTTTCACCACGCGGTCGACAGTTTCGTCTGCATAGAATTCGGCGTCGACGAGTCCCTTGGAAACGAAGATCCTTATGAGACCGCAACGTATGGCTTCATAGGATTGACCAGCTTTGTCGCGGTCCGGATCCAACCATTCGAGTAGGGCATCAAATGAATCCTTTGTCAGGGTCAAAGTGTCAAATGTTCCTTGGTGTTTTGACGAGCGGTAATGACCAGCGGCAAGTAATGAAGAACGGTGAAACGCTAGCGCAGACGAGACTCAATAGCAAGCCAGACTGACGTTTTTCTTTGTTCGTACCGCCGTGTCTTTGCAGAACGTTGACCCTCATTTGACTTTCAAATGTGCCGTTGCTGTAATCGCTTCCCGGAGGCTTTACGCGTGACAATCGACGAACTAGTTTACGATTGGAATCAAATCGACCCGTCATTTTCCCCGCCGAATCGTCATATCGGAATTGACGACGAAACACTGCGCGACGGGCTACAGTCGCCGTCTGTTTGCGAGCCGGCAGTGGAACAAAAACTCGAGCTTCTGCACCTGATGGAACGCTTGGGCATCGACACTGCCGACATCGGTCTGCCGGGCGCAGGCGGCACGCACGCCGCTGGAGTCGAACGGCTCGCGCGCGAAATTGCCGAACAAAAACTCAACATCCGGCCAAACTGCGCCGCCCGCACGCATCGTAACGACATCGTTCCCATCGCCGAGATCTCGCAACGCGTCGGCATTCCAATCGAGGCTTGTACGTTTATCGGGTCGTCCTCGGTTCGCTTCTTTGCCGAAGATTGGACGCTCGATCAGTTGTTAAAGATGACTGAAGAAGCAGTCTCCTTCGCGGTTTCGCAGGGTTTACCGGTGATGTACGTCACTGAGGACACCACGCGCGCGAAACCGGAAGTGATTCGCGCGTTGTATACGACCGCGATTCAGGCCGGCGCGAAAGCAGTTTGCGTTTGCGATACGGTTGGTCACTCGACGCCGGACGGCGCCCGTGCGGTCATTCAGTTTGTGAAAGGTATCATTGAAGAACAGGGCGGAAACATCCGTCTCGACTGGCACGGCCATCAGGATCGCGGTTTGGGTGTGATCAACTCGCTGGCGGCAATTCAAGGTGGCGCGGATCAAGTACACGGCTCGGCGTTAGGAATCGGTGAACGCGTCGGCAATACGCCGCTCGATCAACTGTTGGTGAACTTGAAACTGCTCGGTTGGATTCCAAACGACCTTTCGCGTCTGGGTGAGTATTGTGAAACCGCGGCCCGCATCTGCGGCTGGACCGTTCCGTACAATTACCCCGTGTTTGGCCGCGACGCTTTTCGCACTGCGACGGGCGTGCATGCGGCAGCGGTGATCAAGAGTTACCGCAAAGGCGATCAGCGGCTCGCGGACATTGTTTATTCGGGTGTACCGGCGGGCGAGTTTGGTCTCGAACAGGTAATCGAGATTGGTCCGATGAGCGGTAAGTCAAACGTGATCTACTGGCTCGAGAAGCGCGGCATCGAGCCAAGCGAAACTCTCGTCAATCGTATTTACGATCGCGCAAAAGCTGCGCATGGGGTGCTCGAAGAGCGCGAGATTCTGGAATTGGTGTGAGGAGTGAAGGAGCTTTGTTCTTTGCACTTTGTTCTTTGTTTGCAAAGTTCTAAGCTCAAAGATCTAAGTACAAAATGATGTCCTCACTGAAAACTGCTCCCGTTCAAACGATTCGACAGCTCGCTACAGCACCGGAGGTCGAACAAGCGTTGCGCTACTTCGAAACCAACGCTAAGACGATCACTGACGAACACATTCGCATCTGTTCGATCCCCGCACCACCGTTCGCCGAACAAGAACGCGCGGAGTATCTCGCCGAACGGTTTCGCGAGCTCGGCTTGAGCGAAGTCTCGATCGACGAAGAAGGCAACTGCGTCGGTCTTCATAAAGGAAGATCGTCTTCGCCGCTCGTCGTAGTCAGTGCTCACCTCGATACAGTTTTTCCTGCTGGAACTGATTTCACAGTGCGCCACGAAGGACATCGTTTGCTGGCGCCGGGAATTGCAGATGACGGTTGCGGACTGATCGCGTTAATCGCGATCGTTCAGGCAATGCGCGCGGCGAAGATTCAAACTGATGGTTCGATCCTGTTCGTCGGCACTGTCGGTGAAGAAGGCGAGGGAAACTTGCGCGGCGTGCGTCACTTGTTGACGCGCGGGAGTTGGTCCAAACGAAAGATCGATGCGTTTCTGAGTTTCGATGGACCGGGCGTCGATCGAATTACGAATCGCGCGCTCGGATCGCGGCGGTATCGCGTTGAGTTCACTGGACCAGGTGGTCATTCATGGGGCGACTTCGGCATACCGAATCCGGTTCACGCACTCGGCCGTGCGATCGCGCGGCTTGCTGCTTATCCCGCACCGAAAGAGCCGCGAACGACATTCAACGTCGGCAGTGTTGTGGGTGGAACGAGTGTGAACGCGATTCCCGAGCGAGCGGCGATGGAAGTAGATCTTCGTTCGGCCGCGGACACGGAACTGAAACGTCTCGACGCGTTTTTTCGGCGCGCGATGAAAGAGGCGGCCGAAGAGGAGAACGGCCGGCGCAGACCCGGAGATACGGCGCTTAAAATGCAGATGGAGTTGATCGGTGAACGGCCGTCGGGCGAAACACCCGCGGATTCATCGCTTGTGAAACTCGCGATCGAAAGTACGAAAATGTTGGGTGTCGAAGCGCGGCTCGATCAGTCGTCGACGGATTCAAACCTGCCGATCTCGCTGGGCATTCCGGCAATCACGCTCGGCGCTGGAGGAACTTCCGGAGCCTCACACACTCTCGCCGAATGGTACGATCCCCGCGACCGCGAGAAGGGCTTGAAGCGTGGGTTGTTGCTGATCCTCGCGCTCGCGAGAGTATAGGTCCTATAGAAATAGGTCCTATTGGACCAATAGGACCTATTGTTCTGACGACCTATTTCTTCTAGTTGATCGGAATCGAGATCGTCGCTGATCCAGCCTTGCCTGCTGGAAAGCGTTTCTGTCTCGCGATTCTCAGCGCGTTTGCATCGCCGCCTGACGCCTGCGTCACTCTTCCCGATTCATCATACGTAACCGTCACGACCACGCGCTTCGCGCCGGGCTTAGCAGCATCGGCTGCGGGCGCGGCCGGCGTTGTTGCCACAGCAGCGTTGGTCTCGGCAGCTTTCGCTTCACGCGCGCGACGCTCTTTCTCACGCTGACGTCTCGCTGCCAGATCCGCCGCATCTTCAGTAGCCGGCGCCGTCTCCGTCGCGGCTGGTTCTGCTTGAGCAGGTGTTTCGGTCTGTGCGGTTTGCGGCTGCGCAGGTTGACTTACCGCTTCAGTCGCTGCTTCGGCTTTCTTCGTGGTGTACCAACCCGCTGGAACACCAATCACCGCGACACTCGCCAACACCGCTACCACCGCCGCGCCGATGAATACCGGCTTCCGCCGACTCATCGACTCTTTACCCATCCCGAGAAACGCCGGGGCAAATGACTTCTCGACTTCTTCACTCGTTTCGGCCTTGTTCTCTGTCGGCTTACGTTCATCGTCATCGAAAACGTAATCGGGTGGGAACGCCACACCCGCTGGAATGCTCTCGTCCAAACGCCGCAAACCTTCCAACACGACCTGCGTCCACGGTTGATTAATGGTCCGATTGCCCGGCTGAGCGTCAACCTGAAATTCAAACTCCGCATTCGGCAGCGTCAGCGCATAGTAAACGGCGTCGATCCCGTGCAGCACTCCAATGCGCGCGTCGACCACCGAACCCGATTGCAGGTAGAAATAACCCGCGCCCTGCGGATACAAAACTTTCAGCCGTCCGCTCTTGCGCTGATTGCAGAAAAACTCGATTAGTTCCGAGAGTGAAAGATCGCTGAGGTGTCCAGTTAGTGCCATGAGAACTTAGGTCCCTTCTACAAGAAGACAAAAAGATCAGGTTGGAAACAAGGGGGAGAGGCGCGCCAGACGTCTCCGGCGCGCCGCTAAAGGCAGGTTTAATTAACCAGCGCAAACTTGTAGTTGATCACGCCGGAAACCTTCACGGGCTGGCCAGAAAGTTTTGTAGGAGAGAACCTGGCCTTGAGAGCCGCCTGTACAGCTGCGTCACGCAGCATGGTTGGACCACTCGACGCAGTCGCCGAAACAACCTTGCCTGTTTCGTCGAGAATGACGTCCACAGTCACAACGCCCGAGGTCCTGCTTCGCTTGGCAGCTTCGGGATAAACCGGAGGCGGCAGCGAAAGCGCGGTGCCGTTCAGCACGCCACCAGAGACAGGCTTCAGAATCGGACGCGGAGCCGGAGTCGGCGGGGGTTCGGAGTCGAGCTTGACCATCGGCACGGCCTGATTCGTATTGGCCACCGGCGTCTTCACATCGAGCGACGCGGTGGAAAGGTTGGTAGCCGCGTTTGAAGCAGACGGTAGATCGGGAGCTGTGTTGCGAGCTTTGTTGGCGTTTGCTTTCGGATCGACCGTCGTCTTCGCGGCGTTATTCGTAGCGGGTGGAGCAACCGGTTGCGCAGCCGGCGCGGCGTTATTCGCAGGTGCGCCTGGCTGGACCATCTTCACCATGTTCTCATCGAGGTAGTACATGATGTTGCGATAGGTAACTTCCGTCGCTTCAAAGGTGATGCCGCGGCCATCAACGACCGCCACCGAAGTGGTCATCTTGTTCCAGTTGCCGGCGAAGTCGAACTCATACTTGTAGGTTTCCTTGCTCAACAACGTGCCGTCCGGGTTGAGCAGCGTCATCTCGCTGATGTTTCCCTTTTCGTCGTACTTATAGACTTCCTTACCCGTCAGCGTGGCGCCGGCGATCGGGAAATACTGGTTTTCAACCTTGTTGCCCTTGATGTCGTAGGCCACGATTTCCACCAGCACGTGTTTGCCTTCGGCGAGCTTGCCGTCAGCCGACGAAAGCTTGGCGATCTCGGTGCGCACGCGCCGCACGGGGCCGGTTAGACCGTCTCTGGAACGATCGCTTTCGACCGGGGCGGTGACTGCGGGGGCATTTCCGGCTTTAGCCGTAACATTGGTCTGGGCGCTTGCCGCAGCGGCCGCGACCAGCAGCAGGCTAAGCATGAAGCAAGTTAATCGAATCATTCTAAGCATTAGTTTTCCCCCTAAATTCGCTGAGGCAGGCTAAATTCGGAAAGATTTACGCGTGAAGGCAGGCGGTTAACTCCCCTTTATTCCGCCCGCGGCTCTACCGAGCCGTAGCCATACTAGCCGAGTTAAACGATGTTTGTCTATAGTGAACTTAGTTTGTCAATCCGGTTGGCGGCCAGAACTTCCCGCGCGGCTTGGTAGACCTGCTGGACCGAAACTTGGGTAATTTTCGCGGCGCCTATGAGCCAGTGGTGATCTCCGACGGGCATAAAATTGTTCGGCGTTGGTCTGTCCATGATGACTACGACCGGTGTTCCAACCGCTGCGGCGGTGTGTGCGGGACCGGTATCGTTGGAAATAAAGAGGGTTAGGCGGGCCTGAGCCGAGAGGAGCTGGGGGATGGTCAAACGGTCGAGAAAGATGGTTTGGGCTGGAAACATCGTCCGCATCTGGGGAATTAGCGGGCGCTCCTCCGGGCCGGCGAAGACGATCACCCGGACTTTTTCATTGCGGATCAGGTGATCGGCGATCTCCGCGAAGTGCTCCAGCGGCCAGCGGCGCGACTCGTGTCCGGCGCCCGGAAACAGTCCGACGAGGAGCGTTCCTGAGTTGGCGTTCTCTTTTTTCAGGATCGCCTCGACCGATTTATCCGCGGCCGCCGCGGTTGTGAGCACCGGCAGACGCGGAGCGTTCTCAATGCCGAGCGGCTTGATTACGTCGAGATAGCGGTCGACGGCGTGAGCTTGCTTCGCTTCGCGCGGGGGCCGGGGTTCGAAGTTCGCGAGATAGTCGAGCGAACGCCCGGGCCGGCGCGCGTACAGTCGGCGTGGCGCGCCGGAAAGAAAACCGAGCAGGTTCGTTTCGGAGAGACTGTGGAGATCGATGACGAAGTCAAACTTCGCTTTGCGAACCTGGCCGACGAACTTAACAATTCTTCCGATGGAAACCAGCTTCGCCCCATCACGCAACGCTACGCGATCGACTTCCAGCACGTCGTCGGCAAAACCGGAAAGTCTGACGATCTCGCCGGCGGGTTTGCCGACCGCAATCGTGATTCGTGCGTGGGGAAAACGTCCGCGGATGGCGCGTAACGCGGGTAAACTCAGAACGACGTCGCCAAGCTGACCAAAATCAATGACGAGTATGTTGCGCGGATCAAACGGCACGTCCGACTAAGTCTCCCGCAAATCTCGTCCGGTCATCTCAGCCGGTTTGTCCAGACCGAGCAATGCGAGCATCGTGGGCGCGACGTCCTCGAGCGCGCCGCCTTCGCGCAGCTTCACGCCGATCATCTCTTCGTCGATCAGATGAAGCGGCACGGGATTGGTGGTGTGCGCCGTGTGCGGACTGCCCGTGAGCAGATCGATCATCTGTTCGGCGTTGCCGTGATCGGCAGTGATGATCGTCGTGCCACGCGCTTCGCGGATGCGTTTCGTGATCCAGCCGAGACACGTGTCGACGTACTGACACGCCTCAATCGTCTTATCGAGTTTGCCTGTGTGCCCGACCATGTCGGGGTTGGCGAAGTTGACGACGAACACGTCCGTGTCGCCTTCATCGACGCCGCGCAGAAACTTGTCTGTGACTTTGAACGCGGACATCTCGGGTTGCAGATCGTACGTGGCGATCTTCGGCGAAGGAACCAGCAACCGCCGCTCGCACTCAAACTCCTTCTCGACGCCGCCATTGAAAAAGTAAGTAACGTGCGCGTACTTCTCGGTCTCGGCAAGACGATAGTTACTCACGCGCAGCCCGCCCCAAACTTCCGCGAGCACATTGCGATGATGACGCGGCGGAAACGCGATCGGCAGATCGAATGTTTGGTCATACAACGTAAAGCAGACGAAGTCGACTTTCGGCCGATCCGAAACGTCGAATTCGTTGAAACCTGCAACCGCGAGCGTTCGCGTGAGCTGACGTGCGCGATCGGGGCGGAAGTTGAAAAAGATCACGGCGTCGCCGTCTTTGATCGTCGCAACCGGCTCGGCAGTTTCACGCACGATCAAAATAGGCTCGACAAATTCGTCAGTCACGCCGCGTTCGTACGACTCTTTAACTGCGGCAATCGGATCCTGCGACACGCTCCCAACGCCGTGGACCAACAGATCGTACGCGCGCTTGGTGCGTTCCCAACGCTTGTCGCGGTCCATCGCGTAATAACGTCCGATGACAGTGGCAATCTCGCCCACACCAATCGTCGTTAGCTTTTGCTGCAACGTCGCGAGGTAGTGAGCTGCTGAATTCGGCGGCGTATCGCGCCCGTCGAGAAAGCAGTGAATATAAACGCGCTGCATGCCGCGATCTTTCGCGAGCTTCAGCAACGCGTAGAGGTGCGTCAACGATGAATGGACCTGGCCGTCCGAGCACAGTCCCATCAAGTGCAACGCCGTGCCGCGATCGCGCGCACCTTCAATCGCGCTGCCCAAAGTCTTGTTATCGAAAAACGCACCGGTTTCGATCTCGTGATCGACAAGCGAAACGTCCATGCGAATCACGCGGCCGGAGCCGATGTTCAGATGGCCCACTTCCGAGTTACCCATCACGCCAACCGGCAGACCGACACGCGAGCCGTGAGCTTCGAGCAACGTCTGCGGGTATTTCTCGCAGAGTTCGTCGTAGAAAGGTGTCGCAGCGAGAGCGATGGCATTGCCGTCGCGAGCGGAAGAATAACCCCAACCGTCGATAATGATCAGCGCAAGCGGACCGCGTTTTTTAGTCATCGCTTGTGCCTTTTGTGCCTTTTTGTGGCTGCTGATGAAACGCTTTCAGGCCAGGATAGCGTGAGGCGCCACGCAGATCTTCTTCGATCCGCAGCAACTGATTGTATTTCGCGATGCGATCCGTGCGCGACAGCGATCCGGTTTTTATCTGACCGGCATTCGTCGCCACTGCGAGATCGGCGATGAACGGATCTTCAGTTTCGCCGGAACGATGCGAGATGATCGCCGTGCGTTTGTTTCGTTGCGCGAGCTCGATACAGTCGAGTGTTTCGGTGAGCGTGCCGATCTGGTTGACCTTGATCAGAATCGAATTGGCCACACCGAGATCGATTCCTTTTTGCAGAAACTGCGTGTTGGTCACGAAGAGATCGTCACCGACGAGTTGCACGCGGTTGCCGAGTTTGTCGGTGAGCAGTTTCCAACCATCCCAATCGTTTTCGGCCATACCGTCTTCGATTGAAATGATCGGATACTGGTCGCACCAGTTCTTCCAAAACTCCGCCATCGCTTCGCTGGTGAGTTTGCGTTTATCGCTCTTCTTGAAGACGTAAGACGTGCCGTCATAAAACTCACTTGCCGCTGGATCGAGCGCGAGCAAACAGTCGCTTCCGGCTTTGTAACCCGCGTTGTTAATCGACTCGAGAATCGTTTCGATCGCTTCTTCATTAGAACGCAGGTTCGGCGCGAAGCCGCCCTCGTCGCCCACACTCGTCGCGTAGCCCTTCTTCTTCAACACCGACTTCAACGCGTGAAAGACTTCCGTGCCCGCGCGCAGCGCTTCACTAAAACTCGGCGCGCCGACAGGAACAACCATGAACTCCTGAAAGTCGACATTGTTATCAGCGTGCGCGCCGCCGTTGATGATGTTCATCATCGGCACCGGCAACGTGCGCGAGTTTGGACCACCGAGATAACGATAAAGCGGCAACTCCTGGTGCAACGCCGCCGCGCGTGCTGTTGCCAGCGACACAGCCAACAAAGCGTTCGCACCGAGTCGCGACTTGTTTTCAGTGCCGTCGAGTTCGAGCAACGCGCGATCGACTTCGGCTTGATCGAGTGCGTCGTATCCTTCCAGCGCGGGAGCGATTACTTCGTTGACGTTGTGAACGGCCTTCAACACGCCCTTGCCGCCGTACCTCGTTTCATCACCGTCGCGTAGTTCGACGGCTTCATGTTCACCCGTCGAAGCGCCCGAAGGCACCGCGGCGCGTCCGATCTCGCCGTCTTCTAAAACGACTTCCGCTTCGACCGTCGGATTACCGCGCGAGTCAAGAATTTCACGCGCCTGAACGTGCTCGATCCAGCTCATCCTTTGCTTCCCCTTCTCCGTTAGTTTCCAGAATCTCCAGCTTAACGCGCATCACGCGGCGCTTCTCAACACGCTCGACGTGAAAAGTCAGTCCATCGTACGTCACCACCTCGCCGGGCATTAATACGTGGCCCGCTTCAGTCATCAGAAAACCACCGATCGTCGTGTACGTTTCCGACTCCGGAACCGTAATTTTCAAACGCCGGTTCAGATCGCGAACTGCCAAGCCACCTGCCAGCACAAACGTATGGCTGTCGACTTCCGTGATCTGCTCGTTCACTTCTTCATCGTGTTCGTCAGAGATGTCGCCGACGATCTCTTCCAGCAAGTCTTCGAGCGTGATGATCCCTTCAAGTCCGCCGTGCTCGTCGACCACAAAACCAAAGTGCATCTTCGCTTTCTGCATCTGCCGCAGAACGTGTTCGAGGCGCGCAGTGTCGACAACGTAAAGCGGCGGTTGCAGCACGTCTTCCAGTTTGAACTTGTCCGGATGCAACAGGTATGGCATCACGTCTTTGCTGTGAATGAAACCGATCACATCGTCGAACGACTCGCGATAAACAGGCAAACGCGAATAGCGATGCTGCTCGAATGCTCTCGTGATTTCTTTGAGCGAACACGTGTTGGGAATCGCGGCCATCTCGGTTCGTGGCACCATCGCTTCGCGCACGAGCGTGTCGGAAAACTCAAACACACGATGAATCAGGCGGCGTTCTTCGGCGCGCAGGTGTCCACTCTCGCGTGAGATGTCCACCAGTCGTCGTAATTCTTCTTCAGTGTAAGTCGAGGCGTGTTCGGCAGTGGTTTTGATTCCGACGAGTTGAACTGTGCGCACACTCGCCCAATCGAGCGCGCGAATCGGCAAACTAGCGATTTTGTAGAACAGTTGCATTGGCAACGCGATCGCGAGGGCAATCTTTTCCGCGATTGCCAGCCCCACCAGCTTCGGCGCTTGTTCGCCAAGCACGATGTGCAACGACGTGATGATCGAAAACGCGACCAGGAACGACACCGTGTGTATCCAGGCATCCGAAAGACGTCCGGCTAGCGGACCTTCCAGAAGACGCGCAATGGCTGGTTCACCAATCCAACCGAGCGCGAGCGATGCGAGCGTGATTCCGAGTTGGCACGCGGAGAGGTACGAGTTGAGATTTTTGAGCAGCTCCAACAATCGTTTCGCGCTGCGGCTGCCGGCCGCGGCGAGCGTCTCGATCCGCGAAGAACGAACGCTGACCAGCGCAAACTCCGCGGCGACGAAGAAACCGTTTGCGGCGACCAGCAATAAGACTGAGAAGAGTTTTAGGAGTGTGGCGCCGGTCGAGGCGTGAGCAATGGCTGTTTCGCCTTGTGCGAACACTAAACCGAGCAAGTTACTTGGTAGTTCATCCATTCTGAGGTGGGCAGGAATGATATCACGAAGGGCTGGCAGACCAAGAAGGGGCGTTTATATGGACGGAGCGCGGGCGGCTCGCCCGCAACAATAGAGCCG
>DATELP010000265.1:0-9772 GCA_035276425.1 Pyrinomonadaceae bacterium
TACGTCGCGAAGATGGGTGCGGTGTTGCTGGCGAAAAAGACGGGACATCCGATCATGCCGGTAACGATGGCGTTGGAACGCTACTGGACGTTGCCGAGTTGGGACCTGTTCCAAATCCCCAAACCGTTTACCCGCGCGCGCGTCTACGTCGCTCCGCCAATCTACGTCCCCGCGGACGCCGACGAGGAAATGCTCGCCGCAAAACGCGACGAATTGCAACGGGTTCTGGACGATTTGAATCAGAAATCTGTGTAATCTCCTCCCACAGATTCTTGGTCGAAAGGTACTTACGCTTAATGAGATCAGTTTCCGCTATCTTTTTCTGCCTCGTGTTTGCCGTCGCGATTCACGCGCAGACCGCACTTAAACCGCCAACCGAATCGGCAATGGATCGGTTTCTTCGCTATGTGAAGATCGACACGCAGTCGGCGGAAGATCAACCGGCGCCGCCCAGCACACGCAAGCAACTCAATCTCGCGAACCTGCTCGCGAAGGAGTTGACTGCCTTGGGCGCGCAGAACGTGCGCGTCAGCGAGTTTGGTATCGTCTACGCCACGGTGCCCGGCAATTTGCCGGACAATTCGAAGGTTCCGGTCGTCGGTTTCATCGCGCACATGGACACGTCGCCCGCGGTCTCCGGTGAGAACGTGAATGCGATCATTCACAAGAACTATCAAGGCGGCGACATCGTGCTGCCAAAAGATCCGACTCAGATCATCACCGCCGAAAAGAATCCGGTGCTGAAGAATTTGATCGGCGACGACATCATCACTGCCGACGGCACCACGTTGCTCGGTTCTGACGACAAATCGGGCATCGCCGAGATCATGACCATGATCGACACGTTCAAACAGAACCCGCAACTCAAACACGGCACGATCGCGATCGCGTTCACGCCTGACGAAGAAGTCGGCGGCGGCATCGAGAAATTTGACATAAAAGGTTTCGGAGCGAAGGTCGCGTACACAGTCGATGGCGAAGAGTTGGGCGAGATCAGTGACGAGACGTGGAGCGCACGCACCGCGACGGTCACGTTTCAAGGCAAAAGCACGCATCCTGGCAGCGCAAAAGGAATCATGATCAACGCCATGTATGCGATCGGTGATTACCTCAACCGCTTTCCGAAAGACATGCTGCCGGAAACAACCGAGGAGCGTGTGGGTTTTGTTCATCCCTACGCGGGAACGATCGACGTGGAGACGTCGACTCTCAAGATTCTCCTGCGCGATTTCGATATCAGTGGTCTCGACGCGAAAGAGAAACTGCTGCGCGACATGGTGGCCCAAACGGCAGCGAAGTTTCCCGACGTGAAGATCAAGATCAACGTCGAGGAGAACTACAAGAACATGAAGGAAGTGCTGAAGAACTATCCCGAACTAACGGCCAACGCGATGGAAGCAGCGAAGCGCGCGGGACTGAAGCCTTTCATGAAACCGATTCGCGGCGGCACGGATGGAGCGAGACTGACTTTTCAGGGACTGCCGACGCCGAACCTCTTCACTGGTGGCTCAAACTTCCACGGCAAGCTGGAGTTTAATTCGCGCCGCGGACTGGAGAAGTCCACCGAAACACTGATTCATCTGGTCCAAATCTTTGCGGAGAAGAGTTGAGCCACAGATTACGCGGATGAGCACTGATCGAACATCACACGCAGGCTACGTCGCATTAATTGGACGGCCCAACGCCGGAAAATCGACGCTGCTGAATCGGCTCGTCGGGCAGAAGATCGCGGCCGTTTCAGACAAACCGCAAACGACGCGCTTCCGCATTCAGGGCGTGATCACCAAACCCGAAGGGCAGATCGTTTTGGTGGACACGCCCGGCGTGCATCAGCCGGGTTACGAACTCAACCGGCGCATGATGGCCGCGGTTCAGGACGCACTGCTCGGCGTCGATCTCGTTTGCCTGATTCGCGACGCGTCCGTGTCCACCGGCAACGGCGATCGTTTCGTGCTCGACCTCGTGAAACGTTCCGAAAAACCCGCGCTACTGCTGCTCAACAAGATCGACAAACTCGAAGATAAAGGCGCGTTGCTGCCGTTGATGGATTGGTACCGGAACGAGTATGAGTGGCGCGAGATCATTCCGATCTCCGCGCTCAAGAACGAGATGACCGATGTTTTGATTGATGCGTGTTTGCGTCATCTACCGGAAGGAGAGCCGATCTTTGGTGAAGACGAGCTGACCGATCAGACGTTGCGCTCGCTGGTGTCGGAGATCGTGCGGGAGAAAGTTTTGCACGCGACCGGGGATGAGATTCCGTACGTTACGGCAGTTGTGACAGAAAAATTTGAAGAAGTGCGTGAAGACTTCACGCGAATCAATTGCGTGATCGTGGTGGAAAGGACATCGCAGAAGAAGATCGTGATCGGGCGTGGCGCAAGTCGTTTGAAAGAGATCGGCATTCGCGCCCGGCGTGATATTGAGGAGCTGTTGGGCCATCGCGTGCATCTGGAGTTGTTTGTGAAAGTTGAAGAGGATTGGCGAAACAGTCCGCGGCTGTTGAATGAGTTTGGACTCGAATGAGCAAAGAACAGTGGTACGCGTTGGATGTTGATGTTGAGCCGCAGGCGGTCGAGGCGGTCGAGTACGCGTTGATGGAAGCTGGCGCTAGCGGAACCGAGCGGGCCGGGGATTTTGCGGAGCAAACACGGATCACCGGCTACTTTGAAGATGTGCCCGATCGAGAGCGGATAAGAAATGAGTTGTTTGAGGCGCTGCGGATTTATGAACTTCCGTCGTCGTCCGTGCGTGAGATGAATGTGCGCGAGGTTGAACAGCGCGACTGGCTTGAGGAATGGAAGAAGAACTGGCAGCCGGTGCAAGTGGGACGTTTCATTGTCGCGCCGCCGTGGTCCGAGATTGATGACAAGCCCGATCGTTGTGTGATTCGCATCGAGCCGGGAATGGCGTTTGGCACGGGCACTCACGAAACGACACGGCTTTGTCTCGCGGCGATGCAGAGTTACTTCGAAGGGGGCAGTTTTCTCGACGTCGGCACTGGCACTGGAATCCTGGCGATAGCGGCTGCGTCGTGCGCGCCCGGAGCGCACGTCGAAGCCTACGACATCGACGCGGACGCGATCGAGATCGCGCGTGAGAATGCGGTCGCGAATGGCGTGGCGGAGAGGATCAATTTTCACGTTGGCTCGGTTGATGAAGAAACCGGTTCCGCTGATTTTATTTGCGCGAACCTGACCGCGGACGTGATCGCGAAGATGCTGCCGACGCTCGTGGCCTTGAGTTGCGGCAGGTTGGTTTTGAGCGGGATTTTGGAAACACAGAGCGAAGGCATCGTTGAGCAGTTGGGCCAGTTGGCGATAACTGATGTTGAGATCGCGCGCGATGGTGAGTGGGTTGCGATTATTGTTTGAGAGATGACGCGTCGCCGTTTCTTTGCGCCTCCGAGCGCGTTTGATTTGAGTAAGCGTTCCGTGACGTTGACGGCTGATGAAGCGCGGCATCTGCGTGAAGTGTTGCGTTTGAAACCCGGGGATGAGGTTTCGGTTTTTGACGGAGCAGGAAAAGAGTTTCGCGCACGTGTGGCCCAGGCGCGACGTGAGTCTGCGGAACTCGATCTGGATCAGGAGATTGAGCCTGCGCGGCCGGAGTCGCCGTTGCAGATCACGTTGGCGGTGGCGTTGTTGAAAGGTGAGAAGTTTGATCTCGTCGTGCAGAAGGCGACTGAGTTGGGCGTGATGAAGATCGTGCCGCTGATCACGCGTTATGCAGATATCAAGCTGCGGGATGAAAGCGATGCAAGTAAACGCGTGGCGCGTTGGCAACGGATTGCGCTTGAAGCTGCGAAGCAGTCAGGAAGAGCTGTGGTGCCAACAATCGAAAACCCAACTCCGTTTAAATCCGTGCTTGGTCCGTCAAATCCGTGTTTACTTTTCTCCGAAAAAAGCGGCCACGGACTAACACAGATTGACACGGATTCTGTGACCGCGATCGTTGGGTCCGAAGGTGGTTGGTCGGATGAAGAACTCGAAGAAGCACGCGCTGCTGGTGCGCAGATCGTCACACTCGGGGGCCGAATCCTCCGCGCCGAAACGGCCGCAATTACAGTCGCTGCCCTGCTGCAACACCGTTTCGGCGATCTGAAATAGCGTCCGCCATTGACCGCAGCCTTTGACAGGCTCAAAATGGCTTACGCCCCCGGAACAAAGACACTCAGGCGCTCGTTTGAATCGTATGTCACTCAGCAAAGAAGACGCAGTAGAAAAAGCTCGGACGGACCTGGCGCAGCGGCTGAACGTCGACGCCGGCGCGATTAAGGCAGTAGTCGAGGATGACGACTTTCCGGATATGGCGCTCGGCGCCGCCGAAGAGGACGAGATGAGCGGCCAGATGATCACGAGCGGCTGGCGCATCCGCCTCGACGCAAACGGCAAAAATTATGAATACCGCGCCGATAAAAATCAGGTGCGGCTTTTTGGCTTCAAAGGAAAGAACTACAGGCTTTAATGCTTTGTTATAGGTCCCATAGGACCTATATGACCTATTCCTATAGGACCTATTCTTGAGGTACCGCAATGAACCGCAATAACTTCCTAATCCACCTCGCGCTTGCAGTCGTTCTCATTCTCATCGCAGCTTTCGCCGGTCAGCTAAACCGCTGGCGCAAAGACTGGAAGAACCACGTTCCACGTGTCGTCCCAGCCGCCGACAAAAAACGCGTCGCCAGGGCTGAAGACATGGCGCTCGCGGAAAGCCGGGTCAAAGGCCGGCCGGAAGTGTTGGTGAAGTTCAAACCCGGCGTGAGCCAGGAAGCGATCGACGAACTGACCGCGCGTCTCAACGACCGCGTGGAAGATCGGATCGAGAGCGATCCCGGCCTGGAGTCGATCGACGACCTTGACGACGCCGACGCGAACCAGACTGTCGCGCAGTATCTCGCGCAACCGGAAGTTGAATACGCGGAACCAAACATGGAGATCGAGCTTGATGCTGTCGAGACGGCGCTGCCGCCGATTCATCCTTCCGATCCGAAGTTCGAGGACCAGTGGGCGCTCGCAAATTCGGGCCAGCGCGGTGGCAAACAAGGCGCTGACATCAGTGCGATGCACGCCTGGCTCACCACCACCGGCAGCGACAAAGTCGTGGTCGCCGTGCTCGATAGCGGCGTCGATTACACGCACGAAGATCTCGCGCCAAACATGTGGAAGCGCCCGGCGAATATCGCCGCCTATCAGGACGACCAACTCGGAACCATTGACGACGAAGACGGCTTCAACGCCATCGACAACGCGGGCGATCCGATGGACGAGAACGGCCACGGCACGCACTGCGCCGGCATCATCGGCGCTGAAGGCGGAAACAACATCGGCATCACCGGCGTGAACTGGAAAGTTCGCATCATGCCGTTGAAGTTTATGAATTCCGGCGGTTTTGGAACGACCAAGGATGCGATTGAAGCGATCAATTACGTGATCGATCGCAAGAAAGCCGGTGTGAACGTGCGCGTCATCAGCGCGAGCTGGGGCAGCACGCAACGCTCGCGTGCGCTTGGAGAAGTGATTCAAAAAGCCATCGACAACGACATCCTGTTCGTTGCCGCAGCGGGAAACTCGAGCGTGAACAACGATCGCCAGCCGCATTTTCCGTCGAGCTATCCGAACGTGCTGGCCGTGGCGGCGCTGGACCGGCACGATCAGTTGGCGAAGTTTTCGAACTACGGCGTGAAGAGTGTGGCGATTGCCGCGCCCGGTGTTGATATTTTGAGCACGTGGCTCGGGAACGCGTATGAAGAGAAGTCGGGCACGTCGATGGCGACGCCGGTCGTTTCGGGTGTGGCGGCGCTGATCGTTGCCGAGAATCCGCGAATATCCGTGGAGCAACTAAAGAAACGACTGCTGGCCTCAGCAGATCCGATTGTCGCGTTGAAGGGCAAAGTTGCCACGGGCGGGCGTGTTAACGCGGCTAAAGCTTTACAGTAAATCCATCCACAGATTACACAGACAAACATCTGCGTAATCTGTGGATTGCCTTTAAGGTTGGGTCAGCCTTCTCTTTCCTTCCAAAGCCTCGCGATAGGCGCCGCCGCGCACGTCGCCGATTTTGATCGCTTCGTCAAACGCTTTCACCGCTTCCGCGTTGTTATCGAGAAACGCGTTAATCCGTCCCATCGACTCGTGCGCACGCGAGAGAATCGCTTTGTCGTCCTCGGGTGACGCCGCCGCGATCGCCATGCGGTAATGACCGAGTGCGCGGTTGAGCCGTTCCAACTGCACCGGTTCGTCAGTCGCATCCATCGCCGCAAGACTCGCCGTTTGACCCAACGCGAAAAAGATTCGCGGCTCACCCGGATGTTCTTTCAACAACTCACGCAAACGCGCTTCAGCATCGTTGTAGTCTTTGTTGCGCAGCGTGTCTTCGATCGCCGCAAGGTCGCGCACGAGCGCTGCGTCGCGCGGATTGCTCGTCGAACCGTCGCTCACTTCCGACTGCGCTTTACGTGCGGCGAGGCGTGCTTCGCGCGCCGCTGTCGCACGTTGTTTCGCGTCGGCATACTCAGCCGGACGTTTCGCCTCACGCGCCGGATCGAACGAATTAATCATGTCCGAAAAGAAGTTTGCCAGGTCGAATCCCGCGCTCTCGATGCCTTTCAGTTGATCGGCAAAGAAAAACGAGAGCACCGCGCCTTTTTCGTACTCGTCAGCCAGCCGCGCGATCGTTTCATCCTGGATCGCACTCAACTCGGCTTGCGAATCTTTCGCGATGGCAGCTTTATCAGCTTCAGTTTTCGCGGCTGCGAGTCGGGCGCGATTCGCACGCGCCAGCAGTTCGCGGCGGCGTGTCTCGTCGTAACGCGCGTCCGCTGCGGCAACAAGCGAACGGCTCACACTCAAAAACACGTCGGCGCTCGCCTGACCACCGGCTTTCTCTCGTTCTGCCAACAGTAACTTGAGCGGCTCGCGCCGGGCCGCGATGTCTTTGTTGAATCTGAGCACGAGCGCGTCGATCACATACTGCAAATACGCGCGGCGCAATTCGGATGACGCCGGATCGGTCCCCTCAGGAACAACCGCATAGTAATCATCGCCGATGATGCGGAAGTTGATCGCACCTCGCGGCGCCAGCAAATCCGGCAGGATAAAAAACCGGCGTTCCTTTTGCCGAAACGTGTACTTCTTTTCCTTACTCTTCTTGTCGGGATTCTTCGTTTCGACGCGCTCTTGCGAAGACGTGATCGGGCGTGTGTGCAGATAACTCAGCACGCTTTTCACCATCTCCGTGGTCGGCGCGCGCAGACGATCGCCTTCGGCCTGGTAAGCGCGCGTGTAGTCTACGAGGTGCTCGTCAATGCCTGACTTGCGATAGAACTCCTGCACCAACGATGCAAAATCCAGAACGTCAAGCAAACCCGCCGGCAGGTCTTCGGAACGCGGCGGCGCTTCGAGGCCCGGTGGTGGACCAAGCGCCAGTGCTAGCGAAACGTAACGCGCTGACTGATCGGCAGGTGTGGCCGGCGCGGGCAGTTTGTTTCGTTCGTAAAAGGCTTGCAGTCGATGACGCAGATCGGAATCGAGGTTCGCGAGATCCTTGCGCAGTTTGACGCGAAACGCCGACGGCGCACGGCCCGGCGCCGGATCGAATCCGGCAGCTTCGAGTGCGGCCATCACGACAATCAGTCGGGGATCCGCCTGGAAGTCGACGCCGTATTCAGAAACTTCGAACGAAGCAGGCGGCCGCTGTTGAACTTGTTGGGGTTGGGAGGAAACTACTCCGGCGCAGAGCATTACTGCCAGAGTGATAAGTAAAACTTGCTTCATAAACGCTAATTCTGTTCGGTGCTTTCTGTGTATTCCGTAGACTCTTTACGTCTGCGATAGGCACGCAGCGCCCGCAATGTTAGCGGATAAGCCAACCCCGAACAAACGACGGAAAGGACCGTGCCGCCGATCGCGAAGGGCCAGACGATGTTCCAAAACTCGACGAAGAGCCGGCGGTAGTAGTCGGCGGAAAAGATGTGCGGGTTCTGGAGTAGTTCGAGTCCTTCTTCAGGCAGGCCGATAGGCCGTCCGAGAACGAACGCGCCGACGGCGTAGGACGCGATGATGATCGGCACGAGCGTAAAGAGCGGGTTATTGATGAACGTGCCCGTATAGATCGCGATCTTGTTGAAACGAAACGCGAAGGCCAGCACTGTGGCGATGATGGTGTGCAGACCGAGAAACGGTGAGAAGGCGATGAAGACGCCGATCGAAAAAGCAAGCGCCGTCCGCTCGGGTGGATCGTCGATCGCAAGCAGACGGCGAAATGCAGCACGGAACATCCGTGTTTATCCGTATGAACCCGGCTTACTAGCCAAAGCTCTTTAAAGCTTCTGCCTCGTCTTCGTAAGCATCGAAGACGGTCAGCAGTTTAGTAATTACCAGCAGGTTCTGAACTCGATCCGTTAGTTTGAGCAACTTGAGCTGGCCGCCCTGACGGCTCACGGTCGTGTAGTTGGCGATCAACTCGCCAATACCACTCGAGTCGATATAGCTCACGCCCGCGAGATTCAGTAACAGTTTCTGCTTGCCCGCGTCGGCCAGGTTTCGAATGGCGTCGCGCAGGGCAATACTTCCTTCGCCGATTCGCACTTCACCGCGCAAATCGAGAATCGTGACGTCTCCCGCTTGTCGTTCCTTCACATCGAGTTCGGCCATGTTCAGTTCTCCGTTAGGATAACCTTTCGGTCACTCCGCGTGATCACTTGTAGCTGTTAAGCGCTTCTGCTTCGTTCTCGTAGACATCAAACACAGTCAACAGCTTGGTAATGGTCAACAGGTCCTGAAGCTTCTGCGTGAGATTGAGCAGCTTGAGCTGTCCGCCTTCTTTGCCAATCGCAGTGTAGCTGGAGACCAGTTCGCCGATGCCGCTGGAATCGATGTAGCTCACCTGGGCAAGATTCAAGAGGATGCGCTTTTTGCCTTCTTCAAGCAGACGCCGGACAGCCGTACGCAACGCGACGCTGCCCTCACCGATCGTGATCTTTCCGCTCATGTCAAGAACGGTTACATCCCCCGCTTGACGTTCGTTGATATTCAACTCAGCCATTGTCAGAAATCTCCTTTATGCAAATGCGAATTAACGTCGCTTGAGCATGCGCACTGTTGTACCACCTTCGGGTCGAATCAACCAGTCAACCTCATCCATGAAGGTACGCATGAAAAAAATGCCACGGCCCGAGGTTTTCAAAAGGTTCTCGGTGGCTGTTGGGTCTGGGACGTCTTCCGGATTGAACCCGTGGCCCTGGTCATGGACGCTGATTTCCACAGCGTCAGGCGAGCTCTTTAACACTAGTTCTACGGTTTTGTTATCGTCCTGACGATTACCGTGAAGCACGGCGTTGGTCACAGCCTCACGCACGGCCATGTCTATCCCGAAAGCGGCATCGTCGCTGACTCCGGAGCGGCCTACGAACTCAGCCACGGCAGCCGCCGCAGCGGCAACCGTTTCGATACGGCTGGGCAAACTTAACTCGGTCGTCTCTACGGTCAAGGGAATTTGAGGGTGTAACACGCGGCGAGTCTGCGTGTCAAGAATACGTGCTGCAGGAGTTATCGGTCCTACTCTTACAGCACAAAGCCGAAACTCCGCACGGTGCGATCGAGTTCCGACAGATCCAGGGGTTTGCGAAGATAACTGTTGCAGCCGTTTTCGAGGGCAGCGTCTTCCATTCCGGGCACGTCGTAGGCTGTTATCGCCACGATCGGAACGTGTTCGCCCGGTGGTTCGAGTTCGCGCAGGTTCTTGATTGCTTCCAGTCCATCGAGCACGGGCA
>DATELP010000266.1:0-8369 GCA_035276425.1 Pyrinomonadaceae bacterium
CGCTCGCGAACTCCGGCGCTTCTTCAAACGAACGGCGCACGTTCACGCGGCCACTGCTCGCCACCAGACTCTCCCAATAAGCCCAACCCGCGGCATCCGGGTCGCGCATCAGAAACGTCTTGTAAAGATCGTAAACGTACCAGTGATCGTTACGATTGCGGGCCGCATACTCCGCCGACTCAAACAGCGTCTTCCCGAACTCTACCGCCGCAAGCTTCAGCGACGTTTGTCCCTGCGCGTAAGCCACGCGTAACTGATCATTCCAGTAGTTCAACTCGCTCGCAGCAGGCGCACGCGAGACGGTCCACGTGAAGAAGTTCTGCACAAACTGGTCGTCAAGCACCGAGGGAGGCGGATTGAATCGTCTTTTCGCGTGAGCACGTAATACTCGATCTTTTCTGTCCTCTGTTTCGCGGTCGCCGACGCGCCGTCCATTCCACGGCTCGTGCGGAACCTTTGGCGAACGTAACGTCGAAGGAATCGCAGCGGGCGCATCACGCTCCTGCGCAGACTCACGCTGCGCCTCCTCGAGGTTTGGCAACTCGCCCTCAGGCTTCTCACGTCGCGGCTTACCTGCGCGACGCTCGCTTTGCCCCTGAGCGCCAACCGACGCAGACCACACCACCGTAGAAACCACCAACAATGAAACACAAACTGTAAGCGCGAGCGCGGTCCGCAAGGTGGACCAGCAAGACATGTGAGGAAACATAGAGAACACTCCAGTTCAAATAAGAACCACAGCTAAATTGGTTATTGCGTGCTCCGGGGAGGACTAACACGCTCCGGGCTGAACCATTGGACCAGCCCGCAATCTACTCCCACCACAAATTCGTGTCAATGATAATTTAAGGCGATAAATTTAACGCGCGCCGGAGACGGTGATGTCGTCGCCGGTTTGAGGTTTGCCGTCCGCGCCGATGGAGCGAAGCGAGAAGTGGTCCTGTGTGCCTTCGTATTGGTAGGGTCGGTGCCACGGGTCCAGCCGAATGACGCGCTTCAGGTATTGCGGGTTCAAGTGATCGACGAGTACGGATTGTTTGTCAGAAATTACAAACGAACCACGCTCGCGACGGAAGTCGTTCAACGCACCGGCCATCGTGTTGAGATCAGACGCCGCCGCAGCGCGCTTCACGTTGTTCAAAGCAGTCGCCAGCGTGTCGATACGAACCCATTCGCGATTGCCGCTCTTAAACTCCGACACCTGCCAGCCGCGTGCGTCGCGTGCAAAGCGAAACTCAACCTGAACCGACGTTTCGATCAAAGCTGACGACTCCGAACCGAACGGCAATTCAAACAACGATATGTTTCTGACGCGCACTCGATCCGACGGCAGCGTCACACCCAATAACTCCGCCACCAAACAACGCGCACGTTTCACATTCAACTCTTTAGCAGACTTACTACGCGCAAATTCCGCCGGTGCATCGCAGCCACCCGTTGGCAACTGCGCACCCACCGCCTGCGCGATCAGTTCGAGTTGCTCCCACGTATCCTGGCCAGTCCTGATCTCGCCCAAACGCCAACGTCCATCAACCTGCTTCACGCGAAACACTGCCTCGATCTCAGCAGAAGCCTCGGCAACGCCCTCAGCTCCGGCGCTGACGCGATCGACGTGTACTGCGCTACTCGGCAACGACGCACCGAGCATTGTTTGGATCGCTTTGCGGGCGTCTTTGGCGGAGAGATCAGCGCGAACGGTCGCCGGCGTGACCGCCCAAAGGAAAACAAATAAAAGAAGGAATCTGATCAAAATGAGCTACTCAGCCCGTCACTCAGTCTCAGCCGGTTCTTTGCCAATCAACATCTGCAACATGATCTGTAACTGCGCCGTCGTGAACGGCTTCGGCAAAAACACGATCGCGCCCGCGGAAAAGCTGTCAGACGACAACTTCGGATCCTGCTCCGCGGTCATCATCATCACCGGAATTTTGCGCAGCCGCTCCTCGGCTTTCATGTAGCGCACAAGTTCAGGTCCCGAGATGTGGGGCATTACTACGTCCAGAATCGCCGCGGTAAAGTTCGGATCTGCCTGTAACGTTTTATAAGCCTCGCGCCCGTCGCGCGCCGCGACCACGGTGAAGTTCTCCTTCTCGAGAATCGTGGCAATCAACCTGAGAATTGCCGGATCGTCATCGGCCACGAGCATCCGTCCGCGGCTTCCCGCCTCTGTATTGTGATTATCCATGTAAGGTTTAGTCTCCCACTAATTGTCAAACTTCCATCGGGCGACAACTCTCTCCTGCTCTCGTCGAAAGCTCGGCGGCGAGTTTTATCGCGGCCACCATACTCGAGTGCTCCGCGAGTCCCTTTCCCGCGATGTCAAAAGCCGTGCCGTGATCGACTGAGGTCCGGATGAACGGCAGACCCAACGTGACATTCACTGCTTCGCCAAACGACAAACACTTCACCGGAATCATCGCCTGATCGTGATAACACGCGATCACTCCGTCAAACTCGCCACGCGAAGCGCGCAGGAAAACTGTATCAGCCGAGAAAGGTCCCTGCACGTTAATCTCGTCGCGCCGGCACGAATCGATCGCCGGCATGATCTCTGAAGCCTCTTCGACTCCGAAGAGCCCGCCTTCCGCGCCGTGAGGATTCAACGCCGCAACAGCAATGCGTGGCTTCTCGATTCCCCAACGCTGCAACTCGCGATTCGTTAAGTTGATCCGGCTGACAATGCGATCGCGTTCGACGAGCCTGATCGCTTCCGCGAGCGGCACGTGCGTCGACAACAAAACGATGCGCAGATTACCGGCGACAAACGCCATCGCGTACTCTTCAGCGCCAGTGAGATGTGCAAAGAACTCAGTGTGCCCCGGAAAACTGTAACCGCCGAGAAACAACGCGCGCTTATTGATCGGCGCAGTCGCTACCGCATCTATGCTTCCCGCCGCACACAACTCCACCGCCGCTTCGATGTAACCACCCGCGGCTTGGCCGGCCGCAGCCGACTCGATGCCCGGTTCGATGAAGCCGGCGATGTTATCGAGATGATAGATGACCGGTTCCGAGTGTTCCGGAAACGGTTCATCGGCGCGAACGATGTCGTAGCCCGACTGGAGATCGAGTGTACGCGCGGTGTGAGCGAGTAACTGCGCGTCGCCAATAATAACGGGAACACAAACGCGGCGGATTTCTTCTTCAGCGACAGCCTTCAGCACCACCTCGGGACCAATCCCGGCAGGGTCCCCCATGGTGATGCCGATGCGCGGCAACACTCGCCTGGGTCGAGGTCCCGGGTTAGTTGAGCTTTGATCTGAGTGTCGCATTGCTTAAGGCGACGGGCGCTGTTGTCCAGGGACGAAGATAGCAGGGGCGAGGCTGAACAACTCTTCTTAGGCGCTGGCTTCAACGCGCTCGTCGGCCTTGTAGATATACTTGATGTTCCGTTTGAGCACCAGTAGATTCGGAGCGCCCTTACGATTCACCTTCAAGGCGCCACGATCGTACCACTCGATCGTGCCTTCGATCTCTTCACCGTCAAGCAGAACGAGCACCATGGGAGTGTGGGCGTCGATCTGTTTCTTGTAATAAAAGATCTCGGCGTTGGTTTCCATGGGAGGTGGAACTCGCTTCTTTACCTGGACCGGTGCGTTGTGTTGTTGAGGGGCGCGTGCCGGAGGGCGCTCACCACCATCATTTGAAGCGGCGCGGGAACTACCATTCGAACGTTCTCTGGGCTGCGGAACCTCGCGGGCTTTGCCTTTCACTTCCGCGAGTGTAGTTCTGATGAGTTTACGATTCACGTGATTATTACCTCCAAAAATCTATGACGGGCCATTCCACCCGTCGCCAGCCGTTTATGCTGTAGACACTAGGGATTCGATTAAAACTCTCGCAGGCTGCGGCCCATCCGAGGAGAGGTACGAACATTTACCCGTAATGGAAATTTCCTGCAAGGAATGAGCGACATGCTACACAACCAGAGAAGAAAATGCAAAGGAGAAAACTTCTTTATTTAGCTATTTTTACTGCAAGAAATGATGCATCCGTGTTATCCGTGTTCCACTGCTTCACAAAACAGGGAACACGGACTACACAGAAATTTTAGTCGGCTTTTTTGCGGATGAACGTGGGGACGTCGAGATCGTCTACGCGCGAGTTTGCCATCATCGGACGCGGGAGGTCGTCGTTCGGACGCGGAACGTAACGCGGCGGCGGCGCGGGCATCACGGTTGTCGCTGCCGTTGTTCCCAACGCCGATATTTCCTTGTCGAAACCAGTAGCGATGACAGTGATCTTCATCTCGTCTGTGAGGGTCTCATCGATCACCGCGCCGAAGATGATGTTTGCATCGTCGTCAGCAGACTCACGAATGATCGACGAAGCGGCATTCACTTCAAACAACGTCAGATCGGGTCCGCCAGTGATATTGATCAATACGCCTTTCGCGCCCTGAATCGTCGCCTCTTCGAGCAACGGCGAAGAGATCGCCTGCTGTGTTGCTTCGATTGCGCGGTTCTCACCAGTCGCACGGCCGGCGCCCATCAACGCCATGCCCATGCCTTGCATGATCGACTTCACATCGGCGAAGTCGAGATTGATCAGACCGGGCACGGTGATCAAATCGCTGATGCCTTGCACTGCCTGGCGCAACACATCGTCAGCAACTCGAAATGAATCCGAAAGTGAAACCCCGCGGTCGACTGTGTGCAACAGCCGTTCGTTGGGAATCGTGATCACGGTGTCGACGCACTCGCGCAATTCACGCAGTCCCTGATCGGCCTGTTGCATGCGACGGCGTCCTTCGAACTGAAACGGCTTCGTCACGACAGCGACAGTCAACGCGTCGAGTTCGGTGGCGAGTGAAGCGACGATCGGCGCCGCACCGGTTCCGGTTCCACCGCCAAGACCCGTCGTCACGAAAACCATGTCAGCGCCTTCGAGCACTTCGATGATCTTGTCAGTGTCTTCGAGCGCGGCTTCGCGGCCAACGCCGGGATCGGCGCCCGCGCCGAGGCCCTTGGTTAACCTGCTTCCGAGTTGAATCTTGATTGGTGCGCGCGAACGTTTTAGCGCCTGAAGATCTGTGTTGGCGACGAGAAATTCGATGCCTTCGATGCCCGCTTCGATCATGCGATTGACGGCGTTGCTGCCGCCACCGCCGATGCCGATCACTTTTATCCGCGCTCCGGTGAGTGGCGGATCGTCATCGATGAAAATATTAATGCCGGCTCCGGGTTGACGAGCGTCCGGTGTCATAGTTATGTCCTCTCTCCCAAAACGGGACGGCTTCCAAGGCCGCCTTCTCCTATGTTGGGCTGCTGGCGCCATCGGCATCGATATCTTGCGGACAATATCTTGTGCAACCGGGGCGCAAGCATACAACAACTTGTCAGAAAATACTACCGAAACGATTTTTGAAACGTGACACGAAATGCGTCAGTTTGCCTGTAGATCCGCGTCGACTAACGCCGGTGCGAATCTCTGCTGCTTGCGTGCGATAAGCGAGTAACGCAAGACCGGCAGCCGCGGTCCAGGCGGGACTTTGAACGTCTTCAATCAACCCGCCAAAGCGATCTCGTTCGGGATATCCAAGCCTCACAGGTGCGTCAAACACCTGCTCGGCGATTTCAGTCATGCCGTTGAGCAACGCACCGCCGCCAGTGAGCACGACGCCACTCGAGAGCTGTCGTTCCCAACCCGCTTCTTTGATCTCATCCGCGACGTGCATCAACACTTCTTCAGCACGCGGCTGAAGAATGTCACAAAGGATCTGGCGCGAGAGTTGGCGTGGTGGACGCCCACCGACGGAAGGCACATCGACCAGTTCACCGCGTTCCATCTCGCTCAGCGAACTACTGCACGCGCAACCAACGGTGCGTTTGATCTTCTCGGCTTCGGGAATCGGCGTGCGCAAACCAAAAGCGATGTCGTTGGTGAAGTGGGAGCCGCCGAGCGGGAACACCGCCGTGTGCTGCACTGCGCCGCGCTGGTAAATGATCAGTCCGGTCGTTTCCGCGCCGACGTCCACGAGCGCCGCGCCAAACTCTTTGTCATCTTCAGTTAGCGATGCTTCCGCGGCGGCCAATTGCTCCAGCACCATGTCTGCGACGACCAACCCCGCACGGTTCACAGCGTTGATTGCGTTCTGCCGCGCGGTCACCGGACTCGTAACGATGTGAACCTTCACTGCGAGACGCGCACCGATCATTCCGACGGGATCGTTGATGCCGTCCTGATCGTCGACGATGAATTCCTGTGGGAGTCGATCGACAATCTCGCGGCCCGCGGGAAGTTGAATCGCACACGCAGAGTCGATCGCACGGCGTACGTCCTCCGCGACGATCTCACGATCGCGGCCAGACACAGCGACGATCGCCTGGCCGTTGAAGCCGAGTATGTGTGAACCCGCCAGATTGATCGTCACTTCCTCTGCTTCCAAACCACTCATCCGTTCCGCTTCTTCGACTGCTTTCTTGATCGCGTCAACCGCTGCATCGGGATTCACGATGACTCCCTTGCGCAAACCGCGAGCGTCCGCTTCACCAATGCCGACGATCTCGAGCAACCCACCTTCACCAGGCTCGCCTGCAATACACGTCACCTTACTGGTCCCAATGTCGAGACCGATTGTGTGTTGCGTGCGCTTGGCCATCGGGGTTTGCTCTCCTCTTTCGGAGCGCGGGCGGCTCGCCCGCACAACTCTCGTTCTATGCCTTCTACTGCTGTTCCCTTCTGCTTGCGGGCGAGCCGCCCGCGGTCCCAGGATCAGCAACCGTCTGACCGCCGGTCGTTAGACCGACGATTGCTCTCTTCCCCTGGCTTAGGTCGATGTAACTGATCAATGGTCCACGCGCGGTTTGCCGTTGCGCGTCGAGCACGGTCAACGCCTTCTGCAAACGCGCGCCCTGCTCCTGCGCGCCGAGTCGCACTTCGATCTCCGAGTCTTCACCGGCGAGTTGCACACGCACGTCGTGCAGGTCCATCACATTCACTTCACTCACCCGTTCGGTAACGCCTTGTGCCTCCCACTCCTTTTGTAATTCGAGAAACTTCGCGACGCGCGCGCGGTTCTCGCCTTGTCCGTTTTGCTCTTCATTCCAACCGCGCAGAAAGAACGGTGGCATCTGATCCGTTGGCGCCATCTCGCCGAGATAAACCGCGTCGTCGTCTACCCACATAAAGCGGCCCGCCGAAGTGCGCACAACCGCGCGCGGCTGACGTTCAGTGATACGCACGCGAATTCCGTCCGGCAACACGCGCGTGACGATCGCTTTGCGAACCCACGGCAGACTCTCGAGATGCGCACTGATCGCCTGAAGATCCGCGCGCCAAACACCAGTCTCACTGACGTCGCGCCGCACCGCAGCTTGAATATCCTGAACCGAAGCGCGCGACGCACCTTTCGTCTCGACTTTTTTGATCTGAAAGAAACTGGCGGACGCAGCCGCACGATAAACAACCACCACGAGCAAACAGACGATCGCGACCATCGCGATGCGCAGAGCAGTCGGGACGTAACCGAGAAGCGAGCGCAGCCGCGCACCAATCGACTCCGCCGGACGCTTGGCCGGACGTTGGCCCACGCCCGAACGCGACTTACCGATGCCCGTGCGGTTACCAACCTTTTGCGGAATTACCTGTTCTCTCACGCTCCCTCCTTCCTGCTCTGGTCCATGTCATCCGTGTCCGTCTGTGGCTGACTACTGGCTCGCCAGAGTTCGACCTCGTATTCAAGTTCGATTCCCTGTTCTCTCTTGACTCGCTCGCGGATCTCTTCAGCCAACGCGAGCGCATCCTCCGCGCGCGCGTTCTCGCCTTCAGTGACGATGAAGTTTGCATGCACTGGCGACACGATCGCACTGCCGCGGCGTTGTCCTTTCATTCCCATCTCGTCGATCATCTTGCCCGTCCCGATCGTGCTCGCCGGCGGATTCTTGAAGAAGCAACCAGCGGATCGTGAGCCGTGCGGTTGCGTCGCGAGTCTGCGACTCTTCGCATCGTCCATGCGCGACTTGATGCGTTCCGGATCGTCCGGCTTTAGTTTGATCGTCGCGCCGAGTAACAGTTCACCTTCCGCAAACGACGTGTGGCGATAGTTCCATTCAACGCTGCTGCCGGGAACCTCAACCACCTTTCCTTCGCGCGCGACGCGCACCGTTTCAGTCACAGTGCCGATCTCGTGACCGTAAGCACCAGCATTCATCCACAGCGCACCACCGACAGTTCCGGGAATACCGCCGAGTCCTTCGATCCCCGACAAACCAGCGCGAGCAACATCGACGCAGAGACGCGGCAACGAATACCCCGCGCTCACGGAGACCAGCTCGCCATCGATTTGCACCGCACCTTTCATGTTGCTCAAACTCAAAACCACGTAATGATGATCGTTGTCGTCCGCGAGCACGTTGCTGCCTGAGCCG
>DATELP010000267.1:0-7031 GCA_035276425.1 Pyrinomonadaceae bacterium
CTTTGGACCGTGCATCGCATTGCTCCTGCTGCGGGCGAGCCGCCCGCGCTCCGCACTAACTGCCGGGAATGAACGGGCGCGACTGGACGATGTAGATCTGCCCCTTCATGTACGCCCATTCGATGTCCTGATCTCGGGCGCCGAAGACGCGCTTGATCGACGCGGCGGCGCGTACCAGACGGCGGATCACGTCGTCAGTAAGTACGACGCGGTCGCCGGTGATCGGCACTTCTTTCACGCCGCCTTTCTCGTCAAATGTCAGCAAACTGTCTTCAGCAGAACGCGTCAGGACCTGAATCGCGTTGGTGCGAGGCCGAAAGATGAGCTGCTCCGCGATGCGCTGGCCTTCGACCACTTTGATCCCCAAACCACGCTTCGCGCTGATGTAGATCGCGCCGCTGTTGTCGCGGTCATACGGGTCGGTGGTGATCATCACGCCCGAGCTTTCGGAGTTGATTCCTTCCTGAAGCAGCACCGCCATGAAGATCTTCGAGTGGTCCACACTCGCACGTTCGCGCGCTTCATACGCTTCAAAGTTCCAGAGCGAAGCCCAAACCTTTCTGATCGCGTCGATCAATTCCTGATCGCCGCGAACGTTCGGCACGGTCGTATAAAGCCCGGCGCCACTAAAATTCGGCAGATCTTCCGAGTTGGAAGAGCTGCGCACAAACAAGCCCTTACCGGCATAATCTTGAGCGACTTTTTGCAAAACTTTCTGCCGCAACGCTGGATCAAACTCCGCAGCCTCGATCTTCTGTCGCAACAACACGAGTTGCTCGCGCCGGTACGCCGGGTCATGAACAAACTTCTGATCGTTCAGCAGTCCAAAGATCGTGTCGTCGAGGTTGTTTCGTTTGATGAACTCGTCGTAGTAGTGAAACGGGATCGTGAAACCGGGCGGCACGACGATCGACGGCAGACGCGCGTTCAGCACCTCACCCAGATTTGCCGACTTGCCGCCGAATGCAAGACTCGCTCGCGCGCGCTGTTGGGCCAAGTCGAGCAAACGCGTCTCGTTCAGATTGAACCGCGGCTTCATCACGTCGAGACGTTGCGCCTGCCGTCGCTGGTACTCGCGCAGTTGGTCCATGTCCGCGCGTTTGATCGTGTACTTCTCGCGCAACGTTTCAAACGAGACCCACCAGCCGTCATACTGTTTGAACAGCTCCTTCGCGTTCTTGATGTACGCGTTGGGAATACCCCAGCCTTTCGCGAGCAGGTTGATGTGCGAGAGCGGCGTTGACGGTTGCGACGTGATGATCCCCGCGACGGGTGGAAGCTGAACCGGCACTTCATCCAAAACCAGAATCTCGTTGAAACCGATCTCGACGTGATCGTCGAGCTTGTCGATGATGTGGATGCGGCCGAGACCTTTCGCAATGTTCAGCGCCTGATACGCTTGTTCCTTCGCGATGTCGCTTTGGAGGATGCGCTGCATGCCCGCGAGCGATTGCGACGCTTCGTCCTGGCGCAACGAATTTGGTTTGAAAGCGACGGGCGTGAAGAATGTTTTGTTGATGACGTCGTAAGTGAGCTGGATCTGGTCTGACGGGATTAGGTCGCCTTCCCAAAACTCGAAGGTCCAGCGTTTTAGGGGCGTTTGATAGGCGATCGTGCCGAGGATGAAGCGGCGGTTGGGATTGATGTAGTTGTTTACGAAGAATTCCCGGCCGCGTTCGAGTGAGAGGTATGTGCCGTTGACGAAGTCTTTGTGAAAGCTGAAACGCTTTTTGTTGACGTAGTAGATCTTGTTGTTGTCTTTGCGATCGATCACAAACATCAGGTGCGGGAGGGCGTAAGGCGTGTTGGCGTCCCAGGTGACGGAAAGCGCATCGAAATCAGTTTGAGATTTAATCGCAGGGAGCGATTTTTGGGCCACGGACGGAACACAGAAAAACACGGACAGGAGAAGAAGATTTAATAGTTTGAACTTCATATGGTTGAGACGGCGCGCTGGAGCGCTGACAATAAAACATCGACGTGGCGCTGCTCGGTCAGGAAACTGTTGATGTTCACACGCATCGCGCGGCGTCCGTGGAGGATGGTGGTTGTGAGCCATGCTTCACCGCTGCGTTCGATTGTTTGTTGAATTTGCTGCTGCACTCGATCCTGTTCGATGCCGTCCAGGCGCGAAACGGCGTCCGGCAGGTAACGAAAACAACAGACTGCGGTTTCGACTTCACCGACACGTTGGAAACCTGGCAGGAGATCGAGTTGAGAAGCGAGATAGTGAGTGAGATCGATTTGACGTTCGACTGTCTGCGCGTAACCCTCACGGCCCATGAACTTCAGCGCCATCCAAAGCTTCAGCGAGTTGAAACGGCGCGTGCCCATCTGCCCGTAACGAAAGAAATCAAACTCCACGTCGGCGCCGCCGCGATCCTCGCTCAGGTATTCCGGACTCATGTCGAACGAATCGCGCAACACATGCCCGCCATCGCGCACCAGCGTCGCGCCACACGCGAACGGTACAAACATCCACTTGTGCGGATCGAAAGTAATCGAGTCAGCCAACGCAATGCCGCGAAGTTTCTCGCGGTGTTTAGAGGAGAAGGCGAGTGGACCACCGTACGCGGCGTCGATGTGATACCAGAGCGCGCTATCACGAGCGATGAGAGCCAAATCTTCGAGCGGATCGATCACACCCGTCGAAGTTGTACCGGCGACACCCACGAGGCAACACGGCAGAAGTCCTTCAGCACGATCGCGCGCGATTTGTTCGCGCAACACATCGGTGCGAATGTGGAATCGTTCGTCCGTCGGAATCTTGCGCAGACTCGCGCGCCCAAGACCTAAAAGATCGACGCTCTTGTCGATCGAGTAGTGACACTGTTCGGAAGCATACACAACCAGATCGCTCGCGGCCGATCGCACACCGCTGTCCCTGATCGACGCCGCAACGCGATCGCGCGCGCATTTCAAAGCGATCAGATTCGCCTCCGAACCACCACTCGCCAACGTGCCAAAACTCTGCGGACCGTAGTCGAGCAGATCGCACAGCCAGCGAATCACACGCGCTTCGATCATCGCCGACGTTGGTCCATTGCGCCACGCGCCGGCGTTCTGATTCAACAACGAAGACAACGCGTCGGCCCAGACGCCGATCGGTAACGGCGTCGGATTGAACTGGCCGAAATATTTCGGACTCGGAACGCCCATCGCGTTCGGCTCGATGTCTTCTTGGAACCGGCGCAGGATGTCGTCGAGCGGAATTCCCCTTTCCGGCAACGGTTCGTCAAACAATTTTTCGAGGTCAGCGGGCGTGGCGGCTGGCGTTACGCGCCGCGTGTCTAAAGCGGCGGCGTAAGCGTTGATGATCTCGGGAACTGCTTTTCCCAACAGCTTATGCTGCTCAACAAAATCGTCAATCATGGTCTATGCTTCTGTTTCATGCCGGATGAATTAGAACGATTTAGAAACGCTCTGCTGGCGAACTGGCGCACGTTTGACGTCCCTCTCTCGTCGGATACGATCACGAGGCTGGGGATTTACTACAGTTTACTCACTCGCTGGAACGATCGTCTTCATCTGGTGGCGCCTTGTTCGCCGGAAGAGTTTGCGACGCGGCACGTGCTCGAGTCGTTGCTGTTGCTGGAGCACCTGCCGCACGGAGCAAAGATAGCAGACATCGGCTCCGGCGGGGGCTTGCCGATCATTCCCTGCCTCGTCGCGCGCGATGATTTAACGGCGACGTTAATCGAGTCGTCGCAGAAGAAAGCCGTGTTTTTGCGTGAGGCGCTGAAGGAAGTCGGGCGAAAAGCTACGATCATCGCGCGGCGTTTTGAAGACATTGAGGCGCCGGACGTTCAATTCGTCACATCGCGCGCGCTGGATCAGTTCATCCGCAAAATCCCTGTACTGCTTGACTGGGCGCCGGACGGAGCGACGTTCTTGTTGTTTGGTGGAGAAGAACTGCTGGATGCAGAACGCTTCCTGATTCCCGGATCAGAGAAGCGATACCTTTATGTTAAGCGGGATTCTCGCGGATAACCTCGGTGGCCTTTTTGTCCTCACGCATACCTTGAAACGACGGATGACGAATAACGTTTTCGTCAGTCCACTCAGCAAACGCAACCTCGCCCACAAGCTTTGGCTCCGCCCAGATCGCCCGGCGCAAATCCGGATCTCTCGGTATCGTCTCGAACGGTTTCGTAGGCCGCCCGAGCCGATCCAATTTCTTCTTTAAGTCGACCCGATCCTTGAGGCTGAATCCCGTCCCGACACGCCCGGCATAGATCAGTTTGCCCTTTTCATAAACACCTAAAACGAGCGAACTAAACGGTAACCCCTTGTCCGACAACGTGTAACCCGCAATCACAAACTCCTGCCGCTTCAGACATTTCACCTTCTGCCAACTGTGACTGCGCGTCGACTCATACAACGAGTTCGCCAGTTTCGAAACGATTCCTTCAATGCCGAAGTCACACGCCTGCTTCAAAAACTTCGGCCCGTTTCCTTCAACGTGATCGCTGTAACGCAAAACCTCATGGCTGCGTAACGTAGAGATCAACTCTTCGAGCACGCGTTTGCGCTCCAGCAGCGGCACTCTCGTCAGACTGAAACCCTCGAGATAGATCACGTCGAAGACTTCCAGCACCAGCCCTTTGCCCGCGGTCTTGTGAATTGCTTGTTGCAGGCTTTGAAAACTACTACGCCCCGACGAATCCATCGCCACAACTTCCGCATCGAGAATCGCGCTCTGCACCTTCAACGACTTCAACGCTTTCACAATGCCCGGAAACTTTTCAGTCCAGTCCTTCTGATTTCTCGTCCATAACCGTACATGGCCGCGTTGCACATGAGACAACAAACGATAACCATCAAACTTCAATTCATGAAGCCACTCGTCACCTTTCGGCGCTTCTTTGACGAGCGTTGCCAACTGCGGCGAGACAAACTCGGGCATCGCAGCCTTACGCGCACCAGGGAGATTTTGAATTTGTTTGGCGTTCATCACGAAAACAGCAGGCGGCACTCAGGTTGCAGGTATATACACACGATGTACGCAACCAAACTTCTCAACGACATCTATCACATGGTGCAGCCGGGCGGAAGTTATACGCTGTGTGGATTGCGTATCAGTCGTATTCCGATGGGAACGAAACTGCCAGGTAATCTTCAACTCGTTGAGAGCGTGCCTCCGAACAAAACCATTTGCAAGCACTGCGAACGATTGCAATCAGGTGGAATGTCCTCTTACTCCACACAACGCCGGCGCCTCGGCGACGTCAGTCAGTAATTACAAAACGTTTGAGGATTATCGTGAAGGCTGTGAGGAAAAGCTTTTCCGTGGCTAACTGTTTAGCCAGCCACGGAAAATACAGGGACGGTTGAGCTACTCCTCTTCGGGAGCAGGAGCGGACGCGCCGTCGCCGTCAGCAGCCGGAGTGGCCGAGACGACTAACGGTTCGCGCGCCGGCAACACGATGTCGTGACCGCCGACGATATCCGGAAACTCCTCGAGGTCGCGCTCGCGCGCTTGATCGATGGATTCGTCGCGTTCGATGTCGACGTTCCGATAGTATTCCATGCCGGTTCCAGCCGGAATCAATCGGCCCATGATCACGTTCTCTTTCAATCCACGCAGGTAATCGACGCGACCTGAAATCGCCGCTTCGGTCAACACGCGCGTGGTCTCCTGGAACGACGCCGCGGAGATGAACGAGTCAGTCGAGAGCGAAGCCTTCGTAATTCCGAGCAAGAGCGGTTCAGCCTGTGCGACTTCGCCGTCTTCCTGTCTCACGCGCTCGTTCTCGTCCTGGAAGCGGAAACGATCGACCTGCTCTTCAAGCAGAAACTCGGTGTCGCCGACTTCCTTGATCTTCACCCAGCGCAACATCTGACGAACAATCACTTCGATGTGCTTGTCGTTGATGTTCACACCCTGCAAGCGATAGACCTCCTGAATTTCGTTCACGAGGTATTCCTGCAAGCGGCTCATACCCAACACGCGCAAGATGTCGTGCGGATTGAGCGGGCCGTCCATCAACGCCTCGCCGGCACGAACACGATCGCCGTCCTGCACGTTGATGTGCGTACCGCGCGGAATATCGTACTCGCGCTCTTCACCGTCGTCGCCGGTGATGATCAGTTTGCGTTTGCCCTTCGAAATGGCGCCGAGTGTAACGGTGCCATCAATCTCAGACATGACCGCCGTTTCCGCCGGACGCCGTGCTTCGAAAAGTTCGACGACGCGCGGCAAACCGCCGGTGATGTCCTTGGTCTTGGTCGTTTCACGCGGAATCTTCGCGATGATGTCACCCGGCTCGACTTCCTCGCCGTCCTGCACCATCAGGTTCGCGCGCACCGGCATCTGGTAAGTCTTCAGCACCTTGTTGCTGGCGCTGCGGATTTCCAAACGCGGCTGTTTCTTTTCGTCGGGCGAGTCTTTCACGACCATGCGCGACTGACCGGTCACTTCGTCCACTTCTTCGTCAAACGTCACGCCTTCCTTCAGGTCCTGGAACTTAACGTGTCCAGCGACTTCGGTCAGGATCGCGAACGTGAACGGATCCCACGTGGCGAGCAGTTGGTCCTGCGTCACGCGGCTGCCGTCCTCGACGAGAATGTGGGCGCCGTAAACAATCTGATAACGCGCGGCTTCACGGCCACGATCGTCGATGATGATCAACGAACCGTTGCGGTTCATCGCGATGCGTTCGCCCTTGCGGCTCTTGACCGTTTGCAGGTCGAGATACTTGACCGTGCCGTCCTGGCGAGCTTCGTGCTTCGACGACTCTTCCAGACGCGCGGTACCGCCGATGTGGAACGTACGCATCGTCAACTGCGTGCCCGGTTCGCCGATCGACTGTGCGGCGATAACACCCACCGCTTCACCGATCTCGACCGGACGGCCAGTCGCGAGGTTGCGTCCGTAGCACTTGATGCAGCAGCCACGCCGCGATTCGCAGGTCAGCACCGAACGAATGCGCACGCGCTGCACGCCGGAGCGTTGGATCTCAGCGGCCAGGTCTTCGTCGATTTCCTGGTTCGATGCGACGATTATCGATCCTTCAATCGGATCGGTGACA
>DATELP010000268.1:0-6007 GCA_035276425.1 Pyrinomonadaceae bacterium
GCACGTGTCTCGACGGGTTTGTCGCCAACGAACGGAAGGCCGGCGCGCGTCTCAAGCGCGGCGGCGACTTCGAACACTTTCAATTCGACTTCGTTGCTGCGGAAGATGAATTTGCCTCGCACGCGGCCGCGGCTAATGTAAATCCCGAGGAGTATTTTCATCGCGAGTGGGTACGGTGGATGTTTACGCTTGCGGTCGAAGCGTTGCGCCGTCGTTGCGAAGATTCTGGCCGCTCCGTTCAATTCCTTCTGTTTGAACGGTACGACCTGAGCGACGACGGAAATATTTCATACTCGTCTCTCGGTCAGGAATTTGGTCTCGACACCACGACCATCACCAACTACCTCGCCGCCGCGCGGCGCGACTTCCGCCGGATCGTGATCGAAAAGCTGCGCGAGATCACCGCCACCGAAGAAGAGTTTCGCAACGAAGCACGTTCGCTGCTTGGAGTTGAAGTGAAATGAAGTGGATTTCCGATTCCAGGTTGGACCATCTTCGCGAACTCGCGACCAAGCCCGACTTCAGTGCGACGAAGTACCGGCTACTCAACGAACTCGCTTCCGGCGGCATGGGCACCGTTTATCTCGCCGAAGACACTGAACTCAACCGCCGCGTCGCAATCAAAGTCCTCAATACTCCCGAGCTGACCAGCGACCTGCATCAGCGCATGGTGCGCGAAGCACAGATCATCGCGGGACTGGAGCACCCCGGAATCGTTCCTGTACACGACGTTGGCACGGTCGCGGACGGACGTGTTTTCTACGCGATGAAGTACGTGCGCGGGAGTCGTCTGGATGAATACGCCGCGCACACCGATTCGATCGGTGATCGTCTGCGGAAGTTTCAGTCAGTTTGTGACGCGGTCGCATTTGCGCACGCGCACGGCGTGATTCATCGCGACTTGAAACCGCAGAACATCATGATCGGATCGTTCGGCGAGGTGCTGGTGTTGGATTGGGGCGTCGCGAAGATACTGCGAAAGCGCGAGCTACCGGTTTCACTTGAAGCGGATACATTGATAAAGAATCCCGACGATACGCAGCACGGAACCGTAATCGGGACGCGTAATTACATGTCGCCGGAACAAGCGCGCGGTGAGATCAACGAACTCGACGAGCGTTCCGACGTCTACTCGCTCGGCGCCGTGCTCTATTTCCTCTTGACCGGCAAATCGCCAACGACGACACGGCCGAGAGCGCTGAACCCAAAAGTCAGCAGGCCCGCGGAAGCAGTTTGCTTGAAAGCGATGTCGCTGGAGCGTCAAGTGCGATACGCGACCGCCGCGGAATTGTCGAGCGACGTCGGGCGATTGTTGGACGCGGAATCAGTAACAGCTTATCAGGAGAGCGTGTTCGAGAAGGCCGGACGCTGGGCCGGCAAGAACCGTTTCCTGATACTTCTGGTCGTCGCCTATCTCGTCATGAGAATTTTTTTCATTTTCACGTCTCGCACTTAAAGATTTCTCGCCGCACGTTTAATAGAAGATTAGAAACAAAAAGGAGAACCCGAATGTCCAAACCCCTAATTGGTGTAATACTCGGCGCGATACTCGGCGCCATCGACGGTCTCACCGCGTGGTTCACCCCTGCCGTGCGAGATCAAATCACCGGCATCGTCATCGGCTCGACCGTCAAAGGCATCATCGCCGGAATTGCGATCGGTTTCTTCGCGAAGAAGTTTCACTCGCTGCCGATCGGGATTCTGTTTGGCGCGATTGTAGGCGCGATTTTGGCGTACATCATCGCGGCGATGCAGGGTGGTTACTATTTCGAGATCATTCTGCCCGGCACGATCGTCGGTCTGATCGTCGGCTTTGCAACACAGAAATACGGCAAAGAACCTGCGACAGCAAAATCTGTGTAACTGTGGTCCATAATTGATAAGGAGACTATAAATGCCAAGAGTTGTTCACTTCGAGATTCACGCCGGCGATCCGGAACGTGCAGTTAAGTTTTACCAGACGCTGTTTGGTTGGAACTTTCAAAAGTGGGAAGGACCAATGGAGTACTGGATGATCATCACTGGTCCCGACGATCAGCCCGGCATCAACGGCGGACTGATGCGCCGTCAGGGCGAGATCGACGGCCAGGCAGTGATCGCTTACGTCTGCGTGGTTGACGTTGCGGATGTTGATGCGTCGTTGCAGACGGCGCTCGATAACGGCGCGCAGATCGCGTTACCGAAGATGCCGGTGCCGGGTGTCGGTTGGTTGGTCTACTGCAAGGACACGGAAGGAAACATCTTCGGGATGATGCAGAACGATCCGTCAGCGGGCTAGCGGCGGGTCATTGCTGAATGTAGGCAGCCATCTTCTGCAAGATTTTGAGTTGTTCGGGCGTCAACGGATATTCCCTGGCGCCCAGTTTTATTGCTACTTCACTGGCGGTAACCAATCTGCGAAACACTGAATACGAAACTTCTATATAACAGTACTGTGCGTCGGCTCCACTAAATCTCGCCTTGTCTTGGATAACCGGTGATCCATCCGCGATGAACTCGATCGGCGTCGCTTCGCTGAAGCGCGGTTTCTTAGAGTATGAAGCGAAGTAGAAGGAAACTTTTGCTGGTGGCCGAGCTTTTCTATTTCTGGCGTCACCTTGAAGTCTGAACTGGGGCATGACGGTTATTCCATAACCACCCGGTTCTCCGTCAAGTTGAAGTGTGGCGGCGGAGGAGACGTCGGTCACGTCATCGCTCCCGGAATAATCAGCGGTGATTTCACTGTCGGTCAGCGGCGCCGGCAAGTATGGAGCGGTATACTTTGTCGGCCTCCCGTCCTTTTCGAATCCGAAATTGTCCAGGAGTTGGGTTCGATAAAATACAACAAATTCAGTTTTTCGGCGCAGGAACACCACGTTCATCGAGGTGACAAAGGTCGAGCGTGAATAATGCGCACTTACGATTTGCGCGGTCTCCTCTGCTCGTATTGCGCGGTGTTGGCGGGTGCTGTCGTTTAACGGGGAATTGATAAACGTGACGGTCAAATTCCCACGATTCACGCTATTGCTAAGATAAACGTCAATTTCGCCACCAAACTTGTTCGTCAAGGCGTTTTGAAGAGCCCGAAGCTCGCCAACAGATTTGACGGCGTCGCGGAGACAGCTCGCTGTTAACAGCGAGGAGATGAGGATTAGGGCGAGGAGTTTTCGTTGTGGGAGCATTGCTTTCAAAGGCCGGATTCGTTGGAACCCCGTTAGTCGCTTGGTTTGCCCTGGAGCAGCGGCTCTGACTTCAACGTTTGCGGGCCGTTTTCGTTACAGATCGCGAACGTGCTGCCTTCGTACAGCGTCACGCCTGCATACTCGCCTTTCGCATTGAGGATGTAGAAGTTGATACCGAAGTTGGGCAGGCCACGGCCATTCAAAAGCCGCTTCTCGATCGTGTTAGCCTTGATACGGTTCAACACTTCCATGCCCGCGTCTTTTGGATGTGCGCCGCGACGCATCTCCTCAATGATCACAAACGAACACAGATTAAAAAGATTCGCTTCGCCGCGTCCGGTCGATCCCGCTGCACCGATCGCGCCGTCGACGTAAAGCCCCGCGCCGAGAATCGGTGAGTCGCCGATTCTGCCGGGTATCTTCCACGCGAGTCCGCTGGTCGTGGTAACACCGCAGATCTCACCTCGCGCATTGATGCCGTCGCAATTGATCGTGCCGTGCAGGTTTTCTTCGCGAAGCTTTCCTTCAGCGAGCATTTCGAGCGCGACTCGTCGTCCTGCTTCAGCGCGTGTCTTCGGATCGAGATAGTGGGTCGGATCCGTGCGGCGTTTCCACTCGAGCCACTGCCGGCGGGAGTTCTCAGTGTTGAGATCGTCTTCAATCTTGAAACCCATGTTGCGCGCGAAATCCTGCGCGCCCTTGCCGACGATCAAGTGATGGTCCGTCTGTTCCATCACCGCTTTCGCAACGAGTGACGGCGTGCGTACGCCTTCGAGCGCAGCGACCGCACCCGCGCGTTTCTTTGGACCATGCATCACTGACGAGTCGAGTTGCACGACGCCGTCAGCATTCGGCAAACCGCCGTAACCAACACTATCGTCGAGTGGGTCGAGTTCGACGATGTTAACGCCCGCGATCACGGAATCGAGCACGTCCGAACCGCTCGTCATCATCGTGAACGCCTTCTGCACCGCGGTCACGTTGCCGCCATTCTTGAAACGGTTTCCATTGGCCGACGCAATCACCAGCGGTTTGACGGCACTCTGCGTCATGATCGTCGGAAAGCCCGAGGCTTGTTTACTGGTGGCGGCGAGCGTCAGACCGGCAACCGCACCGGTGCGCATGAAGTCACGGCGTTTTATCTTTTTAGTCATGGCGTCGCATTATAGATCAAGAAAGATCGAGCGCTTCTTTAATTCTTTCGGCGGTCTTTGGACCGATGCCGTCGACGAGGTCGAGTCCGCCGCCGGCGACGAAGGTTTTTAGTTCGGGCAGGGAAGTGACCTGAAAACGCTTGTGCAGCAAGGCAGCGGTTTTTGGTCCAATGCCGGGTATTTCGGTGAGATCGAGAACAGTTTCCGGGGTCTCGGCGATGAGCCGCTCCCACGCGTCAAACGTTCCTCGTTCGAGCAGATCGATCACTTTGCCCGCGATCGCTTTGCCGATGCCGGGAATTTCCTGCAACCCCGCGAGACCCTCCTTTTCGGCGATCTCTTTCAGCGGCGTGGGCCACACTTCGATCGCTTCGGCGGCGTTGCGATACGAGCGCAGGCGAAACGGATCGTCACCACGAATCTCCATCAGCGCGGACAGGCGGTAAAATCGGCGAGCGATCTCTTCGTTATTCATGACTTAGCAATCCATCCACAGATTACTTTCTGCGTAATCTGTGGATTGTGTGTGTGCTAGTCTAAACTCGGCAGCAGCGTAATATCCAGTTGCAACATTCAAACTACAAGGGAGCAGCACAGTTGAACGAAACGAGAAGACACCTGTTGGCGAGTCTTACTGTGGCCTCGGCCGGGGCGTTGTTGATCGGTTGCCGTACCACGCCGAATGAGTCGGGCGGGCCAAGTGAGCAGGGTGGCTCAAGCGGCGCGACAAACGACGACGGCAGAGAGCCTGCGCCGGGCGAAGTCGTGCCGGAGGAAGTCACGGCAGTGGAAGACTTGATGCGCGAGCACGGAGTTTTGCGGCGCGCGTTGTTGGTTTATCAGGAGTCGGTGGTTCGACTGCGCCAGGACGCGGCGTCAGTACCTGCGGAAGCACTCGAAAAGACCGCGCAGTTGTTTCGCGTTTTCGGCGAAGACTATCACGAGAAGCGTTTGGAGGAGGCATACATCCTGCCGCTGATCAAAAAGGTGCAGGGTCCGGTGGCGATGTATGCCGACGTGCTCGTGGCCCAACACACGCGCGGCCGCGAGATCACGGATTACCTGTTGTCCGTCACCAAAGGCGACAAGATTGCGGCGAACCAGGTCAACAACGTGACGAAGGCGCTCGAATCGTTTGTGCGAATGTACGAGCATCACGCGGCGGTCGAAGACACGGTTGTGTTTCCGGCGTGGAAAAAGCTGACCGGCGAGCAGGAGTACAACGAACTGGGTGAGAAGTTTGAAGAGATCGAGAACGAGATCTTCGGTGAAGACGGTTTCGAAAGCGCGTTACGGCGCATGGAAGAGATCGAAAGCAGTCTTGGTCTAACAAATCTGGAAATGTTTACCGCGCCGCCGCTGCCGCAGTTATTTGCGCTTTGACTTTTCCCGCCTCACGCGTAAAATGCGCGGCTGAACTCACGCAACACAATTGGACGGAGGCCCCTCACAGCAACTCCGCAGGCGCCTCAAACCTTAAACCTCTCGATTTCTTAAGGAGCCAGAATGTCGTACATACAATTCGCCGACGAACCCGATCAGGAAGAACGCATCGCCAAACTCCGTCAGGAAGTGGAAAGACTTGGCGGTGGCACGATGTCGCTGGAGTCGATGCCGGCTGACATGGAAGAAGAGTTTTTGCGCCACGTGCTCGAGTATGAAAAGGCCGAGCCGATCAGTTTGCTGCGGTTG
>DATELP010000269.1:0-21452 GCA_035276425.1 Pyrinomonadaceae bacterium
CGACGGCCAGCATCGCGCTCGAAGACGAAGCGAGCGCCAGCTAAGACCGCGAAGCGCGTGGCAAAAGCGACGACGGCGAGGCCCAAAGCAAAACGAGCAAGCGCAGCGAAGTCACCCTCCCGCCCGCTCGCTAAGAAGCCATCCAAAGCCGCAGCCAGGAAAGCCGCTAAGCCCAAGTCGACCACTAAGGCCCGCAAGGCCGCTCCAAAATCGGTGGTTCGCAAGACTGCGCCCGCGAAGAAAGTCGCTGTTCCTTCGAGAGTCAAAACGACTCAGAAGCTCGCGGCGGTTCGTGCTGTTCGACCCACACCAACTCCGCCGCCAGCGCCACGTCAACCAACGATAGATGAATCAGCAGCGTTGGGCGCGTTTGAACGTGCGCACAAAGAATTTGTGCGTGGTCGATTCGCGGAAGCGCGCAACCAGTTTCGCGTGCTCGTCGATAAGTATTCACAAGTTTCGGAAGTCGCGGCTCGCGCACGAACGTATCTCGCGATCGCTGAGTCGCGGCTGCGCACTGAAAGCATGTTGCCACGCGACGCCGACTCGCTTTACGACCGCGGCGTGATTGAACTGAACCGCGGCGAGTATGTGGCCGCCCAGGAGATGTTTGAACGCGCTCTCAAACGCGAACCCGAAGCGGCGCACATTCACTACGGTCTCGCTGCTACCCGTGCCCGGCTCGGTTCGATCGATCTCGCGTTGGAGTCGTTGCAACGCGCGCTCGACCTGCAACCAAATCTTCGTGTTCGTGCGCAACACGACCACGATCTGAACCCCCTGCGCAACGACCCTGACTTCGATCGGCTGATCTTCAGTAATCCTTCCTGACTCTGGCTCTTCCCTGAGTTATTATTTGCAGGACAGAATGACAACTGGTGGACAAAATCTCGTCGCCATTGGCGGCGGCACTGGTCTCTCGACGCTGCTTGCTGGTTTGAAGAAGCGAGTCGGGAAACGTGACGAAGGAACCTGGATCGATAACCTGTCTGCGATCGTGACCGTGTCCGACGACGGTGGGAGTTCCGGCCGTTTGCGAGATGAGTTACAGATGTTGCCGCCGGGCGACATTCGCAACTGCATGATCGCGCTCTCGGAAGATTCGAGTCTGCTTTCGAAACTCTTCCGCCATCGGTTCCGCGGTGACGGTGAACTCGGCGGTCACAGTTTCGGAAATCTCTTCCTCGCGGCCTTAACCGAAGTCACCGGTGACTTCACCGAGGCGGTCAGGCTCTCTTCCGAAATTCTCGCCAGTAAAGGTCACATCTTCCCGGCGACGATCAGCGACGTCAGGCTTGTAGCGGAATTGGAAGATGGTTCTGTGGTCAGCGGTGAGACGCAGATCTCCAAGTCGTCGCAAGCGATTCGCCATTTGCGGCTCGAACCGGAAAGATGTTTGCCGTTGCCCGAGGTGCTGAAAGCGATTCGCAGTGCCGACATCATCACGGTTGGTCCGGGTTCGCTTTACACCAGCATCCTGCCGAATCTTCTCGTCGCGCAGGTCGCGCGCGTCATTGGTCAGACGCAGGCGACCAAGATCTTCGTGAACAACTTGATGACGCAGCCCGGCGAGACTGACGGTTACACTGCACGCGCGCACCTGGAAACGATTCGAAAGTATGCTCCTGAAATTCGCTTCGATTTCGTCATTGTTAATGATCGGAGGATCAGTCCGGAGCAGGCGGAGGTTTACGCCGCCGAGGGCGCTTATCAGATCGGCATTGACGATCCGATTGAAGACGTGCTCGATCAAACCACGGAGATCGTGCGGGCGGATCTGCTGTACGACGGTGAAAAGGTCAGACACAACTCGGAGCGTTTGGCGGAAGTCGTGCTCGCCTGTCGCGATCGCGTGCTCTCCGAGGTGACAGTAAGCTGGTTATGAGCCACAAAGAAGCACAAAAGACAAAACCGCTGAACGTGCTCGTTATGGCCGCGGGCCTGGGCACGCGGATGAAATCGAACCGGGCGAAGGTGCTGCACGAACTCGGCGGCCGCCCGTTGATCGCGCATGTGGTGCGTACGGCGCAGTCGCTCGATCCCAGGACGATTCTGGTGATCGTTGGTCACCAGGCGGAAGAAGTTGAGCAGGCGGTGCTCGCTGAGGTTGGTGAGCTTGCGTCGTTTGCGGTTCAGGAGAAGCAACGGGGAACCGGAGATGCAGTGGAGTCAGCGCGGCGACAGCTTGAAGACTCTGGTTCATTGGTGTTGCTGTTGTCAGGAGACGTGCCGTTGATTCGCGGTGAAACGTTGCGGAAGCTGATCGAACAACATCGCGCGACTGATGCCGCTTGCACGATCCTTGCGGTTCGACTCGAAAACCCGACCGGCTACGGCCGCATCATTCGCGACGAAGAGGGCCGGTTTGAAAAGATCGTCGAACAAAAGGACGCGTCTGAGGAAGAACGAAAAGTACGCGAGATAAACTCCGGCATTTACTGTTTCGAGTCCGGCGATTTATTTGCAGCACTGAAGCGAATCGAGCCGAAGAACCAGCAGGGCGAGTATTACCTGACCGACGTTGCCGAAATACTTAATGCGAGCGGCCGCAAGGTTGAAGTGTTTATTCATACCGACGCGCGAGAGCTTTCGGGAATCAACACGCGCGCCGAACTCGCGGAGTTTGAAAACCTGCTGCGCCGCAATGCGGTTCGTCGCCTGATGCTCGAAGCCGGCGTGACCTTTATCGATCCTTCACACGCGTACATCAGTCCGGAAGCGGAGATCGGTCGCGACACGGTGATCTATCCCAACGTCGCGATTGAGGGAAACACGGTGATTGGCGAGAACTGTGTAATCCGTTCCGGCGCACGCATCTCCAATTCGAAACTGGGCGACAACGTCACGGTCAAAGACCATTCGCTCATCATCGACTCCGAAATCGCGTCAAACTGTTCGGTCGGGCCGTTTGCGCATCTGCGCATGAACGCGGTTTTGGAAGAGAAGGCCACGGTCGGAAATTTCGTTGAAGTAAAGAAGTCGCGTTTGAAACGCGGCACTAAAGCGATGCATCTGACGTATCTCGGCGACGCCACGATCGGCGAACGTACGAACATCGGCGCGGGCACCGTCACGTGCAACTACGACGGAAAGCACAAGCACGAAACCATCATCGAAGATGATGTTAAGATCGGTTCGGACACGATGCTCGTGGCGCCGGTGCGCGTTGGCTCGCGCTCGGTAACCGGCGCCGGATCGGTTGTGACGAAAGACGTGCCGCCGGATTCGCTCGTCGCGGGCGTGCCGGCGGAAGTGAAAAAGAAATTGAAGTAAACATAGGAGCTGGATCCAAAGCATGTGTGGAATTGTTGGTTACGTAGGCAACAAACAGGTCGTGCCGCTCATTATCGACGGGCTGCGCAAGCTAGAATATCGCGGTTACGATTCGGCGGGCATCGCGGTCGTCAATGAGGGACACGATCTCGAGATTCGTCGCGCCGAAGGAAAACTGCGCAATCTAGAAGAGACGATTCGTCTGAGCCCGCTCGACGGCACTTACGGAATCGGCCACACGCGTTGGGCCACTCACGGACGTCCCACCGAAGAAAACGCACATCCGCATCGCGACTGCACCGGCCGCGTCGTCGTCGTTCACAACGGCATCATCGAAAACTATCTCCAATTAAAAGACCGGCTGCGCAAATCCGATCACCGCTTTGTCACCGAAACCGACACCGAGATCATCGCGCACCTGATCGAGGAACATCTCAAAGGGCATCACAACTTCGAGCAGGCAGTGCGCGCCGCGGTTTCAGAACTGCGCGGTATCTTCGCGTTGTCGATCATTCACGCCGACGAGCCCGACACGATCATAGCCGTGCGCCAGGGGCCGCCGGTGGTTATCGGTCTTGGCGATCGTGAGTTTTTTGTCGCCTCTGACATTCCTCCGATTCTGCACCACACACGCGACGTCTTCTTTCTCGGCGACGGTGAGATCGCGGTGATCACAAGAGACGCAGTGCGCGTGATCGACTTCGAAGGCAACTCGGTCCAGCCCGCGATTCAACGCATCACGTGGGATCCGATCATGGCCGAGAAGGGCGGCTTCAAGCACTTCATGCTCAAAGAGATTTACGAGCAGCCGCGATCGGTTCGCGACACGGTACAGGGGCGCATCTCGCTCGATAGTGGCCAGGTGTTTCTTGACGAGATGAGCAATCTCACCGAGGCCGACTTCAAACGTTTCACGTCGATCAAGATCGCGGCGTGTGGCACGTCGTGGCACGCGGGACTTGCGGGTAAGTACATGATCGAACAGCTCGCGCGTGTGCCGGTGGACGTCGATTACGCGTCAGAGTTTCGTTATCGCGATCCGGTGATGGACGAGAACTCGCTGCTGCTGGTGATCTCGCAGTCAGGTGAAACCGCCGACACGATCGCGGCGCTGCGTGAAGCGAAGGAACTCGGTTCGAAGGTTTTGGCGATCTGCAACGTGCAGGGCTCGATGATCGTGCGCGAAGCTGACGGCACGATACTCACACACGCTGGTCCGGAGATCGGTGTGGCGTCGACGAAGGCATTCACGGGCCAGATGGTCGCGCTTTATCTGCTCGGCTTGTATCTTGGGCAGGTTCGCGGCACGTTGTCGAAAGAAGAAGCGAAGTTTCACGCGCAGGAGTTGGCGGAGTTGCCGGTGAAACTCGAGCACCTGCTGAACAACTCCGACAGTATTGAAGAACTCTCGAAAGAGTTTTTCCGCGTTACGGATTTTCTGTATCTGGGCCGCGGCATTAACTTCCCGGTTGCGCTCGAGGGCGCGTTGAAGTTGAAAGAGATTTCCTACATTCACGCGGAAGGCTATCCGGCCGGCGAGATGAAGCATGGACCAAACGCGCTAATCGACGAACGTCTGCCCGTGCTCTTTATCAACACACGCGAAGAAGGCAATCGTGCTTCGGAGCTGCGTTATGAAAAAACGCACTCAAACATCGTTGAAGTGAAAGCGCGTGAAGGCATCGTGATCTCAGTCTTGACTGAAGGCGACACGATGTCGTCAATGGTTTCCGATCACGTGATCGAGATTCCGGCATCGAGCGACTTGTTGTCGCCGATACTCTCGATCATTCCCCTCCAACTCCTCGCCTACCACATCGCTGTCCGTCGCGGCTGCGACGTGGACCAACCGCGTAATTTGGCGAAGTCCGTGACAGTGGAGTAGCGTTGGTCTAGTGCGTTGACATTTCATTGACACTGAGGTTTCGCGGGTGTAGGTTTCGCCTCATGAAACCTCTTACCTCTTTCCTTACGCGACACCTTCGAGCATGGCTGGTCCTGCTCAGCGCCGGACTCTTGTTGTCATTCCTGCTGGTCATGTCCCACGCACAGGAAGATGAAAGAGTGCTAAACAACACTGTCCCCAAGCACCTGCCGATCCAAGTCAAACTTAAGGAAGACAAAGAAAAGTCGTTCAAAGACATGAAGAACGAGAAGTGGGTGCGTGAGTTTGAGTTGGAGGTCAAAAACACGGGTGACCGGCCGATCTACTTTCTGCACTTGATGTTAGTGCTTCCGGAAACGCTCGTCGGCGGAAATCCGCTAATGTTTCCGTTTTACTACGGAAGGAACGAGTTAGGTCAATTTAAGAACACCGCCCAAGAGGAGGACATCCCTATCTACCCCGGCGAGACGCATACATTCATGATCCATCGAGGCATGGTTTCGGCATGGGAGCAAAGGGTCAAAGAAGGGCGACCGCAACCTCATAAGGTTGAGCTTAAATTCGAAATTTTGAACTTTGGAGATCACACCGGTTATATAGGAAATGAGGGAGAACACTTCGTTCCCCGGAGCCAGAGGCCGGGTGTAAGTCAATGCGTCGATCCACCGAAACCTCCGACACGGGCCATCGATTCTTACTTACCGGCAAGCACCTTGCCGGTAAATTTTTTACCGGCGGGTTTGAGTCTTGGTCGGGTTCCCAACGCACCGATTGATGAATGCTGTCCAGGCCTCGGTTGTGAGTATGTCGAGGTTGTGATTGCCAACGTTTGCCTGAACTGTGAAGCGCAAAATAGGTACTCAAATGTCAGTTGCAGTTTCGCATTTGGTTCCTGCAAGAGACCCTTATTCGGCGCGACAGAGTGTCGCCTCGACAACGGTGAAGTATATCTATGCCAAACTATTGACCTTCCGGACTGTGGAGGTGCAACACCCACTCCATCTCCAACGCCTTCACCCTCGCCATCGCCCTCTCCCACTCCCAGCCCCGTGCCGTGCCCTTGCACCAATCCCAACGCCGGTCCGGCGGATTGTTCGGTCTCGCCGCCACAGTGCGGATTCATGCAGGTTGAGCGAGACGGTTGTTGCTACTTAGTGGAGTGTGCTGAGCAGCCGCCCGCACCGCCGTGTCCGAGTGGTTACTCCCGCAGATGGTTGCCGGCTCCGCTCTGTACCTGGACCTCCTGCATTCCCGATCCGCCACAGAACCAAGGCGAGTGCGAAGCGCAAAGCTGGTTCTGGAATCCGTTCACTGACACGTGCCAACCCGATTCACCACCAACCTGCGATCTCGAACCCGTCGTTTGTGAAAACGGCGTGTGGAGCTTCGAATGGTGCGGTTGTATACCGAATCACACACCAATCGTGATCGACATCGTGGGAAACGGTTTCGCGCTAACAAGCGCAATCGCGGGCGTGAACTTCAATCTCAACACTATCGGCGGCTCAGAAAAGATCGCCTGGACCAGCAACAACTCCGACGACGCGTGGCTTGCACTCGACAGAAATGCAAACGGAACGATCGACGACGGCACCGAACTCTTCGGCGATCTCACATCACAATCACAACCGCAGGCCGGTGAACGAAAGAACGGCTTCCGCGCTCTCGCGGAATTCGACAAACTGGAAAACGGTGGCAACGACGACGGAAGAATTGATAACCGCGATACTGTCTTTTTAAGTCTGCGGCTATGGCAAGACGTTAATCACAACGGCTTTTCTGAGGCGCACGAACTACACACATTGCCATCGCTCGACGTAGCGACACTCGAACTAGCCTACAAGACTTCAAAAAGAACCGACAGCAATGGCAACCAGTTTGGTTATCGCGCTAAGGTGAAGAACACACACGGACAACAAGCCGGTCGATGGGCTTGGGACGTTATTCTGCTCAGAGCCCTTTGATCTCAGCGTACACCTCGGCCAAACCCCTCGGGGGCAAACGGCTGCGGGCACTACTTCCCCCACGTGTGCCACGCGACCACTTCCGTTTGCCCCCTGCCTTCACTAAACGCGCAGTGTGAGGAGAAAAAGGGCCGACGATTTTTCAGTTTGGATTTCTAGTCTTTTGAATTCCGGAGTTGACGTCGCTCGTGGGCCAGCAACTTTTCCTTGCGGTCCAAGCCCCAACGATAACCGCCGAGACTCTTATCTTCACGCACAACCCGATGACACGGAATCACGAGCGCGACGGGATTGGTCGCACACGCGCGTCCGACGGCGCGCACCGCGCCCGGTTTGCCGAGAGACTTCGCCACGTCGGCGTAGGAAACCGTTTGACCGTAAGGAATCGCACGCAGCTTCTCCCAAACCTGACGCTGAAATGCTGTCGCACGAATGTCGAGCGGTAGATCGAGATGCGGTTCGTTGTTGGTAAGGTGTGACAAAATTTTCTGCACGGACTGACGCAAACTCTTATCAGCGCGTTCAATCGTCGCTTCAGGAAACTCCGCGCGCAGATCTTTTTCCAGCGTCGCATCAGCATCGGCCATTTGCACCGCGCACACACCACGTTCAGTCACCGCCACCAGCAGTCGACCGAAAGGCGACGCCACGATCGTGTAATCGATCTTCACGCCGCGTCCGCCGCGACCGTACGTTGCCGGTGTCATCCCTAACTCTTCCGCCGCCTGTTCGTAAACACGGCTGCTGGAATTAAAACCCGAATCATAAAGAGCGTTTGTCACTGATTCTCCTTCGCGCACGAGCTGTTTGAAATTGCCAAATCTGCGCGCCGCCACATACTGCCGCGGGCTGATGCCCATCACGCGCTTGAATGTCCGTTGCAAATGAAACGTGCTGACGCCGACTTGCGCCGCGAGTTCGGCAAGCTTCACCGCCTCACTATCATCCGCTGCATCGAGCAACTGACAGACACGCTGCACCAGCGCGAGTTGCGGATCGGCAACGTCACTGCTTTGCGGTTTGCAACGCAGACACGCACGAAAGCCAGCTTCCTCCGCCGCTTCAGCTTTCTCGAAAAACGAAACGCGTTCGCGACGCGGACGCCGCGACGGACACGACGGGCGGCAGTAAACTTTCGTCGAACTCACCGCGAACACAAACTGCCCATCGAACCGGGCGTCTCTTGCTACTACAGCTTGCCAAAGTTGATCGTTCATAACGTGAGGATCATAAGCCACAGACGCAAACGAATCTATCCACTTCTTGCGCTCAAACTTCCGTGCTTTTTGTGCCTCTTTGCGGCTCATTTTGTCTCACTGAAATGGTGTGGTTAAATGCACGCGCACGTGGATTCGGAACTCCTGTCACAACTAAACGAGCAACAACGGGAAGCAGTACTCGCGACTGAAGGTCCGCTCCTTATCCTCGCCGGCGCCGGCTCCGGCAAAACTCGCGTCATCGCACATCGCATCGCTTACCTCATCTCCGAAAAGAATGTTCCGAGCTGGAACATTCTCGCGGTCACGTTCACCAACAAAGCCGCCGAAGAGATGCGCGTGCGTGTCCAGCGGCTGCTTCGCGAGCGCGAACGTTCGAGTCAGCCGATGGTCTCAACGTTTCACAGTTTGTGCGTTCGCATCCTGCGCCAGGACATCGAAAAACTCAACGACAAGTACACGCGCACTTTCACGATCTATGATCAGGACGACTCGCTGCGCCTAATCAAGCAAGCCATCAAGGATCTCGGTTACGACGAGAAGTATCTCGGCACGCGCGCAACTCAGTCAGCGATCAGCTCGGCAAAAAATCGCGGCGAAGACACCGAGGCTTTCGCAGCACGTGCGGAGTACGTGGACGAACGCCGCGCGGCGATGGCTCGCGTTTATAAAATGTACGAGGATCGTCTGCACGCGAACAACGCGCTCGACTTCGACGATCTGCTGATCAAAACCGTGCGCCTGCTCAAAGACGTCGCGGAAGTCAGAGAAAAGTACAACAACAAGTTTCGCTACATTCTCGTCGACGAATACCAGGACACGAATTCACTACAGTTCGCGCTGATCAGTTTGCTCACCGAGAAGCAGCAGAACATCGCCGTCGTCGGCGACGAAGATCAGTCGATCTACAAATGGCGCGGCGCCGACATCAGCAACATCCTCAACTTCGAAAAGCATTTCGCAAACACTAAAACGATTCGCCTCGAACAAAACTATCGTTCGACGCAAACGATTCTCGACGTCGCGGGCGCGGTCGTGAAAAACAATCTCCAGCGCAAAGGCAAGAACCTGTGGACGTCGAATCCAAAAGGCGGCCGCGTCGGTTATTACCAGGCGCTCGACGCCGAGGCCGAAGCGCGCTGGGTGGCGGGGAAAATTCTCGAACATCGCCGCGAAGAATTCGATCTGCGCGCCGCGGTGCTCTATCGCACTAATTCGCAGTCGCGCGTGTTTGAAGAAGCGATGCGCCGCGCCAGCCTGCCATACAACATCATCGGCGGCTTCTCGTTTTACGAGCGGATGGAAGTGCGCGACATCATCGCGTATCTGAAGCTCGCGCTGAATCCAAACGACACGATCGCGTTGCAGCGCGTAATCAACAGTCCGCCGCGCGGCATCGGCAAACAAACTCTCGACGAGATCGAACGCCGCAGTAAGGACGCTGAGATCACACCGTGGGAAACCATTGCCGAGATCATCAAGAAGCCCGAGAACCTCGGCACACGCGCCATCAGCGCGCTCAGGAACTTCCGGCAAATCGTAATGCGTCTGGGCCAGTTGGCCGGCACGATCGATCCCGAAACCGAGAGCGTCTCTAACGAAGGGAGCGCGGGCGGCTCGCCCGCAATGTCACCCCAAAGATTGCTACCGGAAGATGCGGACGAGCCGCCCGCGCTCCCGGACGATATCGACGTCGATAGCACTTCACCGGTTTCCGACGCCGTGCGCGCGGCGATTCTCGACACCGGTTACGAAGCATGGCTGCGTTCCGAAAGAACTGACGAAGCCGAAGGACGTCTTGAAAACTTGCAGGAACTGGTCAACGCCGCCGTCGATTACGACGAACAAGGTCTCGAAGGCTTGCGCGAGTTTATCGATCACTCGGCACTCGTTTCCGATCAGGACCAGTACAAACGCGATGCACCCGTGACGTTGATGACGGTTCACTCCGCGAAGGGTCTCGAGTTTCCGCTCGTCTTTATCGTCGGACTGGAAGACGGATTATTTCCACACTCACGCTCGGCAACCGATCCGGCTGAGCTTGAAGAAGAACGCCGGCTCGCTTACGTTGCAATGACGCGCGCGGAGCGTTTTCTTTACGTCACGCATGCGATGAAGCGGCGCGTGTACGGTGAAGAACTCGCTTCCGAACCGTCGCAGTTTTTGAACGAGATGCCGATCGACATGCTGGAAGATCTCAGTCTCGGCAAGTCGTGGTTATCGTTTGCGCGTGGTTCGTCAACGATCGATTACGAGCAAGGCGAGTATCGCAAAGAGAAGAAAAAATACATGGGCAAGACTTACGACAGCGCTGATTCAATTGCGGAGTTTTTCAAGCAACGCAGCCGGCAGTTGGGTGAAGTTCCGGCGAAAGGACCACGAAGCGCACCCGCGCCGAAACCAGCGCCAACGTCGAGTTCAGGCGAGATTGTGCCGGGTTCTTATGTGAAGCATTCGAAGTATGGACGCGGTCTGGTTCTCCGGCGTGAGGGCGCCGGAGAATCGACCAAGTTGACGGTGAGTTTCCCTGGATATGGGCAGAAGAAACTCGTCGAAAAGTACGCGGGCCTCGAAAAGGCTTAACGGCCTGCGGCCTTCGTGGTGGCCGTCCCGCCAGTTAATTCAGCCACGACCTCGTTCGCGTTGAAGACCTTCTTCAGCACTTCCAACATACCTCGCGAATCAACCGAAATCGCACGATTGACTGCCGGGTCGTACATGAAGTCGCCGACCAGCGACTGAATGTTGCCGTCGAAGATTAGGCCAACCAGTTCACCGTTCTGATTGATCGTCGGCGAACCGGAGTTACCGCCGATGATGTCGTTCGTCGAAACGAAGTTGAACGGCGTGTTCAGGTCGAGAGCCGACTTCTTGTCGGTCCAACGCTGCGGCAGATTATAGGGAAACTGTCGCTTGTACTGTTCCGAACGGGCAAAGAGTCCGCCGATCGTAGTGAAAGGTGAAATCTTCTTACCGTTCTCCATGTAACCCGCAACCGTGCCGTACGACAGGCGCAGCGTGAACGTCGCATCGGGGTAGAGCTTCGTGCCCTCGGTTTCAAACAACGCGCGCGCGATCTTCGCGTAGTTCGCACGTTCGACACCGGTCACTTCACCCTCATAACGCTTGCGCAGCTCGCGTGCTTTCTCATCGACCTCGCGCGCGACCAGGATCATCGGATCGGTCGAATCCTCGATTGCGTTCATGCCGCCGGCCGCCAATTCTTTCCGGAAAGCCGGGTCTCCGAGTTTCGTACCCTCGATCAGTTCGTTGGCGCGCACTTCCGGAGTCTTGCCGTCGAGCACTTGCTTCACGAGCGGATTATCAGCGCCGAGCAACTCGACCATGAAGCCGAGCGAGTCGGTGAGTTTAAGCTTTTCGAAATCTTCGTGAATCGGAGCCGGCGAATAGAGCGCGTTTTCCAATGAACCACGACGCGCGTCGGTGAATTCCGGCAAGCGTTCGGCGTTTGGTTTCTGGCTCTCAGCCGCCATCCGAACGAGCGCACGTGCGTACTGGAAGTACGTGCTGTTGAAACCACCGGCCTGCTCGAAGATGCGACGTTCGCGAATGTAGGTCGGATACGTCTGATGAGCTTTCGCGATTGCGTCCCATGCGTCGCCGTACATCTTTTGACGTTCGGGATTCGCGGCTACCGACTTCCGCAGCGCTGCTTCTTCCGACTTCTTGCGGGCCAACAGTGCGGGATCTTTCAATCCGGCAAGCTGACCGCGATAAACCTTCAAACTGTTCTGCACGCTGTTCAGTTCGTTTTGCGATTGGCGCGTTTGTTCGTCGCCCATCGCCATGTACTTCTTGAGCACGGCTTCGCGGCGTTCAAGTAGACGAATGACCAACGGAATGCTGGTGTCGCGCAGTTGTTCGAGATGCGCGACCGTGTCGAGGCGCGACGTCGAACCGGGATTGCCGGTCACGAAAACGAGGCTGCCTTCTTTCGCGCCTGCTGTGGACCACTTGAAGTAATTCTCGGGATGCACCGGTTGATCGTTTTCATAAACGCGGACCAGCGCCATGTCGATGTTAAAACGCGGGAAGTTGAAGTTGTCAGGATCGCCGCCGAAGAACGCAGCCTGAAACTCCGGCACGAATACCAAACGTACATCGGTGTACGCCTTGTACCGATAGAGATTGTATTGGCCGCCTTGATAAAGCGTCACGACGTCAGAACGCAAACCGGTCCCTTTCTTCGACTCCGCTTCGATCTTCGAGATCTCCGCACGACGCGCGGCGAACGCGTCGGCATCGCTTGAGCCGTCCTTCACCGCGCCGTTGACGCGTGAAGTGACGTCTTCAATACTCATCAACACATTCAATTCGAGGCTCGGCGCCTTGATCTCTTCAGCTCGCGTCTTCGCTACGAAGCCTTCCTTCGCCAGATCTTTTTGCGGTGTGCTGACTTCGCCCACGATGTCTTCGACGATGTGATAGTTGGTCAACACCAACCCATCCGGCGAGACGAACGAACCGGAACCGCCGTTATTGAACCTGACCGATGCGAGGCGAACTTTGTTCAGCCATTCATCGGTAACTTCGAACCCGTACTTCTTTTTGATTTCGGCTCGCGGGACGTTATTGAACGGCCACATTCCCTCGTCGGCGAAGGCCGTAACGTAGAGCGCAGATACACTGAAGAGCGCCAGTAACAGCGCTGCCAAGAATCTTCTTAGTTTCATCGACTAATCCTCGAGAGTATTAATTGCAGGAGACGATCTTAGAGCGCAGAACCGTCGAATTAGATGCCCAGTTGGCACGCAGACACAGAGAAACCTAAACCCGGGAGGGTTAATAGTCAACTGGTGAAGAATGAACGTGCGCGTTTTCGTAGCGCACTAGCGAGTGTTTGAAGTTTTGCCCGACTGATCGCGGCGAATGGCCGGTTTACTTGTCACCTCGCTGCCACACTGGCGGCAAGTATAGCGATCTTCGTTTTGTGCTGCCGGGACCAACCAGAGACAACCGCACGACTGACACAGAATCGTTGAGCCCAGCAGCCACTCGTTGAATCTAACCTGCTTTTCCACCCTCATCGACTTACCCCCATCGTTCGCGCGGTATTGAATAAAGAGCTTGAGTCTTTTAAAGGTGAAACTACGCGTAAGTTTCATCGAAATGTGTTGGCTTCGTCGCGAAACTTTTGACGGGTCATCAGGCAAAAGTAGCACTTGTGCCGCTAGTGCCTTTTGTGGCAAAGAGTAGCGCATGCGTAGAACGCCGAGGCTGAGCCAGTTTTCACGTTTGCTACTTGTTGAGTGGCGCAAGCTGCGGCTGCCGACTGCAAACGAGACCGTCGTCGTTGGCATTTCCGGCGGCGCTGATTCAACGGCCTTGCTGCTCGCTTTGCACGAGCTCCGCTCCGCCAACAAGCTCTCAACAAACATCTGCGTCGCTCATTTAGATCACAAACTCCGCCCAACGAGCGCCCAGGATGCGCGTTGGGTTTCGGCATTGGCGACAAAGCTCGGTTACAAATCCGTCATCGGGCGTTCGAAAGTCGCCGAGATCGCCCGCGCCAACAACGACAATCTCGAACAAGCTGCACGTCAGGCGCGCTACGCGTTTCTCGAACGCACTGCGAAACGAAAGTCAGCGAAGTATGTCCTGACCGCACACACCATGGACGATCAGGCCGAGACCGTACTGATGCGATTGATGCGTGGCAGTGCGGGCGCCGGACTCGGCGGTATGGAAGCAATGCGTCCGCTCGCGCCGAACAGTCCGATCAAGTTAGTCCGTCCCCTGCTCTGGGCGCGCCGTGTAGACACCGAAAGCTATTGCCGCTTTCGCAAAACCGAATACCTCACCGATGAGACGAACAGCGATCCGGCGCTGTCACGCGTCCGCGTGCGGCAACAGCTCCTGCCGCTGATGCAGTCGTTCAACAACCGGATCGTCGAAGCGCTGTCTCGCACGGCTGCGCAGTTACGTGAAGATCGCGCGGTACTTTTCAACGGTGCCGACGAACTGTTGCAACGAGCATCGGTGTCCGGCGGAGACGAGGAAGGTGAAACCAAAGCGCCGCCTTTGAACGTAAAGCTCCTGGCCAATGAACCGCCGGCCTTGCGGCGGCGCGCCTTGCGGCAGTGGCTTTCCGAAGCGAGAGGAAGCGCGCGGCGGCTGGAGATGGTTCACTTGTTGGCGGTGGAGAAGTTGCTGGAGGGTGATGCTGGTGGCCGAACCGTTGAATTACCGGGCGGAGGACGGGTCAGACGCAGTAAAAACCGGTTGGAATTTGAGTCTGAAAACCATTGAAAAAGGGGCATTCAAACTTTATAGTCAAAAGGGCACTCGGCGGTGTTATTCAAAGGGATTTCAGGCGCAACGAGTAAGCGCAGAGGTGCATCGTAAAGATTCGATTTGAGCCCGCTTTTCGGGCTGGACAGCGACAAATGAGTCCGCGATAAGTTATTATCGCGGGCCGGAGGCGTTAATGAATTTGAGTTCTACTGCTAGACAGATCGTTTTTTGGCTACTAATCATCGCGGGGGCCTTGCTGCTCTACAAGCTCGTCAACCCGCGTGGCAGCAGCTACACGACCGTTGACTTGACCAAGATGGATCAGTTGATCCAGAGCGGTACCCTGAAGTCGATTACGGTCAAGCAGAGCGAATCCGTTGCCATCGACAACAACAACGCGGAATACCACGCGGCTTTATCCAACGAACAGGCGAAGGCTGACTTGTTGAAATCAGCACGCCAGATCGTTAATGGAAAGCCACAGGTAGCGAAGGTTGAAGAGGAGTCGAGCACGAGTTTCATCTGGCCCATGTTGATAACGTGGGCGCCGCTGTTGTTCATTATCGCCATCTGGATTTTCATGTTGCGGCAGATGCAATCGGGCGGAAACAAGGCGTTATCGTTTGGTAAGTCCCGTGCGAAGTTGCTCAACAATCAACAGAAGCGCGTCACGTTTAAGGACGTTGCGGGTGTTGAAGAAGCGAAGGAAGAGCTTCAGGAAATCATTGAATTCCTTAAGGAGCCGCAGAAGTTTCAAAAACTCGGCGGACGCATTCCGAAGGGCGTTTTGATGATGGGACCGCCGGGAACGGGCAAAACATTGCTAGCCCGCGCGATTGCCGGCGAAGCAAACGTTCCCTTCTTCTCGATCTCGGGTTCCGACTTCGTAGAGATGTTTGTCGGCGTGGGCGCGTCACGTGTTCGCGACCTGTTTGAGCAGGGCAAGAAGAACGCGCCGTGCATCATCTTCATCGACGAAATTGATGCGGTGGGTCGTCATCGTGGCGCCGGTCTTGGCGGCGGACACGACGAACGCGAACAGACGTTGAACCAGTTGCTCGTCGAGATGGATGGCTTCGAGTCGAACGACGGCGTGATTCTGATTGCTTCGACAAACCGTCCGGATGTGCTCGATCCGGCGCTGCTGAGACCGGGCCGATTCGACAGACGTGTTGTCGTGTCGAGACCTGACGTTCGCGGCCGCGAAGGCATTCTGAAAGTTCACACGCGGAAGATCCCGCTCGGCGAAGACGTCGACATCTCCGTAATCGCACGCGGCACACCGGGTTTCACCGGAGCCGATCTGGCGAACCTCGTGAACGAAGCTGCTCTCAACGCTGCTCGTTATAACAAGAAGCTCGTGGCGATGGGCGACTTCGAACTCGCGAAGGACAAAGTGCTCATGGGCGCTGAGCGCAAGAGCATGGTGATCTCGAACGAGGAGAAGCGCGTCACTGCTTATCACGAAGCGGGTCACACGCTGGTCGGTTTGAAAGTGCCGAACGCCGATCCGGTACACAAGGTCACGATCATTCCGCGCGGTATGGCGTTGGGTGTTACGCAACAGCTTCCAGAAGGCGATCGTCACAACTACAGTCAGGAATACTTGCTGGGCCAGATCGCGATCCTGATGGGTGGACGTATCGCTGAAGAGACGTTCCTCGGCAGCATTACGACCGGCGCTTCAAACGACATCGAACGCGCTACTGAACTCGCGCGCGCGATGGTTTGTGAGTACGGCATGTCCGAGATGGGCCCGCTCACGTTTGGCAAGAAGGAAGAGCAGATCTTCCTCGGACGTGAGATTGCTCAGCATCGCGATTTCTCGGAAGACACAGCGATCAAGATCGACCATCAGGTGAAGAAGATCGTCACCGCGCAGTTTGACCGCGCGAAGGCGATTCTCGACGACAACCGCGAGACGATGATTCGCTTGGCAGAGTGTCTGCTCGAGCGTGAGTCACTTGACGGTGTTGAGATTCGACGGATTGTGGCGGGACTGCCGCTCGATGAGAATCCGCCGGTTTCCGACGGTGGCGATTCGGACCGTCCGCAGTTGAAGGAGCCGAGCGCGAAGCCGCTGAAGCCGATTCTTCCTCCGATCACCGGAGGCAATCCGCAGCCGGCGTAAGCAATCCACAGATTACGCAGATTTGTGTACTCTGTGGGTGTGAGAACCTGGCAGGTTAGAAACTACAAAATGCCCATTGGTGAGCGCACGCTCATCATGGGCATTTTGAATGTTACCCCTGACAGTTTCAGCGACGGCGGTCAGTTTCTCTCCGCGGATCAGGCTGTTGCTTATGCCGAGCAGATGGTCGCGGAAGGCGCCGACATCATCGACATCGGTGGCGAATCGACGCGTCCCGGTGGCGAGCCGGTCTCTGTTGAAGAAGAAATTGCGCGTGTTGTGCCTGTGATTGAAGCGCTGTCCTCGCGTGTGAGCACGCCGCTTTCGGTTGATACAACGAAATCTGAAGTCGCGCGCGCGGCTTTGGATGCTGGTGCGGCGATCGTGAACGACATCTCAGCGCTGCGCTTCGATTTCTACGTTGCGGACGCTGCGGCACGCGCCGGTGCGGGACTGGTCTTGATGCACTCGCGCGGCACACCCGCGACGATGCACCGGATGCCACCCGTCGCAGACATCATGGATGAAGTCGTGAGCAGTCTGCGTGCGAGCATTCACATGGCCGAGCGACGCGGCGTAGCGCGCGAATCAATCGTCATCGATCCCGGCATCGGCTTCGGCAAGACCCAGAAACAAAACCTCGAACTGATCGCGCGCCTCGACGACTTAATCGCCGCCTTCCACGACTACCCTTTACTCATCGGCACTTCGCGTAAATCCTTCATCGGACGCATCCTCGCCGACGACTCCGGTACACCCGCGCCCCCATCAGAACGTCTCCACGGCACCATGGCCACCATCACCGCAGCCGTCCTAAAAGGCGCCCACATCGTCCGCGTCCACGACGTCAAAGCCACCGTAGAAACAATCAAAATCACTGAATCACTCCGCCTTTCCGGCTCGATCCGTGTTCATCCGTGAAAATCTGTGGCCCAGACTTGCCCTCCGATAGGGCGCTGCGAGAAAATCCACGCTCGATGCCCAAACTCCTACGCCTTTCCCTCTTTCTCGTAATGTTTCTTTTCGTCTCCGGCTTTGCGGAGTGCTACAAGCCTGTGACGAAGAACCAACTACCCGCCCGGATCAAAACCGTCGCAGTGCCGGCGTTTCAGATGGAGAGCAATGCACTCCGGTATAAGATCGAGTCGCGCTTCACTGAGGCAGTGATGAAGGAACTGGTCCATCGCGGACGCGGACTGCGCGTGCAGGGCGAACGCGAGGGCGCCGACGCCGTGATCGAGGGCGTCATCAAGAGTTTCAACTTCGCCGGCGTGCTGCTCGACGACAAAGGACGCGCGCGTATTTTTGAAGTCACGATCGCAGCGGCTGTGACCGTGCGCGACCAAACGGAAAATAAGGTGCTCTACGACAACCAGAACTTCGTCTTTCGCGGTGAGTATGAATTCGCGAGCGACCCTCGCAGTTTCTTCAACGAAGAAGATCCGGCGATTCTCCGCATGTCGCGCAGCTTCGCCGAAAGCATCGTCTCTACACTCATCAACGCAGTCGAGATCCAGAAGTAATGAAGTCGTTGTCGCGAACCGAACTCGAACGTTCTCTACGCGAGAGTCCGCAACCACTCTACCTGCTGCTCGGCGCGGAAAGATTTCTCCGCGACACGGCCGCGCGTTCGATCACTGAAGTAGCGCTCCACGGCACGCTTCTGCGCGAGTTTAACGAAGCGAGTTTCAACCTCGTGCGCGACTCGGTGCAGGCGGCGATTGCCGCTGCCGAGCAATTACCGATGATGTCCGATCGACGTGTCGTCAGGATCCGCGACTTCGCCCGGTTACGCGAAGGTGACGAAGAAATGCTCATTCGCTATCTCAACAATCCCGCGCCTTCGACAGTGATGATTCTCATTGCCGACGATCTCGACAAGCGAAAGAAGTCCACCAAAGCGCTGCTCGATAACGCCGTCGTCGTCGACTTTCCGCCGCTGAAAGACGCGGAAGCAAAAGCGTGGGCCAAGTCGCGTTTGAAGGAACTGAAAACAACTGCTGACGATTCGGTCTTGAGTGAAATCATCAGCCTCGTCGGCACTGACGTCCAGACGCTTTTCAACGAACTCGACAAACTCGCATCCGCGGTCGCCGACACCGGCCGGATAACTTCCGCGGTTGTCGACGAACTGATCGGCCGTTCGCGCGAGTTATCGAATTTCGAACTCGGCGATCACTTGCTCGCGAACAACCGCAAACGCGCGCTCGAAACCCTGCACCGACTACTCGACGACGGCGCCGAACCCGTGATGCTCATCGGCCTGATAGCGGGCAATTATCACCGGCTCGCGCTCGCCAAACACCTGCTCGCGAAAGGCGGCCGCGAAGAAGTCTTTCGCAACATCTCTTTACCGCCATTCAAACGCGACGCTTACATCTCAAACCTGCAACGCAACGACGCTGCAAAGATCGCGCGTGGCCTCCAACTCACTGCCGCCGCGGATCTCGCAATCAAGACTTCCCAAGCGACACCTCGGCTTCAACTCGAGCTGCTGGTGTGCGAACTGTCGAGCTAACAAAAGCCTCGATCACCTGATTGCACCGATCCACCAGCGAAGCATTCGCCGACATCCCCTCCAAGTGACTCGCCACAGCGTCGACCCAATACACAGTGACGTCCTCGCTGTACTTCTTCCTATCAACGCCGTGATGATCCAAAAACCGCAGCAGCGCAGACCGCATCCTGTTCACCGTTTCGCGACGCGAAAGCGTCTGTAAATACCAAACCGCAACCGTCAAATGCTCGCGGTGATGAAAGTCCGATGCCGGTGTGGCACAGTTCTCAAACCCGCGCACAACCTGTTCAATCTCCGCTTCAGTTTCGTAAAAACGGCTCATCGTCTTCTCCTTTTTAGCAAATAAAAAAGCGAGGCGGGCCGAAATCTCGACCCGCCTCGCGGTTCCTCAAAAATTTAGTTAGTTCTTACTTGCCGATTTGGTTCGCCTGTGACGTCAGCCTCGACTTATAGCGCGCGGCCGCATTGGCATGCATCACGCCCTTCTGCACTGACTTATCGATCACGGAAATCGCCTCAGGCAGCACGCTTGCGACTTCCTGCGCCGATCCTGACGCCAGCGCCGTACGGACCTTCTTGATGTAAGTCCTGACCTTGCTGCGATGACCTCTGTTGATTAGGCGGCGCTTCTCGCTCTGTCGCACGCGCTTTTCGGCTGATTTATGATTCGGCATTAATTCCTCTCCTGCGCGCCCGGTTTCAGGCGCAAGTGGAGGAGTATAGGGACGCCCCGCGAGTGTGTCAAGGACGCCCAGCCTCGTCAACACGGATGACACAGATCCATGCTAATCTGTTGGCCAATGATAAAGATCGAACTGCCCCCCCGGGGCTTGGAGACGCTTTTTGGCGTTCACGACCAGAATATCAAGTACCTCGAATCTCTGCTTGACGTAAGAATTGACGCGCGCGGCCAGGACGTGTCCATCGACGGCGACCCGGCGGACGTGGAAACCGCGCAACGCATCCTCGAAGATTTTTCCGACCTCTTCAAAGAAGGAAAGCATTTCACCGACAAAGAACTGCGCGAGGCGTTCGCGCAGATTGCCGAAGACCGCGCCTTCAGCCTGCGCGACTACTTCACGAAAGCCCGCTTCAATCCGGCCGGCAAAAAACAGGTCGCGCCGAAGTCTGCGAACCAGCGCAAGTACATCCAGGCGATTCAGGAAAAGGACGTCGTGTTTGGCATCGGCGTCGCGGGAACGGGTAAGACGTATCTCGCCGTGGCGATGGCCGTTCAGGCGCTGATGCAGAAACAAGTGAACCGCATCGTGCTGGCGCGTCCCGCGGTTGAAGCCGGCGAGAAGCTCGGGTTTCTTCCGGGCGATCTACAGGATAAAGTCGATCCGTATCTCCGTCCGCTTTACGACGCGCTGTTTGATCTGATGGACTACGAACGCGTGACGCGATTACTCGAGAAGCGCGTGGTTGAAGTGGCGCCACTCGCGTTCATGCGCGGCCGCACGCTTTCGGACGCGTTCATCATTCTCGACGAAGCGCAAAACACCACCAGCGAACAGATGAAGATGTTTCTCACGCGCATCGGCTTCGGTTCCAAAGCCGTCATCACGGGCGACGTCACGCAAGTCGATCTGCCGACCGGCAAACGCAGTGGTCTGATCGAAGCTGAACGCATCCTCTCGAACCTCGACGGGATCGAGTTTGTCTACTTCACTGACAAAGACGTGGTGCGTCACAAGCTGGTGCAGATGATCATCCGTGCTTACGAAGAACAGAGTAAGAAGGCTCAAATCTAGCGACTGATGCCAGCAGTGATGATCGAAGCGGTTAATCGTCAAAGGAAAACTAAAGTCGATACGAAAGCGTGGGAGTCTTTCGCCGACAAGGCCGCGGTCGCGATCGGCAAGAACGATTCAACAGCGACGATCGCCTTCGTCTCCGACAAAGCCATTCGCCAGCTCAACCGGCAGTTTCGCAATACCGACAAAGCGACCGATGTTTTGTCGTTTCCTGCTGACGACACAGACAAGCTTAACCTCGGCGATATCGCGATTTCCGTCGACACTGCGGCGAGACAAGCAAAGGAAAACGGATTGACGTTTGACGAAGAAGTGGCGCAGTTGATTCTCCACGGCCTGCTGCATCTCTCGGGTTACGATCACGAAACCGACAATGGAGAAATGAACAGGTTAGAGCTCCGCTTGCGTAAGAAGCTGGGGATATAGCGGTAGTACGCGGCCGGAGCGCGGGC